>DATBZT010000250.1:0-18340 GCA_036513055.1 Gemmatimonadaceae bacterium | reverse complement strand
ACGCCATGCAACATACGAGTACACGAACACGCCGACCGCGGAGAATACGCATACGCCAATTATCAACGGGAAAGCCAGTCGTGGTGCGACTACGGCGGTCGCGACGATGAGAACGCCGGAGATCACGAACATATAGCCGCCAACACGGTGAGAGCGTTTTAGCGCCCGGCGGCCTTGGCCTGACGTTTGAACAGCGGCAGGTACTTGCCGTAACCCTCGGCGGCCAGACGGTCTGCCGGAATGAAACGAAGAGCCGCGGAGTTCATGCAGTAGCGAAGGCCTGTCGGCGCCGGGCCGTCGTCGAAGAGGTGACCGAGGTGTGAATTCGCCGCCTTGGAGCGAACCTCCGTCCTGTCCATGAAGAGCGAATGGTCGGTGTCCGTCCGGATGTTCGCGGGCTCGAGCGGGCGGGTGAAGCTTGGCCAGCCGGTGCCCGACTCGTACTTGTCGAGAGAGCTGAACAGCGGCTCTCCGGACACTACGTCGACGTAGATGCCCGCTTCGTGGTTGTCCCAGTATTCGTTGTGAAACGGAGTCTCGGTCGCGTCGCGCTGCGTAACCGCGAACTGAATTGGGGTCAGAATGCGCTTCAGCTCGGGGTCGCCTTTCTTGAGCGGACGGTGTGCAGCGGACGCTGCAACGGTCGCCTGCGCACCGCTGTCGGCGAGCGGAGCTGCGGCGAAAAAATTAAACGCGGTGATTCCAAGAATGGTTGGACTTGCGGCACTCATGCGAAACATGATTGGTCCCCGTGTTGTGACGATATGAAGTCATGCTTCATACCCCGAAGCATCTCTTTCGGCGTTATTGTACGCCGCAAACGAGCTTCCGGATGCACGGCCGCTCGCCGGGAATCATGACCCGGAATAGACCGTCAAGTCTGCTTCTTTCTCGCGCTCCGCAGCAGCGATAGATCAGCCGCTTCCTCCGCCACCCACGTGTCTTTCTTGTCCCACATGTGGGTTCCTCCGCACGCCGAGCACCGCGATTTGTTGCCCTCGGGCTTGATGGCCGCAAAGGATTTGCTGTCGTTCGAGTGTCCCGTGGAAACCGGCTTACCGGTTCTCGGACAGGTGATCATCATGAAAGGCAATGTGAGGCTCTCGGCGGCGGATGGCGAAAGCTAGCACCCGTGCAGGCCAGGTGTGGGCGGAGGTGGTAACTGCCACCCAGAAAGTCACAGATGCGAGTGGCCGGAGGCATGAAAGCTGAGGCTCGACGATGAACCTTCACTCGACCTTCGTGCCTTTTGCAAGGCGAGATCGCTAAATTGGGGATCAACGGAGGAACGATGTCGAACAACCGCTTGCAGCAGCTCCACGAACAGGGCCAGTCCATCTGGCTCGACAACATTGACCGGACGATGCTCCACAACGGCGACCTCGAGCGGAGAGTCCGCGAGGATGCGCTGACGGGCATGACATCCAATCCTACGATTTTCGAGAAGGCGCTCGCCGAGGGATCGGCATACGATGATCAGCTCCTCGCGGCCGAGACGAGCCTCACGCCCGGGCAGTTGTTCGAGCTTGTAGAGACGACCGATGTGCGCGATGCCTGCGATCTGTTCGGCGGCGTTTATCAGTCCACGCGTGGAGGCGACGGATATGTATCCATCGAAGTTTCGCCCAGTGTCGCGCACGACTTCCGCCAGACTGTGGACGAAGCGGTGCGCCTCTGGAAGACGGTTGACCGGCCGAACGTGATGGTAAAAGTCCCGGGAACCGAAGAGGGCGCCCGTGCGGTGCGCGAGCTGATTTCACGCGGCGTCAACGTCAACATCACCCTTCTTTTCTCTCTCGAGGCTCACGCCCGCGTCATTGACGCGTACATGGCGGGTCTCGAGGACAGGGTCGCGGCGGGCCAGCCGATAGACGGAATTTTTTCCGTCGCGAGCTTTTTTGTCAGCCGCGTCGACACCGAGGTGGACAAGCGGCTCGACGCAATGATCAAGACAGCGAAAAGCGGCGATGCGGATCGCTTCCGTCTGCTCAAGGGCAGGGCCGCGATCGCCAATGCGAAGATGGCTTATCGGTTATTCACGCGGCGATTCGCAGAGCCGCGATGGAAAGCCCTGGCAGACAAAGGCGGCCGCGTTCAGCAGCCGTTGTGGGCGAGCACCAGCGTCAAGAACCCGGAGTACCGGGACGTCATGTATGCCGAGGAGCTGATTGGACCCAACACAATCGACACGATGCCGCCCAAGCTGATCGACGCTTTTCGCGAGCATGGCGCCGTCGAGCGCACCGTGGACAAGCGACTCGGCGCGGCTGAGGGTGCAATCCGCGAGATCGAGGCCGTCGGAATTCCAATGAAGAACGTGACCGACACGCTTCTCACGGAGGGTCTGGCGAGTTTCCAGAAGTCGTTCGATTCGCTCACGACCGGCATCGCGACCAAAATGAGCACGCTGGTCGATTCGACCAAGTGACTCCCGCCTGGATACCTCGCACAAAGATCGTCTGCACGCTGGGCCCAGCCAGCTCGACCGAAGAGGCGCTGCGCGGGCTGGCCCAGGCGGGCATGAACGTGGCCCGCCTCAATTTTTCGCACGGGACTCACGAACAGCACGCTGAGAGGATTGCGATTCTGCGGCGAGTGGCGGAGTCGATGGATCGTCCCATCGCGATCATCGGCGACCTGCAGGGCCCACGAATCAGGGTGGGTGACATTGCCGAGCCGCGCAAGGTCGTCCAGGGCGAAGACATCGTCCTCGTGCCCGAAGGCGAGGAGGCGGCCGGAGAGTTTCCGATCACCTACGACCAGCTCGCCAGCGACGTCCATGCCGGCGATCGGATCCTGATCGACGACGGGCTCATCGAGCTGATCGCGATCGAAGTAGCGCCGCCGAAGGTTCGTGCGCGTGTGCTGCACGGTGGAGAGATCAACGCTCACAAAGGGCTGAATCTTCCCGGCGTTCAGGTATCGGCGCCGTCGATTACCGAGAAGGACGAAGCGGACATCCACTTTGCCGTTGAGCAGTCGCTCGACTATCTCGCGATGAGCTTCGTGCGTCGTGCGCGGGACATCGAGGAGCTGCGCGCGATGGTCCCGAAGGGTCTTTTGATCATCGCCAAGATCGAGAAGGACATCGCGCTGTCGAACATCGAGAGCATTCTCGAGACGGCAGACGGAGTGATGGTTGCCCGCGGAGATCTTGGCGTCGAGCTGCCGTTTGAGGAGGTGCCTGGCGCGCAGAAACGGATCATCGGTCTCGCCAACAGGATGGGGCGTCCGGTGATCACGGCAACCCAGATGCTGGAATCGATGGTCGAGCATCCGCGCCCGACCCGCGCCGAGGCGAGCGACGTCGCCAATGCAATTCTCGATGGGACAGACGCGGTGATGCTTTCTGCGGAGACGGCGGCGGGCGCGTATCCCCGACTCGCTGTCGAAGCGATGAGCCGCATAATCGCCCAGGTGGAACGCAACCCGCCACCCAAGCTCCGCGCGCGCTCGGAGCACAACACCCTCGTTCCTGTCGTGCCGACGGAAGTCGCGATTGCCGCCGCCACGACGGCGGCGGTGGATATGCTTAACTCGCCGCTTGTCGTCGTGCTGACGAAGGGCGGTTTTTCCGCGCGCATTGTTGCCTCGTACCGCCCGGGCGTCCCGATTCTCGCGCTCACCGACCAGCCGCGTACCTACCGGCAGCTGGCACTCGTGTGGGGCGTGATTCCAGTGCTCGTGCCGCACTGCGACACGTACGACGAGATGATGGTCCGAGCCAAGGAGGCAGTCGTGGACCGCCAGCTTGCGTCGAGCGGCGAGCGCATCATCGTGACCGCCGGCGTTCCTTTCGACATCCCGGGCACGACGAATCTGCTCAAGGTCGAGACGATTTGAATGTTCGCGCCGGCAACATGAGAGAGCGCGCGTGAAGCTCACCTTTCTTGGAACGGGCACGAGCTTCGGCGTGCCGCAAATCGGGTGCGACTGCCCGGTCTGTCACTCACCGGACCCCCGGGATAAGAGAAACCGCGTCGGGGCGGTGGTCGAAAGCGATCAGGGTGCGAGGCTGTTGATCGACACGCCACCCGAGCTGCGCATCCAGCTCATTGCCGCCGGAATCGATCGCGTCGACGCGGTTTTCTTCACCCATGACCACGCCGATCACACCCACGGCCTGGACGACATCCGTTCTATCTCCAACCGGCGGGACGGGCCGCTCGACATGTACGGTCCCGCAGACTCGCTCGCCCGGCTGGCGCGACGGTTCCCGTACATCTTTGACGACAGCATTCGCGCTCTGCCCGGCACTTCCAAGCCGGAAGGGCACGCCGTCCCGCTGGCGGACCGGCAGCGCGTGAGGGTCGGCGACGCCGACGTCCTGCCGATTGCGCTGCCCCACGGCCCGGTGTCGGTCTTTGCCTATCGCATCGGCGCGCTGGCGTACGTGACAGACGCAAAACTGATCCCGCCGGACGCCATGGCGGCGCTTACGGGTGCGAAGGTGCTGGTGATCAACGCGCTGTTCCGCACCGGTCATCCGACCCATCTCAGCATCCCGGAGGCGGTCGCCGCGGCGAAGACGATCGGCGCCGAGCGGACGTATCTCACGCACCTCACGCACGAAAACTTCCATGCCGATCTCGAGGCGGAGCTGCCGCACGGCATCATGCCTGCATTCGATGGCCTCACTGTTCGCATCGACTGAGGAAATGAAAATCCGCATTGACTTCTCCAACATGATCGGCGAGGCCGCCGGTGGCATTCCGGAAACCGAGTGGACCAACGCACCGGATCTCTTCGCGCGTGCTCACTCCGGCTTTGCGCGTCTTCGCGAGAGCGGCGCCGTCGGATTCGTGGACATTGCGGCTGACGAGAGGCTTCGCCAGCAGGCGCTTGATTTCGCCGCGCGCGCGAAAGGCCGGTTCGATGACGTCGTGGTGCTCGGCATCGGTGGTTCGGCGCTCGGCCCAATAGCACTGCGCACGGCGCTACGGCCCAGCGCGTGGAACATGCTCTCAGCCGAGGCAAGAAGCGGATTCCCGCGACTTCAGGTGCTCGACAACGTCGACCCTGAAACAATCGCTGCGCTGCTCAGCCGAATCGATCTGGCGCGGACACTGTTCGTGGTGACCTCGAAATCCGGCGGCACCGCCGAGACGATGTCCCAGTACATGATTGTCGACGACCGCCTGAGCAGCGCCGGACTGAAGGCGGCCGATCACCTCGTGTTCGTCACCGATCCGGCGCAAGGCGCGCTGCGCCCGCTTGCCGGCGCGCAGGGCATTCCGGCCCTGGAGATTCCGCCCAGCGTGGGCGGGCGCTACAGCGTCCTCACGCCGGTCGGCACGTTGCCGGCAGCACTGATTGGGATTGACATATCCGAGCTGCTCGCGGGCGCCGTGAACATGGCGAAGCAGTGCTCGACGCCGGATCTCGCGACGAACCCGGCCGGTGTTTACGCGATGCTGCAGTGGCTGGCCGACACGCGGCATGGCAAATCGATCAACGTTCTCATGCCGTACTCCGACGCCCTGCGCGACTTCGCTGCGTGGTTCGTCCAGCTCTGGGCGGAGAGTCTCGGCAAGCATACTCCGGATGGCGGGTCGGTGGGATCGACGCCGTTGGCGGCGCTTGGAGCGACTGACCAGCACAGCCAGGTCCAGCTCTTCATGGAGGGCCCGACGAACAAAACTGTGAGCTTCATTGCCGTTGGCGAGCGGGCCACCGATCTCAGCATTCCCCGGAGCTTTGGCGACGTAAAGGAGCTTGGTTATCTCGGCGGCCATTCGCTCGGCGAGCTGATTGCAATCGAGCAGAAGGCCACGGCCGGAGCGCTTGCAAGACGGGGGCGCCCCAACCTCACAGTCCACATCGACCGCGTGGACGCGCGTCACGTCGGGGGGCTGATGATGTTCTTCGAGATCGCGACCGCGTATGCGGGCCAGCTTTACGGGATCGACGCATTCAATCAGCCGGGAGTCGAGCTCGGGAAGCAGTTCGCTTACGCGCTGCTCGGACGGCCCGGAGCGGACGCGGCGAAGAAAGAGTGGGATTCGCTGCCCCAACCCGATCCACGATGGAGTGTCTGATGCACTTGCAACGGCTGAGCGCGGCGGCGAGTTTCCGGCACAATGACTGAACATCTTCTGGATGGAGCAGTGTCGGTTGACGACGGTGCCGTAACCGTCCTCGACGAGTCCGTGATCGCATCACCCGCCATGGACTCTCTCGTGCGCGCCGCCGTATTCGGCGATCAGGACAGCCGCGACAATGCGCGCTGGCTGATCTGGGAGATCGGCCAGAGCGTCGGCCTGATTCCATCCTCCATTCACGACCTTTACCTGGCGCGCGGCAGAGGCGAGGTCAGCGGCTTCACGGTTCCGGCGATAAACGTCCGCGGCCTGACGTACGACACCGCCCGCGCGATTTTCCGCACGGCGAACAAGCTCGAGGCAGGTGCATTCATCTGCGAGATTGCCCGGTCGGAGATCGCGTACACCGACCAGCGTCCCGCAGAATACGTGGCCGTAATCATGGCCGCTGCGCTGCGCGAAGGTTTTCGCGGACCGGTGTTCATTCAGGGCGATCACTTTCAGGTGAGCGCGAAAAAGTTCGCTGTCGACCCCGCCGGCGAAGTGGAAGCAGTCAAGCAGCTTGCGCGTGAGGCCGTCGCGGCTGGCTTTTACAACATCGACATCGACACGTCGACACTCGTCGATTTGTCCAGGCCCACTCTCGACGAGCAGCAGCGAACCAACTACGAGCAGGCAGCCGCGATCGCCGTCTACGTCCGCCAGCTTCAGCCCGCGGGTATCAACATCTCTCTCGGTGGCGAAATTGGAGAAGTTGGAACGCAGAACAGCACCGTCGAGGAGCTGCACAGCTACATGGATGGCTTCAACCGGACGCTGAAGAATCTCTCGCCGGCAGCCGAGGGGCTTTCCAAGATCAGCGTGCAGTCGGGAACGACGCACGGCGGCGTTGTCCTGCCCGATGGCACGATCGCCGACGTGCAGATTGACTTTGAGACTTTGCGCCGGCTGTCGGTGGAAGCGCGCGAGAAATACGGATTGGCGGGAGCCGTGCAGCACGGCGCCTCGACGCTGCCCGACGCGGCGTTTCACAAATTCCCCGGCACGGAGACCGCAGAGATTCACCTCGCCACGAATTTTCAGACGATGCTGTACGATCATCTGCCGTCGTCGCTGCGTGACGAGGTCTATGCGTGGTTGAGGGACAATGCAAAGGACGAGCGCAAGCCCGCTGACTCCGATGAGCAGTTCTACTACAAGACGCGGAAGAAGGCGCTGGGCCCGTTCAAGCGGCGTTTCTGGGACCTGCCGGCGGACGTCAGGCAGACGCTCGCCGAGGCCTATGACAGGAAATTCGAGTTTCTCTTCACCCAGCTCGGCGTCGCCGGCACGCAAGAAGTCGTGACGCGCTTCGT
Organism: Gemmatimonadaceae bacterium; assembly: GCA_036513055.1. Classification (GTDB taxonomy): domain Bacteria; phylum Gemmatimonadota; class Gemmatimonadetes; order Gemmatimonadales; family Gemmatimonadaceae; genus UBA4720. The sequence goes on along the minus strand of DATBZT010000250.1, from coordinate 10,944 downwards.
GCGGTTGCGGATCCAGCATCGGCCACAGCCTCACGAAGATCTCGCTGTAGTGCCTGCGGCTCCGGACGATGCCGACCTCAGTGACTGACCAGCCTGGGACCGGGGATCCGGACTGGCTCCCGCGGCTAAAAGCGGTCATCCGGGGTTCGACGCACGAAAGCCGGAACGCGTTGAATGGTCTGGTGGTAAATCTGGAGGTTGTACGGAGCCGTCTGGCGCGAGCGGCCGATGGCGCACCCGACGTTCTGCCATTTGCCGAGCAGGCAATGGGACAAACCGAAGAGCTGGTGAAGCTGAACGAGGCAATAGGGTCGCTGCTGGCGCTCATTTCAGGCGCGATTGGCCCGGATGGGCGGTTGAGCTGCGTTCAGAGCGCCGGAGAGCCATCGCGGTTGCGGTTCGAGGTGGATCGGACCACCGCCGAACGGGCCGTTCGGGGACTTCAGACGCTGGGCGGGGCGCTTGGCTTCAGCGCCGAAACAGATGGCGGGGCGGTTATATTAACCTTCCCGCAGGACATCAGCACGGAATCAATAGAGCGCGAATGAATCAGCCGAAAATCCTTATCGCCGACGACGAGCTCTCCATAACGAAGGGCCTGAGCGCCGTTCTATCCGACGAGGGATATGAAGTGGTTGTCGCTGCGGACGGGAAAAAAGCCCTCGACCTGCTCGGCGCCGACAGATTTGGCCTCGTGCTGGCCGATCTCATGATGCCGAAGGTGGACGGGCTGGGCTTGCTCAAGGAGCTCCAGCGAGTCGGCATTCCCACGGAATGCATCATCGTCACGGGGCAGGGCACGGTGGACTCGGCCGTTCAGGCCATGCGTGAGGGCGCGTACGACTACATCGAAAAGCCCCTCAACGCCGAGAAGCTCAACCGCCTCAAGGCACTGATCCCCAAGGCGCTCGACAAATACAATGTTCAGGAGAGAAATCGCGAGCTCTCCTCCAAGCTCGACGGGCTCACCCACTACGGCGAGCTGACGGGCCAGTCGGAAGAGATGCGAGCCGTGTATCAGATCATCGACGCCGTGGCGCCCTCCTCGGCGAATGTTCTCATCCTCGGCGAATCGGGCACCGGCAAGGAGCTGGTAGCGCGCGCGCTGCATACGAAGAGCGACCGTGCGAAAGGTCCGTTCTTCCCGCTCAACTGTGCCGCGCTCCCGAAAGATATTCTGGAGAACGAGCTGTTCGGGCATGAAAAGGGCGCATTCACCGGCTCGACGAACGAGAAAGCCGGCGCATTCGAGATGTCCGATGGCGGCACGATCTTCCTCGACGAAATCGCCGAGATGCCCACCGACATCCAGGTGAAGCTGCTCCGTGCCATCGAAACGCGAATCATTCGGCGCCTCGGCGGAAAAAAAGAGATCGCGGTGGACATCAGAATCGTCGCGGCGACGAATCGCGACCTTCAGAAGGCACTGTCGGAGAACGAGCTCCGCGAGGATCTCTACTACAGGCTGGCTGTCGTGGAAGTTTTTCTGCCGCCCCTACGCGATCGCGCCGGCGACATCAAGCTTCTCGCCAACGAGTTTCTCGGGCGATTTGCGCAGCAAAACGGAAAGAAAGTCACCGGCTTCGACGAGCGGGCGTGGGAGTGGATTCTTTCGCACAACTGGCCGGGGAATGTTCGCGAGTTGAAGAACGCCGTGGAGAGGGCGGTGATCATGACGCGGTCCGACAAGATCGGAGTCGCCGACATCATGCCGCGGCACCTTCGCCTGTCGGGCGATTCGCATCCGCCGATGACGGTGCCCGAAGGGGCGTCACTTGCCGATACCAAGCGTCAGCTGGTGCTGCGGACGTTCGCCTCCACCAGCGGGGACGCCACCCGGACTGCGAAGATCGTCGGCATCTCGCCTCAGGACGTGCGGGCCGAGATATCCGCGCTCATAAGCACCAACGGTGGCGCGCACCATGCGGAACCAATCGCGCCCGTCGCTCCGACGGGAGCGGCACGTGACGGCGCGCGTTCGCGCAACGCGCCTGCCAAGAGCAAAGCCAGAAAGCGCTAAAGCGAGGGGAAAATGTCGGATTATGATTGGGACGAAGACGAGCCGTATGTAGTCATCGAGCAGAAACCTTCCGGTATCGGGTCGTTTCTTCTTGGGCTCGCGGTCGGAGCTGGTGTGGCGCTCCTGTTCGCCCCGCGAAGCGGCGAGGAGACGCGCCGCGATATTCAGCGACGGGCGCGCGAAGTCGGGGATCAGGCGCAGGATCTTGTCTCCGGACTCACCGAGTCCGTTGGAAACAGCTTCCAGCAGGCGAAGGACTCGGTTGAAGATCGCATCGACGCTGCGCGCAACGCGGTGGAGCTCAAGCGACGTCAGGTGTCGCATGCCGTCGATGCGGGACGCGCTGCCGCGCAGCAGGCGCGGGAAGAGCTGGAGCAGCGCATCGCCGAGACGAAGGCCGCATATAAAGAAAGCTAGTGGCGCAGCGGCCGCTCCTCGTTCGGATCGGCTGGACGCTACGCGATTACGCCCAGCGCGTCTGGGACAATAGCGGGGAAGACAATATTTTTTTCCTGGCGGGGGGTATTGCCTTCAACCTGCTCCTCGCCGCTGTCCCTTTCTTTCTTCTTCTGACCACCGGGCTGGCGTACCTCCTCAACCAGTCAGCCGACGTGTCGTCGGCCGAGATCAACACGATCATCGATCGCTTCCTTCCGCCCCACCCGGCAAACCAGGTGTCGCCGATTGTGTCGATCCTCGTGCCCATCCTGAAGTCGAGCAAGGCGATCGGTATCTACAGCATCGTCGGGTTCATCTGGTTTTCGACTCGCCTGTTCGGATCACTGCGCAGCGTACTTGCCGCAATCTTCGATATCGACACCGATCGGGGCATCATCGCGGGCAAGATATTCGATGTCCAAATCACAATCGTGTCCACTTTGCTGCTGATTCTCTACACGGGTCTCAGCGGGTATCTCGCGCTCGCAACCACGCGCGGGCTGCTGATAGTCGGCCAACTTGGCCTGAGAAAGGACGTGATGGGCAGCCTGGAATACAATATCGGCCAGGCAATCGCTTTCTGTTTCATTGCAGCGATGTTCTATTCGCTCTACAAGTTTCTGCCGAACCGGCATATCAGGTGGCAGACCGCCCTCATCGCGTCTCTCTTCACGAGCTTCATGTTCGAGATCGCGAAACGAGGATTCGGAGCTTATGTGCAGTCGTTCAATCCCGGGTCGCTGTACAGGGGAACGGTGGCCGCAATGGTCATTGTCGTCATCTGGGTTTATTACGCTTCGATGATATTTATTCTGGGCGGTGAAGTCGCTCAGGTGCATGAGTTACGCCGTGTACGCAGGCGCCAGCGAGAGGCATTCGAGGACTAAAAAGACAGATGGTCCGAATTAGTGGAACGAAGGTTGCCATTGAGAACAGGGTGGCCATGAATTGGATGGCGCATCACACAACCATGCCTGGGAGGCTTCTCGTGGGAAAGCTACTGGTAGTGGCGGCCATCCTGGCCGTTTCAGTTACAGCATGCAAGAAGACGGACAGCGGTGATCTCCAGGTGGAGAAGCCTGTTGTCGGAACCGTGACGGATACGATCAATGTGCCGAAGGTCGAGATCGGGACGGACACGACGAAGGTTGCGGTGCCCACAGTTGAAGTGAAGAAGGACACCGTTTCCGTCAAGACTCCGACGGTCAAGATCAAGCGCTAAGACCCATCACGCCTGAACACGAAGCCCGCCGCCAGATGCTCTGGTGGCGGGTTTTTGTATGTGCCCAGGCATGCCCGTCAGAGCGTGCCGACCCCCTTGCGCGCGCATAGCCTGGACGTTCGTTTGAGCAGATGCAGCTGACAGTTCGCGAGGTCGCTCGGCACCTCGGTGTGGACGAAGCGACGATCAGGCGCTGGATCAATCAGCGCGGGCTGCCCGCCCACCACGCGAATGAACGGATCTACATGAACGCCGTCGAGCTTTGGGAGTGGGCGGTCGAGAATGGAGTCCCGGTTTCCCGGCAGCTCCTGGATCAGGCTCGCCGCTCACCGGATCCAGTGCCCTTGCTGAGCGAGCTGCTGCGCGCGGGTGGGATCTTCAACGACATAGGTGGAAACTCAACGGCGGAGGTGCTCCGCGAATTCGTCGAGCGGTTGCCGCTGGCGCCGGAGCAGGATCGAGAATTCCTGTTGAGCGTGCTCGAGGCGCGCGAAGCCATGGGTTCCACTGGCATCGGCGACGGAATCGCGATTCCTCATGTGCGCAACCCGATCGTTCTGCAGGTCGACCGGCCGTTCGTTACGCTCGGGCTGCTCCGCCACCCGATTGAGTTCGGAGCAATCGATGGAAGGCCCGTGCACGCGCTGTTCATCGTCGTCAGTCCGACGGTGCCGACGCACCTGGCGATCCTCGCACAACTCGGATTCGCGCTTCGGGACGACACTCTCCGCGGGCTGCTGCGCGATTGCGCGCCGGCTGATGAGATCCTCGATCGCGTCGCGCTGGTCGAAAGCACTCGCACCACGGGGTCCTTCAAAGCGGTGCCTTCGGCGTGATTCTGCTGTTCATCGGACTCGGCATGGTCGTGTCCGCTGCTGTCGCCGCCCTCGTGGTCCGCGGCGACGCGTTGCGCGATCGAGTATTCGCGACGCTGGTCGTCGCTGGGGCGGGTCTGGCTTCGGTTCCTGCCTTTCGCGTGCTCGGTGGCGCGGGCCACCTCGCGGCGCGCTGGCCTTCGGGTCTTCCGGGGGGCGATTTGTCGATCGGCATCGACCCACTTTCGGCCGTATTTCTGCTTGCGGCACTGGCCGTCGGGGCAGCCAATGCCGTGTACGGTGCTGCCGACATGCGCGCCGGAGCGACCGCACGTATTTCACGGCAGGCAAACGCGGCATACGCGGTGCTCGTCGTCACTCTCGCGCTGGTAGTCACCGCACAGAGCGTGTTGTTGTTCCTCTCCGCGTGGGAGATGATGGCGATCAGTTCTTTTTTGCTCATCATGACGGACCATCACCAGGCGCACGTACGTCGCGCAGGGTTCATTTACCTCGTCGCGACCCACACCGGCACACTGTTGCTGTTCGTGATGTTCGCGGTTTGGTCGCGGGGGGCGGCCGATTGGTCGTTTGCGTCTCTCGCGGCGGCTCGGCCGACGCTGATGTGGGGCGGGGGACCACTCTTCCTCCTGGCGCTCGCGGGTTTTGGCGTAAAGGCCGGTTTCGTGCCACTGCATTTCTGGTTGCCTCCCGCCCATGCCGCGTCGCCCTCACACGTTTCGGCGCTCATGTCCGGCATTGTCATCAAGACGGGGATCTACGGCATCCTCCGCGTCGTGATGCTTGCGGGTGCGCCGCCCGCCTGGTGGGCATGGATCGTTCTGTTGCTTGGCGCTTTGTCTGCCGTGCTGGGAGTGCTGTGGGCGCTCGCGCAGCATGACATCAAGCGTCTGCTTGCGTATCACAGCGTCGAGAACATCGGAATCATCCTGATCGGTATCGGACTCGGCGCGTTAGGGACGGCATACCACCACCCCATGCTGGCGATCCTGGGCTATGGCGCTGCCGTCCTCCACACGGTGAACCATGCGCTCTTCAAGTCGCTGCTGTTCATGAGTGCGGGTGCGGTGTACCGAATGACGAGCACCTGCAACATGGAGGAGCTTGGAGGTATCGCGCCTCGCATGCCCATCACTTTCGCCGTATTCCTGGTTGGCTCCATCGCAATAATCGGCGTGCCACCTCTGAACGGCTTCGTAAGTGAGTGGCTCGTCTTCCAGGGACTCTTTCGCGCCGGCTATTCGTCCAGCGCGCTGCGAATCGCCCTGCTCGGTGCTCCGATACTGGCGCTGGTTGGTGGTCTGGCGCTCGCCTGCTTTGCAAAGGCCGCCGGCGTGGTGTTTCTCGGCCGCCCCAGGAGCGCCCGCCCGCTTGCGGCACGCGAAGTCGGCCCGGCGTTTCTCTTCCCGCAGCTTGCTCTGGCTGCGATATGTGTCGCCATCGGGTTGATGCCGGCAGCGATCCTCCGCCCGTTTCTGTTCGTTGGGGCGACGATAGCTGGCGAACCACAGGCGCAATTGGCCACAGCCTGGGCTGACGTTGCGCCCGACGCGCAACACATCGCGGTTTTCGCTACAGCGCTTTTACTCGTCGCGGCGGTGATTTGGGCCGGCCGCCGACTCGTGCTGCATCGCAGATCGGTGAGGTCGGATGCGACCTGGAGCAGCGGATACGGAGCAACGACGTCGCGAATGCAGTACACTGCGTCGTCGTTCGCCGCGCCGCTGCTCTCTGTCTTCGGACCGCTGACGGGCGTGCAGGAGCATCGTGGTGCAACCGTGTTCCACAGCGTGCCACGCGATCTCATTCTTGATCGCGTTGTCGCGCCGTTGTGGGCATACGTGCGGAGATCAGCGCTTCGGCTGCGCCCGATTCAGGACGGACGATTGCACTTTTATCTGGTCTACGTCGTCGCCACCGTTTTGGCGTTTCTCACATACCTGGTTGTTACGCAGTGAGCGCCGAGTGAACATCACGCCGTCGTCGGCCATCGCTTTCATCCTGGTACTGCTTATCGCTCCTGCTGTTGCCGGCGTTGCGACGCGGACGAAATCGGTGCTTACGGGCCGGCAGGGGGCGCCGGCACTGCAACTGTACTTCGATCTCTGGAAGCTCGTTCGGCGCGGTGCGGTGTTCAGCGAAACGACGACGTGGGTCTTCCGGCTGGCGCCCGCAGCGATGGTTGCGACGACTGTTCTGGCGGCGACGCTCCTCCCGCTTGATGGTCGCATGTCATTCATCCGATTCAGCGGCGACGCAGTGGCGTTTGCGTACGTGCTCGGCCTTGGCCGCTTTCTTCTTGTGCTGGCAGCACTCGATACCGGGTCGAGCTTCGAAGGGATGGGGGCGAGCCGGGAGGTCACTTTTGCAAGCCTCGTTGAAGTCGGCTTGTTCTTGTCGTTCGGCACACTGGTCGTGGTGACGCGCGAGCTGTCTTTGTCTGGCATGCTGGGGATGCCTTTCGCGCACCATTGGGCCGCAAACGCTCCGGCGCTCGTGATGATCAGTATCGGTTTGTTCGCGTTGCTGCTCGCGGAATGCTCCCGCGTGCCAGTGGACGATCCGTCCACACACCTTGAATTGACCATGGTGCACGAAGTAATGGTTCTCGATCACAGCGGGCCCGACCTCGCACTGATTCTGTATGGAAGCGCGCTGAAGCTCGCTGTCCTCGGCGCGTTGGTCGTCAGCGTGCTCATACCTCGCGGGGGCCTGCCAGCCGCGGGCTCGCTCGCCGTGCTCGGCGGCGGGCTGCTCGCAATTGGCGTTGGTGTCGGCATCGTCGAAGCGACGATGGCGCGACTGCGGTTGCCGAAGGTCGCCCTGTACCTCGCCGGCGCCTCGTCTCTTGCGCTGTTCAGCCTCATCCTCGTGCTCTGGACCCCGGCGTGACACACTCGTCGTTGCAGCTGCTCCTCCTCCTGGTTGTACTGACTGATTTCGCCGTACTGGGCACGTCTCGCCTTAGCGCCTGCATTCGCTGGATCGCGTTCCAGGGTGCGATCCTGGGTCTTCTTCCACTGGTCACGGAGGGTGGCCTCACGATGCACGTCGTCGCGCTTGCAATCGGCACTGTGATCGTCAAAGCGATGCTGCTTCCCGGCTTTCTTCGCTGGGCGATCCGGGAAGCCGCAATTCGGCGCGAGGTCGAGCCGCTCGTGGGTTACATGGGGTCGATGCTTTTCGGCGCGGCGGCTCTCGGCGCGGCGTTCGCTGTCGCGAACACGATGCCGGCCTCGGCGCGTGGCAGCCTGGTTGTGCCGGTGGCACTCGTGACGGTGATGATCGGCATGGTCATACTCACCACGCGGGCGAAGGCGGTGACGCAGGTTGTCGGCTACATGATGCTCGAGAACGGCGTTTACATCTTCGGTCTCACGCTCGCGCGCCGAGTCCCATTTCTGGTCGAGGCGGGGGTCCTGCTGGATGTCTTTGTCGGCGTATTCATCATGGGCATCGTCGTGTTCCACATCAATCGCGAGTTCGACTCGATCTCTGCTGCGAACCTGACCGAACTGCGCGAATCGTGAGAGGAATGCGGTGCTGGAACTTCTGATCGTGGTGATGCCCCTCGCAGCCGGGGGGCTCGCGTACGTGCTCCAGCGGGCTCGAGCGCGTTCGGCGTTGCTGCTCATGATCGCGACCCTGCACACTGGCGCTGTCGGCCTGCTATGGGTGCGTCCGGCGGACAGTGCGCTTGGCGGCTGGTTGATGGTCGACGATCTGGGACTCGTCGTTCTCAGTCTCGTGAGCGTGCTTTTCCTCGTCGTGGCATACTACGCGGCAGGCTACCTCCGCACCCAGACTCCACGCGGTGGGCGCGCGTTCGTGAGCTGCCTTCTGGCTTTTTTGTCCGCCACATCGCTGGTGGCACTGAGTCAGCATTTGGCGCTGCTGTGGGTTGGGATGGAATCCACGACGCTCGCCGTCGCCCCGCTGATCTATGCGCGCAACGACAGGCGCTCGCTGGAAGCTGTGTGGAAGTACCTCGTGCTTTCGTCGGTTGGAATAGCCCTCGCGCTGCTCGCCGTGTTTCTACTCGCGACGGCGCAGCCTGTAGACGGCGGCTCGCGAGCACTTCTGCTGCCTGACCTGATTAGCGGCGCCAGCCGCCTGGACCCGTGGTGGTTGCGAGCATCGTTCGTGTTCGCGCTTGTCGGCTTCGGTACTAAGATGGGGCTCGCTCCGCTCCATACCTGGAAACCGGATACGTACGGCGAGGCGCCAAGTCTCGTCGGCGGTCTGATGGCGGGAGCACTCACAAGCTGCGCCTTTCTTGGTGTGGCGCGCTTCACCCAGGTCGCGATGGCGGCCGGTCTCCAGACCTTTGTGCGGCCGCTCCTGATCGCATCCGGCCTCTTTTCACTGCTCGTGGCGGCGGCGTTCATCATTGGCCAAGCCGACGTCAAACGGCTGCTCGCGTATTCGAGCGTCGAACACATGGGGCTTCTCGTGCTCGGTCTGGGCGTAGGCGGGATCGGGACGTATGGCTCGGTGCTTCACCTGATCAACAACGGACTCATCAAGGGCATGCTGTTCCTGACTGTGGGGAATCTGGTGCTCGCCACCGGGACGTCCGTCGTGTCCGACATGCACGGCATGCTGCGCGTTCGCCCGGTGTCGGCGTGGCTGTTGCTAGTCGGCCTCTTCGCGGTCACCGGATCGCCGCCATTCGGACTCTTTATCAGCGAGTTCTCAATCATCTCCGGCGCCATACGCGAGCATCATCCGTGGGTCGCCGGCGCAACAGTTTTGATGCTCACCATCATCTTCGCGGGAATCGCGAGGATGATAATCGACATTGCCTACGGTGAACCCACAGGCGCGGATGACGAGTTGTCCTCCGGCGGGGAGCGGGCGTCGTTTGTTGTTGGGCCGGTGGTTCTCGCGGGCATTGTGCTTCTGCTCGGGCTCTACATCCCGGCCCCGTTACGCGCTGTGATCGGTCGTGCCGCTGCATCGCTTGGCGGAGCTGCGCCGTGACGCAGTTGCCTGTTGCGCGAATCACCAATCGGCGAAGCATTCGACTCGCCGATGTGCCGACGCTGGCGGTGGCGGAGGTCGCCGCCGCGCTCTCGACCGCCGTCGGTGATCGGTGGCGCATCGTGTCTCTGTTTGGCGTCCCCGAAGCCGAAGACCGACTGCGGCTCATCGCCGTGCTGGCGCACGACGAGCGCCCAGAGCTCGGCGTCTTCAGCGCGATCGTTGAGCAACACTATCCCGCGTTGGGTGACACCTGTCGTCAGGCGGCGCTTTTCGAACGCGAGATTGCGGAGCAGTGTGCCGCGGTGCCCGAAGGCCACCCGGCGTTGATGCCATTGCGCCGCCATCGTCCCGATCACGCGCCTTCGGCGTGGCGCATCGATGAAGGCAATCACGCCGAATACCGGTTCTCTGCGATCGCCGGAGATGAGGTCCACGAAGTAGCCGTCGGACCGGTGCACGCAAGCATCATCGAGCCCGGCCATTTTCGAATGCAGGCGCATGGGGAGGAAATTCTCTCGCTTGAAATCATGCTGGGCTACCAGCACCGGGGCGTTGAACGTCTTCTGGAGACGCTGGACCGGCCACGCGCGATTTACGTTGCTGAGTCGATCGCCGGCGACTCGGTCATTGCGCATGCCAGTGCGTACTGCGGCACGATCGAAGCGCTCGCAAGAAGCCGCAAAAGCCCTCGGGCGCAAACCATTCGGGGGATCGCACTGGAGCTGGAACGCCTCGCGAATCACATCGGGGATCTCGGTGCGATCTCCGGCGACGTGGCGTATCAGCCCGCGGCTGCATACTTCGGTCGAATGCGCGGAGAGTGCCTCAACCTGCTTATGACGATCTCGGGCAACCGTTACGGGCGCGGACTCATCCGGCCGGGTGGTGTTGCGTTCGATATCCCGGAGGAGATGGCCAGGGAGATCGAGCGGCGTGTCGGGCGGCTCGGACAGGAGCTGCGCCCGGTGGCCGACCAGTTTTTCGGATCTGCGTCAGTGCAGTCGCGCCTGGAAAGTATTGGCGTGGTCACGAAGGAAGCCTGCATCGCACGCGGGTATGTCGGCGTCGTTGCGCGGAGCTCCGACGTCCCGCGCGACGTGCGACACGATCATCCGTACGGAGTGTTCCGCTTCGCGCAGATTCCGGTGGCGAGCGCGTGGGCAGGCGACGTCTCCTCGCGCGCGCTCGTTCGCTGGCTGGAGATTCAGCGCTCACTGGACTTCGTTACGGAGCAGGTGCGTGCATTGCCGAAGGGTGACCTTCGGTCGCCCTGTGCCGCGCTCGCTCCTGGTGAACTGGTCGTCGCGCTCGAGGAGGGGTGGCGCGGAGAAGTCGCCCACGTGCTTCTGACAGATGATCGCGGTGGCGTCCGTCGCCACAAGGTGACCGACCCATCGTTTCACAACTGGTCTGCGCTCGCAATGGCGATGCCCGGAAACCAG
>DATBZT010000249.1:0-9954 GCA_036513055.1 Gemmatimonadaceae bacterium | reverse complement strand
CGAGCGCGACCAATTCGCTGAAGACCTGCAGCAAAAATCTCCGACGTGCTGGCGGTCATCGGATCGACAAGAATCGCCACCGGACCCCTGAAAGGACCGCTCTCGATGCCGGCCACGTGAATGCGCCGGGGGTTGATGACGAAATTGAGCGAGATGTCCCGCGTTTTCATCGTTCCCAGCGAAATCGCCGAGTCCAGGAAGTAGCCCCCGAACCCCATCACCATCCCACCGACGCCGCCGGGATTGCCGCGAACGTCGAGGACGATGCCGGCACAGTCGGCTACGCTGTCTACCGCGCGCTGAAGCTCAGGGGCGAGCGCCGGCAGCCAGATATTGAATGCAATCGTTCCGACGCAGGCCGCGCCTCTTCCGCCACCCAACGTCACCGGCGTTCGTGCCACCCGCACACGTCCAGCGATCGGGGGAAGATTGCCGAACTTCGAGATCGTTCCAGCAACCGGCACGGCAACGAGGGCCCGCTCGATCACTTTGGTCTCCCCGGGTTTTACAAACCGGATGCGAACGCTGTCGCCAACCGATGGCGAAAGTGCGCCGTTCAACTTGAAGTCGAGCTCGGCCAGTGCCCGTTGGCGGGATGCATCCGGCAGTGACAGCACACGCTGGATGGCCGGGCGAACAACGCGCTCCCTTACCTGCTCCACAGTCTGGCCTGCTGCGATCCCGGCGAGCGCCCCGGGACTTCCGGGCTCGACCCGCCAGACGAGCGCACGGTCGCCGGCAATCCTCACCGACACGCCCGTGGTCCCCTCACCTGATCCGGCATTATCATCGTCCGGCCGCACGTCGGCGGCAACACCGGCCGGGATGATATAGAAGTGAGAGTCGTGTATCTGCCCCAGAGTGGCGGTCATAAGGTCGGTCAGCCCCGCTCTCGTGGTGACTGACAGTGCGCGCGGACGCAGCGAATCGCGAACCGCAGTCCACCGGGTCGCGACGAATTGGGTGTCCACGTACGTCCGTGCGACTACCGTCCAGACGCTGTCGAACGTCGCAAGCGCAATTCCGGGCGCAAGGGTCTCCACCGCTGGCGCGGACTCACCGTGCGCGGTACCCGCGCGCGAGGTCGCAGTCACGGCAGAAGACGCACAGCCGGCAGTCATGACGACGATGACTGCAAGCGCCTTCAGCATCACACTCGGCAGACCCACGCCTGATCGCATCCGCTACCGCGTCCAATAGCTGCCTAGGCGTCCCATGAGACCCGCGTAGACGTCGATTCCATCCCACAGATTCTGGATCCGCAGATTCTCATTCGCTGCATGCTGATTGTCGTCGTAGTTGGCGATTGGAAGAATGATCACGGGGGTGTGCAGGACCTGCTCGAACAGATACGCCGGTATGCTGCCGCCCATCGTTGGAAGAAGGATTGGAGGTTTGCCGATGCCGTCACCAACCGCCCGCACCACCGCTCGCGCGAACGGCAGATCCATCGGCGCCCGGGATGCCGGATATCCGCCCGAAGTCCAGCTCACCCGCGCTATCTTCGGGTGAGCGAGACGCATCTCCATCGAGACGCTGTCCCCGGTCACGAAGTAACCTTGGCGGCGAATGTGCGCGTTCACCAGATCGCGCACGTGCTCGGGCGTTTGATTCGGAACGAGGCGGAAATCGAATGAAGCGCGGGCCTCGGTGGAGATGACGTTCGCCGCCAGCTCGCCGATGGCGCCCACTTGAATGCCGCGCACGTTGAGCGCCGGGAGCATGATTCTTTCCGCCAGCGGGGCGTCGTTCGCCTCGGTGTGAGCGAGGCCAAGCGATCGGCGGAGCTCCACATCCACCGGTGGGGTCGCCGCAATTGCGGTGTGCTCGCTGGCGGAGATGGGGCGCACATCATCGTAGAAGCGAGCCATCTTGATCCGGCCGTCATCGTCGCGCATGCTGGCGATCAGGTTAGCCATCATCGCTCCCGGATTGGGCGCCCAGTTGCCGTAGTGGCCGCTGTGGAGCGGGCGCGTTGGGCCGTATACGGTGAGCTCCAGCCCGGTCACACCGCGAACGCCGAGGAGAACCTGTTGCTGGCCCGTTTGATGGTTGGGCCCGTCACAGAAGAGCCACGCATCGGCACCAAGTGTCTCGCGATGCCGTTCCAGCATCTGACGGAGATGGGGCGAGCCAGCTTCCTCTTCTCCCTCGAAGAAGAACTTGAGATTCACCGAGCTGTGGAGTCCCGCCGCCCGCATGGCGTCGAGCGCGCCGAGCATCGCAACGATCGTCCCCTTGTCGTCACCCGCGGACCGCGCGTAGACGAGTGCCGTGCCGTCTACCCGGGCACTGTTTTCAGCCGGGATTGGAACGGGAAGGCCCCCTTCGGCAAGCGCCTTGTTTCTGAGGGTCGGTTGCCATGGCGGCGTTGCCCACTGCGACGGGTCGACTGGTTGTCCGTCGTAATGGGCATAGAGAACCACGGTGCGAGTGGCGCCGGGCACGCGAAGCTCTCCAAACACGGCCGGTGGAGCGCCCTCGAGCTCGAGAAGACGGGCGGTGACGCCTCGCTGCTGAAGCATCTCGACCAGGTGATCAGCGTTCCGCCGGATGTTGACGCTATCGGTGGCAAGATTGGGAATCGCGAGCAGATCGACGAATTCGCGCAGGATGCCCGCCTCATGCGACACCCGGTAACGCTCCGCCGCATCGTGAAACGATGTCGCGCCGGCTGGTACCTGCGCATATAGCGTGGCCGGGAGGATTAGCAGCGCGACGGTGAAAGACCGCCCGAGTCGAAGCAACATTGGAATTGTCATGTCAGCGATTCAACGTATGGGCGAGCCCGTCGACTTGCCACTCTATTTGTCGTCTCACCGGTCTTCTATCCTGTGCCCCTTTCCGTCGAATAGTGGATAGTCGTCGAAAAGTGGCGAGTACGTGACCGGACAAGGTAATTTCGGGTCGCACAACGTTCCCATTCAGGAGAATCACCGTGATCTTGATTCGTCGACTGATATGGCTGGCGCTTGTTCTGCCCGTCACCGGCGCCGTCGCTCAATCTCCTCAAGTGAGGCGATTCGTCCATCTCGCGGCTTCTCCCGACGGCCGGCGGGTCGCCTGGATCGGACCTCCTTCCCGAACGCCGACAACAACCGGCAACGCCGTTGTCCTCGCCGACGCCACTCCCTCAGGCACGATGAACATCGTACCACTGCCGGACGCCGATGCGGGAAGCGCATCAGAGCTGGCCTGGTCGCCTGACAGCCGCTCACTGGCGATTCTTGCGACGAGCGGCGGCGGAAAGCCCGCACTTTATGTTGTCGGCGCCGCCGGAGGAAATGCCCGCCGGGTGGCCACGATTCCCGGCGCTGTACACGGCGTGAGATTTTCGCCCAGCGGCGCTCGCATCGCCCTGCTTTACACCTCGCCCACCGAGCAGGCTAACAGTCCGCTCGCTGCGACGCCCCGCGACACCGGCGTCATGGACACGCATATCGACCGGCAGCATCTGGCGACTGTCGACGTCGCATCCGGCAGGCAGCAGCTCATGTCGAGGCCCGATCTCTACGTATACGAGTTTGACTGGTCGCCCAATGGCAAGCAGTTCGTACTGAGCGCAGCCACCGGCTCGGGTAATAACAACTGGTGGGTCGCCCGGCTTTACACACTCGACGCCCTCTCAGGAGCGCTCCGCGAAATCGCTCGGCCGTCGCATCAGATCGCCCAGCCCACGTGGTCGCCAGACGGAAAGCGCATCGCGTACATCGGCGGTCTGATGAGCGATCAGGGTGTGACCGGCGGAGATCTTTACGTCGTTCCCGCGAGCGGCGGGCAACCGGTCGATATCACTCCCAGAGCGTCTGTCTCGGTGGCTTCGTTCGCCTGGCGCGGATCGTCGTCCATGCTTGCGACGTCGTGGGCGCAGGGAGGATCTCAGCTGGCCCTCGTAGACGCGGCCAGTGGATCGTTTACGCTGCTCTGGTCGGCCGATGAATGGGCTTCGCTCGGCAGCGTCACCAGCCTGCCCACCGTTTCCGCGAGTGCCGATGGCGCGACGATCGCGTTCGTGCGCGAGTCGCTCAGTATGCCGCCGGAGGTATGGGCGGGCCCGCCTTCTCGCCTGACTCAACTGACTCATGTCAACGAAGGGGTGAAGCCCGACTGGGGAAGGGCAGTGAACGTCAGATGGCGAAGCGATGGGTTCAACGTACAGGGGTTTCTCATCTATCCGCGCCAGTTTTCTCCCGGTCGTCGCTATCCGATGATCGTCTACGTCCATGGCGGACCTTCGTCCGCCATTCGCCCCGCATTTCTGGGCGAAGGTGGTTCGACGGAGCAGGTTGCTTTGTCGCAAGCCGGTTACTTCGTATTGATGCCCAACCCACGCGGCAGCTACGGTCAGGGCGAGGCATTCACGCGTGCGAACGTCCGGGATTTTGGGCGTGGCGACCTGCGCGATATCATGGCCGGCGTTGACACTGTCATCCACCGCTACCCGGTGGACGGCAACCGGCTGGGCATCAAGGGCTGGAGCTACGGTGGATTCATGACGATGTGGGCGGTTACGCAGACGAATCGGTTCCGCGCTGCGGTGGCGGGTGCGGGAATCGCCAACTGGCTGAGCTACACCGGCGAAAACGGCATCAGTGAATGGATGGTGCCGTTCTTTGGTGCGACAGCATACGAGAACAAGGCCGTGTACGCACAGAGCTCACCCATCAACTTCATTGCCAATGCCCGCACGCCGACGCTGATCGTAGTGGGAGAACGGGACGCAGAGTGCCCTGCCCCGCAGTCATTCGAGTTCTGGCGCGGCCTGCAGCACGTGGGCGTGAAGACCCAGCTGATAGTGTATCCCGACGAAGGTCACGGATTTCAGAATCCAGCGCACAAGCGCGATCTGCTCCAGCGAACCCTTCGATGGTTCGACACGTATCTGAAATGATCAGCCGGATAACCGGTTAGACAGTGGGAAGCTGGTGGCTCCGGTACTCCTCTCCACCAATCCAATGAAGGAAGGGTCGAACAGCACGAATCGGTCGTCAGCATGATTTACGATGTAGACGATCTGCTCGTGGAACAGCCGCGGATTGATCGTATGGCAGACGGCTCCGAAACCGGAGATTCCATAATAAGCTTCAAAGTGCCGGTAGCTGCTCCATGCCAGCGTAGCGACCGTGTCGCCCGCACTTACACCGAGCGACGTCAGCGCATTTGCGAGCTGGCACGAACGGCGATGGGCGTCGGAATAGGTGTAGCGGTGTCTCGATCCGTCGGCGTTCTGTGAGACGATTTCGGTCGATCCATGGTTGACCGCCGCGTGACGGATGATGGATGACACGAGCAAGGGGGTTTCCATCATCAGGCCACGCATGTCTTTCTCCGTTTTGACGGCACGGCGTTCTTTCCAGGAATATCAGAGAATTTCTCCTCCGGCGATTGGAAGGGCGATACCGGTCACGGCACCGGCCTCCGGCGAACACAGCCAGCACACGGCGCTGGCGACTTCCCTGGGAGAAACCAGCTGTCCGCGAGGGATGGTACGAACCAGCATCGCGCGTGCCGCCTCACGGCTCGTGCTGAAAACCATCGCAAGATTACTCACGGTGTCATCGGTCATATCCGTATCCGTGTAACCGGGACACACGGCGTTGACGGTGATTCCGTGCTTTGCGGTTTCCAGTGCCAGCGCCCTGGTGAATCCGATCACTCCGTGCTTCGCCGCGCAATACGCCGTCATTGTCTTGTAGCCGCGAAGCCCGGCGGCCGAAGAAATATTCACGATCCGTCCGCTCTTCGCTGCCAACATCGTCGGCAGGACCCGGGTTGTGCACGCATACGCACTCGTGAGATTGACGGCGATCATTCTGTCCCAGATCTCGCGCGTCATCTTGGCAATTGGCGCGCTTTCGGCCGCGCCGGCGTTGTTTATCAGAATCTGAATCGGGCCACCTGCGTCAGCCGCGCGCACAAACGCGTTTCTGATCGATGCAGGCTCGGTGACATCGCATTCGATGGCCGAGACAACCGCTCCCAGGTCATCGCGGAGCGTCTTTGCCTGATGCTCCAGGGTCTCCAGCGAACGGGACATGATGGTCAGTTTGGCCCCTCGCTCGGCCAGAGCCCGCGCGATCGCCGCGCCAATTCCGCGACTGCCGCCGGTCACTACTGCATGCTGTCCTTCGAGATAGCGGTCCGCCGGCGCTGTGTACGATGCTGCTGGTTGATCCTGAGCCATTGAGTCCATGCCTTTCTGGTCGTTGTGGGATTGAACAGTCCTTGCTTCATTCAGACTCCGCTCGGCATCAGGTACGCCCGCGCAATGTAGGGAGACCGCCGTTTGAGCTCGTCCTCCGCCGCACGCAACGCTTCCTTTACCTGCGCGCCACTCATTCCATCGTCAATGTCGATCCGGGCGACAACCCACACCCGCCGCGGACCGAGAAAAGTTACGAGCAACTCGCCGACGGCCACGATGCCGGGCTGGGCGGCAATGATCTCCCTGACAGTTGCTTTGAGAGGCGCCGCCACCTGTTGCCCGATTATGAAATCTCGGTTCCGTTTTGCAAGCTCGAATGCGACGTAGGCGAGCAACATGGCAATGAGAATCGCGGCAACGCCGTCGGGGACGCTCGAGCCCGTTGCCTGGTGCAGCGCGATCCCGCTCAGCGCGATCAGGTTGCCGGCAAGCGCCGCGGTGTCCTCAGCGAACACTGCGCGAGCGACGGGATCCGAAGTGAGCTCAAAGTGCTCGAAGAAATCGCGGCGGAGTATCGCTGCCTCACCCTTGATCTGCCGGTAGGCGCGAAAGAGAGACATGCCATCGAGACCAAAGGAAACGACGAGAACGATGTAGGCCACCGGGAAGTGCGCGGTCTCTACCGGATTCATCAGCTGATTGATGCCTTGCCGAAGTGACAGCAGCGCGCCGGTTACGAAAACTGCAAGCGATGCAATGAGCGCCCAGAAGTATGCCTCGCGCCCGTGGCCAAGCGGATGTCGCTCATCAGCCGGTTTCCCACCTCGCCATTGCGCGACGAGCAGCAGTGCTTCGTTCCCCGTATCGGCCACAGCGTGAAATGCTTCGGCCAGCATGGCACTGGACCCCGTAACCGAGGCCGCAACGAGCTTTGCGATCGCCACGCCAAAGTTTGCCGCCATTGCCACGACAACCGTGCGGCGGCTCTCCGCTTCCATCGGGAGAATGCCTTCTCTGCCAGCCCGGCTCGCAGCCATGATCATTCGGTATAACCTGTCTCTGGCCGGTCGCGATCGCCATCGACTGTCACGAAAGACCCAATGTCGTTACGCGTCCTTCTCCACTACCAGCGTGTAGTCCGACGCCAGCGCCGCGACCGCCCCAACGGCTGCCCATAGCGGAAGCAGCACCGCCCCGACGACGCCAACCGTCAGTGGGATGACCAGAACATTCTTTCCAGCCCCGTTCTTTATGGTGATACGGCGGATGTTGCCCTGGTGCACCAGCTCCTTCACGCGGTTCAACAGGTCTTTTCCGGAAACCTTGTGCTCTTCGGTTTGCATTGTCTTCTCCGGCAGTGATTTCATCTGGGCCATCCTCGTGATGCCTGTTTTGCAACGCCCGATTACAGACCGAGCTCAGATAGTGTATTCCAGCGCTCCCGTGGCGAAATTGACGGGATTGGCTCGCTGGATGCCAGCCGTCGGTCGCCGCCGTACATTAATCCCGCGACGTACCTGCCAGCCCCCGGCTCACGTGGCGCCCGGGTAGCAAGTACACGCCGGATTTGTATCAACGCTTTCTCAACCGAGGCCCGACAGTATGTCCATTCCCGCCCAGGAATATCCCGACAGGATCGGATTCGTGCCCGAAGGCCCGCCGTCGTTCACGCCGTACATCGCTCCGGAGACAATCCTCCGCGAATTCACCCCGATCCCGATCGTCGTCGGCGCCATTCTTGGGCTCATTTTCGGCGCCTCTTCACTTTACCTCGTCCTCAAAGTCGGCCTGACGGTCAGCGCATCCATTCCCGTCGCTGTCATCTCGATCACTCTCTTCCGCCTCCTCTCCCGGTTCGGCCTGCGCGACGCGACGATCCTCGAGCATAACATCGTCCAGACTGCTGGCTCCGCCGGCGAATCCATCGCCTTCGGTGTCGGCGTCACGATGCCGGCTATCCTCATACTCGGCTTCGACCTTGAGATAACCCGTGTCATGCTCGTCGCGATACTCGGGGGGTTGCTCGGAATCCTGATGATGATCCCGCTCCGGCGGGCCCTTATTGTGGCCCAGCACGGAGTCCTCAAATATCCGGAAGGGACCGCCTGCGCCGAGGTCCTCAAAGCGGGGGCGTCAGCCGAATCTCGCGCTGCTGCTTCTGCGGAAGCAAAACGCGAGCAGGAGAAGCTCGGCGCCGGTACAAGCGCCAAGACCATCTTCACCGGCTTTGGATTCGCGCTCGCCTACAAGACAGCGATGGTCGCATTCCAGGCATGGAAGGAAGCGCCGGAGAAGATCTTTGGCGCTCCGTTCAGGAACGCGTCCATCTCTGCCGAGGTCTCACCGGAGCTTCTGGGAGTCGGGTACATCATTGGCCCGCGCATCGCCTCGATCATGTGCGCCGGCGGCGTGCTCGCTTATCTCGTACTGATCCCGATGATCAGCTACTTCGGCCAGTTCCTCAGCGCGCCGTTGCCTCCCGAGAGCACGGTGCTGATCAAAGACATGAGTCCCGGTGCCATCCGCAACGCTTACATCCTCTACATCGGCGCCGGCGCCGTCGCGGCCGGGGGAATCATCAGCGTCTTCCGCTCGCTGCCGATCATATGGCATGGGTTGAAGGGTGGCCTTAGTGATTTCTCCGCATCAAAAGCGCAGGGCTCGCCAGTCAAGCTCCGCACCGACCGTGATCTCCCGATCAACTTCGTCCTTATCGGTGTTCTCGCCCTCGTTGTCGTCATTGCTTTCGCCAGCCCGCTTTACGTCGGCGGTACGGGCATTGCCGCCCGGATCGCCGCTGGCATCATGATCATCGTTTTCGGCTTCCTGTTCGTCACCGTTTCATCGCGGCTGACCGGCGAGATCGGATCGTCGTCCAACCCAATCTCCGGGATGACTGTCGCGACGCTGCTCCTCACCTGCCTCACTTTCGTCATCCTCGGCTGGACCGGCAGCAATTACTTCGTCACCGCGCTCTCCATCGGCGCGATTGTCTGCATCGCCGCATCCAACGGCGGCACCACGTCGCAGGATCTCAAGACCGGATTTCTCATCGGCTCGACGCCGCGCAACCAGCAGATCGCGATTCTCATCGGTGCGACTGTGTCAGCGTTGGCGCTCGGCCCGATTCTCCTCAAGCTCAACGCTGCGGGCTCGGTTTACGTTCCAGTCGGAACAACCATTCAGGGACTTCCGACCGGCGGCATCAAGCCGGGCGAGAAGGTGGATGTCTCGACACTCCACCGTCGCGAGAAAATCGAGGGTACGCTCACCGCTGGTGCGCCGGACAACAAGGAGTATTTCGTCTGGCACCGTCAGGACCCCAACGGTGGCAATGCCGAGAAATACCTGGTGGATGACGCCGGTACGCCGGTGTATTTCGTGGATCGCGGAATCAACGGCACCATCCGCAAGCTCCCCAACGGGCAGAACGTCCCCAAGTTCGACGCGCCGAAAGCGACGCTCATGTCCTACATCATCAAGGGCATACTCGGCAGCAAGCTCCCGTGGGGACTTGTCCTGCTCGGCGCGATGATCGCCATCGTCCTCGAGATGTCGGGAATTCCATCACTCGCGTTCGCGGTGGGAGTGTATCTGCCGCTGTCGTCATCGTCGCCGATTTTCGTTGGCGGTCTTGTTCGTCTGCTCGTGGACAAGTGGATCGCGAAGAAGCACGCCGCCTCCCACCTCACTCGGGATCAGCTCATCGCTGAGGGGGACAAGAGTCCGGGTGTGCTGATGGCGTCGGGATATATCGCCGGAGGCGCAATCGCCGGAATTCTGATCGCCTTCCTTGCCGGGGTTCCGTC
>DATBZT010000248.1:0-10823 GCA_036513055.1 Gemmatimonadaceae bacterium | reverse complement strand
CGTCGAGCATACGTGTGTCCGCGTCAAGCTGTGACACCTTTCTCCGCGTGACCGCCGAACTCTGAACGCATCGCGGAGAGGAGGCGGTTTTGGAAATCGGCCTCGCCGCGCGAGGTGAATCGGCTGAACAACGCCGCCGCGAGCACGTTCGCGGGCACGGCTTCATCGACCGCTGCTTCGAGTGTCCAGCGTCCCTCTCCCGAGTCCGACACGCGTCCCCGAAAATGATCGAGACCCGGATCGTTGGCCAACGCGGCGGCCGTGAGATCGAGCAACCACGAGGCGATCACACTGCCGCGCCGCCATACTTCCGCGATGTCGGGCAGGTCGAGATCGTATTGATATGCGGCGGGATCGCGAAGCGGCGTTGTCTCGGCGTCCGCGACCGATTTCTTTTTGCCCACGCCGGCGTGCTTGAGAATATTCAGTCCTTCGGCGTAAGCCGCCATCATTCCGTACTCGATGCCGTTGTGAATCATCTTCACGAAGTGGCCCGCGCCGTTCGGACCGCAGTGCAAGTAGCCCTGCTCCGCGGTGCCACCACGTCCTTCACGTCCGGGAGTCTTGGCCGCGGAACCCGCTCCCGGGGCGAGCGTGGCGAAGATTGGATCGAGTCGGCGAACGACGTCGGTTTCGCCGCCGATCATCAGACAGTAACCACGCTCGAGACCAACAATGCCGCCGCTGGTCCCGCAGTCGACGTGATGCAGGCCCTTCTCGGCGAGACGCTTGGCGCGAAGGAGGTCGTCGCGGTAGTAGGAATTCCCGCCATCGATCACAACGTCGCCAGCCGCCAGCTTGGGAAGCAGTTCATCAAGAGCGGAATCCACGACCGCAGCGGGCACCATCAGCCATACGGTTCGCGGTGCCCCGAGTCGCGCCACGAAATCGTCCAGGGTTGTCGCTCCGGCCGCGCCCTCGCCGGCAAGCGTGTGTACCGCAGCGGCCTCTCTGTCGTACACCACACACGTGTGACCGCCTCGCATCAGCCGACGCACCATGTTGGAGCCCATGCGGCCCAGTCCGATCATCCCTAACTGCATGCGTAGCCTCCGGTGCCGATTGACACCAGCTCACGTAGTTGTCCGCGGCGGATTGGGCGCGATTCCAGCGCCGGTAGCGTCAGGCGAGTCGCTCTTGGTCGTGCGGGTGGCTTCACTACCTTGCGCCTGTCATCGAGATTGTCGTTGCTCGAATGTGTCATTGGATCTCCTGAGCCTGAAGGAATTTAGGAGTACGAGCTTCGTGCGAATTGGCTGAAACGCGCAAGACGATGTAGACGCCGACGAGAAACGCGACCACGCCGATGGCGCGCGCTATGACAGTATATATGAGCCCGCGCGTGGACGCGCTGGCGGACTGGACTGACATCGATCTTGGTGGACGCCAGCGAAAGATCCTGATTAGCGGCGGGCGCACTCGGCACACTTGGTGCGCGAGTCGAGTCCTGCCCTATTGCCGGCGACGCCATCACGACTGAGGTCGCGGCTATCAGCCACGTTCGCAATATCAGTTTGCCGAACGCACCTGAAATTCGCTGAGCGTTTGTCACGGCATGACGGCCCGGAGGGCCATCGGCACGTGGCGGAGACGAGGAATCCGGATCGGCCGGGCGGCCGCACGACCGAGCGAGCGTGGGAGGCGGCGGTGTGGGCGCGCGGCTGCACTGCTCTACGCTCGAGCGATGAAGCGATGATATGAATCTCCACTTTCTGCGATTTCTCGCTCAGCCGGCATTCGTCATCCCATGGTACGCCTTCGGCGCGATCGCAGCCATGCTGGTGCTGTCCGACACGTTCACCGCCAATCGGCAGGTCACGCCAGCATTGAAGGCGGCGTGGCCGATCATCGTGCTGTTTTTCTCGGTCATTGGCGTTGTCCTGTACCTCGGGAGCTGTCGCCCCAGGCACATCGGCTCGATATGGAACGAAGCAGGGGCGGAGGACGCCAACAGAACGCATCGCGAGTTTGTCGCCGAGAAATGGAAAAAAGTCGTCGGCTCCGACATCCACTGCGTCGCGGGAGACGGACTAGGGATCGTCACTGCGATGATCGTCATGCGACTGCTCGGGTTCGGATTCTGGCCGGAGATTTGGACAGAGTACGTCGTCGGGTTCGCTTTTGGCTGGTTCCTGTTTCAGGCCCCCGCCATGCATCACATGGGTATGCCCTGGCGGACGGCGATCTGGAAGGGCGGCCGAGCCGAGTTCTTCTCGATGGCGACGGTGATGGTGGGCATGGGCTTGGTCATGCGATTTCTGACGCCAGTCATTGTCGGGCAGCCACCCAGCCCGGTCACGGCCGCGTTCTGGGGTATCGCGGCGCTCGGCCTGCTGGTCGGATTCATCTTCACGTACCCGATCAACTGGTGGTTGGTGACAATCGGGTGGAAACACGGGATGACGTGACGCGCGCGGTGTGGAAAATGCACGAGCGAGAAATCGCGCATAGCGGGCCGGACTGTTTGCCGTCGCTCTCCTCGAACATCGGTCGCCGTGACTAAGCCTCCACCAGACAAGCCGGAATACGTCTGCCCGATGCACGCGCAGATCGTTCGCGATGCGCCGGGAGCGTGCCCGATCTGCGGCATGGCCCTCGAACTGCGCACGGTCGCCGCGGAGGAGACGCCGAACGCCGAACTCCTGAGCATGCGGCGCCGGTTCTTCGTGTCGCTCGGACCCGCGAGCATCGTGTTCCTGATGGGCATGTCCGATCTTCTGCCTGGCATGCCGCTCCATCACCTGCTCGGCGCGCGCGCAGTCGCCTGGATCGAGTTCGCACTTGCCACCCCCGTGGTGCTCTGGGGAGCGTGGCCCTTCTTCGTTCGTGCGTGGCAATCGCTCGTGAACCGCAGCTTGAACATGTTCACGCTGTTTGGGCTGGGGATTGGTGTCGCGTACGGCTACAGCGTGGTCGCGCTCTTCGTGCCCGGCATGTTTCCGCCGTCATTCCGCGGGGCGGACGGTGTGGTGGCTGTCTACTTCGAGGCCGCCGCGGTGATCGTCGTGCTCGTGCTGCTGGGGCAGGTCCTCGAGCTTGGGGCGCGTAGCGAGACGAACGCCGCGATCCGTGCGCTCCTCCACCTCGCGCCCAAAACAGCTCGACGCATCCGTGGTGGCGCGGAGGAAGATGTGCCGATCGACAGCGTCGTGGTCGGCGATCAGCTTCGCGTGCGTCCGGGAGAGAAGGTGCCGATCGACGGCGTCGTCGTTGACGGGACGAGCTCGGTGGACGAATCGATGGTCACCGGCGAATCGATCCCGGTCGAGAAGCACGCCGGCGATCGGCTCATCGGCGCGACCGTCAACGGCACCGGCTCGCTCGTCATGCGCACCGAGCGCGTTGGATCGGGGACGCTTCTGGCCCAGATCGTTCGCATGGTGGCCGACGCGCAACGCAGCCGTGCCCCCATCCAACAACTCGCGGACGTGGTCGCGGGGTATTTCGTGCCGGCGGTCGTCGTCGCGGCAGTGCTGACATTGGTCGCCTGGGGCGTGTGGGGACCGGAGCCCAGGATGGCACACGGGATCGTGAACGCGGTAGCGGTGCTGATCGTCGCGTGCCCCTGCGCGCTCGGACTCGCGACGCCCATGTCGATCATGGTCGCCACGGGGAAGGGCGCGGCGTCCGGAGTCCTGTTCAAGAACGCTGAAGCGATCGAGGTGATGCGCAAGGTCGACACCTTGGTCGTCGACAAGACGGGCACGCTCACAGAAGGAAAGCCAACGGTCGTCGCGATCGCGGCGGCGAATGGCGACGACGCATCGCTCGTCAGACTCGCGGCCAGTCTCGAGCAGGGAAGCGAACACCCGCTTGCCGCCGCGATCGTGGACGGCGCGAAGACACGCGGCGTCGTCCTTGTCGCTGCGACTGACTTCGCATCGAATACCGGCAAGGGTGTGACGGGAACGATCGACGGACATCACGTGGCTCTCGGCAACCAGAAGCTGATGGACGATCTGCACGTGGCGGCAGGTGGTCTCGCGGCGAAGGCCGAGGCGATGCGCGGCGAGGGACAGACGGTGATGTTCGTCGCGGTCGACGGCACGATCGCCGGCCTCATCGGAGTCGCCGATCCCATCAAGGCCACCACCGCGGATGCGATCCGACAGCTGCACGACGAGGGGATCCGCGTCGTCATGCTCACCGGCGATTCCAAGACGACCGCGCAGGCGGTCGCCAAGACGCTCGGCATCGACGAGCTCATCGCGGAGGTGATGCCCGATCAGAAGGCGGAGACCATCAAGCGTCTGCAGTCAGAGGGGCGGATTGTCGCGATGGCCGGCGACGGCGTGAACGACGCGCCGGCGCTCGCGCAGGCGCAGGTCGGCATCGCCATGGGCACGGGAACGGATGTGGCGATGAAGAGCGCCGGGGTCACGCTGGTGAAAGGCGACCTGCTCGGCATCTCTCGCGCGCGGCGACTCAGTCGCGCAACGATTCGAAACATCAAGCAGGGCCTGTTCTTTGCATTTATTTACAACATCCTCGGCATACCGATCGCGGCCGGTGCGCTCTACCCGGCGTTCGGCATCCTTCTCAGCCCGATGTTGGCCGCTGCGGCGATGAGTCTGAGCTCGATTTCGGTCATCGGCAACGCACTTCGCCTGCGTCGGCTGCGGCTCTGATTCGCCGCCACGGAGCGGCGGCGCCAGCGCTCCGCCAATGCGAGCGCCAGACTTATTTCATAATAGGAAAATAGTCATGATTAAACTATCGAATCGCTTCGTTGCCATGTCGCTCGGCGGCATCGCGATGCTCGGCGCGTGCCGAGGGACCAACCGATCGGCGGCAGGCGATACGACCGCCGGCGGCACGTATCAGCCCGGGTCGCTCGAGGGCATCAGAGCCGACTCCGCTGCCGGCGGGGTCGGCATGTCCGACGCGTCCCCGACGCAGGCTGCCGTCGAGGCGAACATGCGCGCCATGATGGGCGCGAGCAGCGGTCAGCTCCAGACCATGGTTCCGCAGCACCGGCAGCTGGTCACATCCATGATCGGTCAGATGAATCACGAGATGGGATCCATGCACACGCCCGCCTCCGCCGCGTGGATGGCCACGAGAGACTCGGTCGACCGAGACCTGATGCGCTTTCCGATGATGAGCGCGGGCGACCTCCAGTCGATGCTGCCCGCCCATGAGGCGAGACTTCGTCGGCTGATGCAGATGTACGCTGGCACGATGGGGGGGATGGGAAGGATGATGCCGAACCGATGAACGGTCGACTACCGAGCGACGGGCCAGCGTGACCATGCGCGCCAAACGGTTCTGGAGCGGTCTGCGGGAGAGCTTTTGGTTCGTTTCCTCGCTGATTGTCGCGATTAGTATTGTACTCCGCACAGGCCGATGAGGCACGCGCCACCCCGCCGGCTGAGATGCTGGGCGGCAGGTCTGTTCGGCGTCTTGACCACCCTTCAGGCGAATGCTCCAGAGCTTTCCGCGACCGTCACGGCGCTCGCCGCCGGCCACGGCGACGCTGGACTCGGCGTAATCTTCGGATCAAACATTTTCAATTTGGCTGCTGTGCTCGGATTGAGCCCTGTCGTTGCGGGTGGCGTGCAGATTTCTTTCCGGACCTCACCGAGGTTTCTGGGTGGCTATTCGGCATGACCTTGATTGCACTAGCCCTAACCGGCTCTCGCAGCCATCTCAGTCGTCGGGGCGGCCCAGTCCTCATTGGAGTGTACATAAGGGTTTGTCGGTTTGGTAACGCTTTGGTGACTGGGCCTTGCCGTCGTTGTCGAAATGGCCAACGTCAGTTCATTCAATTCTGAATGTTCCACGCGCCGGCTAAGGTGGCGGAACGCGGCGAGGTCGCGCGGCGCGCGGTCAAAGAATCCTAAACGGCATGTTCTCTGCACTATCGAAGGCCCCACAGTCAGGAGACCCGATGGCACATTCAGACCGCAAGCATTCCGCCGAGAAGAACGTGGACGCAAACCACAAGGCACCGTCCAAACGCCGCGCGAAACACGATCCGGTGAAGGAAACGAAGCCCAACCCCCCACGGACGACGACCGATGGATGGTTAACTGTCCCAAAGTTTGGATCGGCAGGAAGTGGCGGCGCCGAGCTTGAACCAGGACCCGAGCGCGACTGATCGCGCTCAACGGGTCTAGCCACACAGTTTCCGACGCCGACAATCAGCCCTGAACGAGAATGCCTTGCGGCGGAGATCTGCGACCTTCGCGAGGGTATAGCTTTGGTTCGTCGTTCAGGTTGAACGCCGAGTTCTGACCATCTTGGCCGTCGCCGCCGGTGCCGCTCGACGACGGCCAAGCGCGCATCATACCGTCGCGTTGGAACCACCACCCGATAGCTGGTGAGAAACTCTGTTCATTTTGAGTTGCGGGGCTGAGCGACCGGGACGCGAGCCTCTTCTGACACCTTTCGAGCTCCCACCTTCCAAGCCCGGCACCCGGCAGGGAAACAGCTAGCGCGCGTTCTCACACTGATCGCCTCCAGGTTGGCCGGAGAGAGCTTCAGACTGGCGCACGAATTCGACGTACGACTTCATTGAGCAGATCGGCCAGTCCGAGCCATAAAGGAATTTGGAGGGCTCACCGGCGTATAGGTTCACCTCGCCGATTTGTTGTTCCCTGTATTCCTCGAATGGTTCCGTGAACTCACCCAGAATGAGCCGGAAAAGTCGGCGCAACCATTGTGATTCTTGCATACGACCTCCATGCAATCGACCGACCGGGGGTTCCCCGGTCGCCAGATGATGCACTTCACATTGGGGGGTCGACCGCGACCTAATCGGCTTCTATCGGCACTACGGAAAATGGATGTGTGAACTAAGTTCCGACTGTGCCGCTCGCGAACAGTTCTTCGATATCTGCGCGCCTCTTCGCCCTCGTCGAGGACCTCCGGCGCAAGGAAGACCGACTCGCGCTTGTACTCAGTCTGGTGATCGGCGCGCTCGTCGGGCTCGTCGTCGTCGGGTTCATTCTACTCACTGGGCGGCTCGCAGCGCATGCGTATCCTCCGGGCGGCTCCGGCTGGCGGCGTATCCTATTCCCGACGCTCGGCGCTGTCGTCACCGGCTATCTCCTCTATCGCTACTTCCCGATGGCACGGGGCAGCGGCATTCCGCAGGCGCGGGCGGCGCTCTTCATCCACGACGGGCACATCTCGATACGATCCGTCGTTGGCAAATTCGTCTGCTGCTCCGCATCGCTTGCCAGCGGGATAGCGCTCGGCCGCGAAGGGCCCGCTGTTTTTATCGGTTCCGGACTCGCGTCGGTGATCGGACGTCACCTCGGCTTGAGCAAAGCGCAGGTGAAGTGGCTTATACCGGTCGGCGGAGCGGCTGCGCTCGCGGCCGCGTTCAATACCCCGATCGCAGCCGTGCTTTTCGCTCTCGAGGAAATCATGGGCGATCTGCACGCACCGGTGCTCGGCTCGGTCGTGCTCAGCTCTGCCACGTCGTGGATGGTTCTTCATCTCGTGCTTGGCGACGAGCCACTGTTTCATGTCCCGGCCTATCGCCTCGTCAACCCCGGCGAGCTTGGGGTGTACGCAGTGCTCGGCCTCGTAGGCGGACTTTGCTCCGTCGCGTTCGTGAAGCTGCTGCTCGGACTGCGAGCGCGATTCGCAAAGCTCCCCCGTTCGACGCTTTGGGTCCAGCCGGTTGTCGGCGGGCTCACTGTCGGAGTGCTCGGCTATTTCGTGCCACAGGTTCTGGGCGTTGGCTACGACCAGGTGGACAACGTCCTGAACGGCGCTGTCGTCCTCAGGGTGGTTGTCATCCTGGCAGCACTCAAAATCATCGCAACCGCGGTGTGCTACGCGTCGGGGAACGCCGGCGGGATATTCGGACCCAGTATGTTCATTGGCGCGATGGTGGGTGCGTCGGTGGGCGCGATGGCGCACATGGTCTTTCCAGCGTCGACGGCCGGCCCTGGAGCGTACGCGTTGGTCGGGATGGGAGCCACGTTCGCCGGAATCATCAGGACGCCACTCACCTCGGTGATCATGATCTTCGAGGTCACCCGGGATTACACGATCATAGTGCCGCTCATGATCTCGAATCTCATTGCGTTCTTCATCTCGCAGAAGCTGCAGAAGGAACCGATTTACGAGGCACTCGCGCATCAGGATGGGCTGCACCTTCCGACCGCCGCGTTCCGCGGCGGTGCTCCCGGCCTGAACCTGACGATGGCGATCCGGGAAGCCCCCGAGCCACTTTCGCCGGCGATGGCGATTGCGGAGGCGGGAGCCCGTGTGGAAGGGACCGAACTTGAATCTTGGCCGGTCGCGGACGAGCAGGGTCTTTTAGGAATGGTGCGCGTGAGCGACATTGCGGATGCAATCACCAGTTCCGAACCCGGTCTGACTGTCGTGACTATAATGGAGCGCGCACGGAAGAAGCCCGGCGCCGGGACCAGGGGAACTCCTCACGTTCATGGAGATCAACCACTCGGACTGGCTCTCGCGCGCATGGGAGAGAGCGGCCATCGGGTTCTCCCCGTGGTGAGCCGGGCCAATGCACGCATCCTCCTCGGCATAGTGACGCTTGCGGACGTGCTCAAAGTGTACGGGGTTGCTCACGAGGGCCAGCTCACCTACGCAAGGCGTTCGAGCGATGGCTGACCCGAACCCGCACGAATTCATTGCTACCGTCGCCGCGGTTCTGGTCGCGATCGCGCTCTTCCTGATCTTCGACACCGCGCTTGCAAGGCTCGACAGCCAAGAGACAAAGTCGCATGCGGCAAGCGAATACACGGCCGGCGAGCGTCTCGTCGGAGAGGGAAAGGTCCCCGAGGCGATCGAGCATCTTCGCACTGCATCGACGCTCGATCGAAGCAATTCAGCATACGCCATTGCTCTAGCCGCCGCCATTCTCGAGAACGGCCGACCAGGCGACGCTGAAGACTTGCTGCAGCCGGTACTGGAGCGTGGCGCGACGAACGGTGCCGCGAATCTCATAATGGCGCGGATCCTCGTCAAGGAAGGAAGAACCGAGGAGGCAAAGTCGTACTATCACCGCGCGATCTACGGCTTATGGACGCAAGATGCGCCACACAATCGTTCGGCCGCGAGGTTCGAGTTGATCGATCTCCTGGCGCGAACCGGCGCGAGGCAGGAGCTGTTGTCCGAGCTTCTTCCGATTCAGGATGACTCATCGGTCGGCGAGCCGGGGCGAAGGCGACTCGGCCACCTGTTGCTCGCGGCAGGCGCCCCCGGCCGGGCGGCCGCCATTTTTCACGAGCTATTACAGCGGCATCCGCGGGACGCCGACGCGTACACGGGATTGGGCGAGAGTGCACTCGCCCTCGGGAACTTCCAAACGGCGCGGGCTGATTTCGCCGCTGCTGAGCGCCTTTCCCCCACGGCCCGCGCGATCGAAGCGCGAATCGACGTCGCGGACAGTGCAATTGCCATCGACCCGACTCAGCGCGGACTTCGCATCAGCGAGGAACTCAGGCGGAGCAGGAATCTCGTCCGGATCACGATCGCGTCTATCCGCGCGTGCCTCGGCGCGACTCCTCCGCAACTAGCGGCGATCGCTCTCGATTCGGCGGAGAGATTCATGGCGACGAAACCGCGCGCGGGCGAGCTCAATGACGCGACCGAAGAGGATCTCGCGCTGGCGCAGGAGCTGTGGAAGCTGCGCCCACCAAAGTGCATCGCCCGACCAGCTTCCTATGACGAGGCACTGGCGCTGATCCAGGTTAGGCTCGCGCAATAGGGGGCTGTCAGGTCCTCTTCATTCCCGCATGAATGCTTACTTGGGAAGAAGAGTGAATTTCGATGCTCGAGTTAGGATTCTCATCGCCTTTTTTGGAAAAGACTGCGACGTACGCAGCCTCACCCAGGAAGATCAGATCGCTTTCGTAAGAAAGCGACTAGCTGGCCGGATTTCCTTAGGGATGTCAGAGAAGGGGAAGGAGCGCTGCACGGCGCCGGTGAGACATCGTTCAGCGCAGGCAGATATTGAAGTGTTGCGCGCGATCCTTCGCTGGGCTACGACCTACCGTATGCGCGAAGGACTTCGATTGTTGGACGGGAATCCGTTGGACGGGGTCCGGCTACCATTACGAGGAACAAATCCTCGACGACCGGTGCCAACGCACGAGCGGTTTGTAGAGACTCGCCGTGCAATCGGGCTATTGCGAAGCGAAGCTCAAAGCGACTCGGAGCTCCGAAAATGGCTGAAGCTCGAACTCGCTCTCGTCCTTGCCGAGGCTACACGCCGACGTAGCCGCAGCTGGGGGCTGGAGCGATGTGGCTACGTTGCTACGGTGCTACCAACAGCCGGACGAAGCAACGATGCTGTCGGTAATGTCGCACCCGCGCAAAATTCTTGACCGGGTCTCGGGGAGAAACTGACCCCGCAACTGACCCCGCATTTTGTAAGTATATGGAGCGTACAGGGATCGAACCTGCGACCTCCTGGTTGCAAACCAGGCGCTCTCCCAGCTGAGCTAACGCCCCTCAACGCGAAATATAGACGAACACACGGCGCGCAGACAACGCGCGCTGCTCGTGCGCGCGTCGCGGGAGCTCGGCGTCGTACCGCTCGCTACTCGTGCGCCGGCAGCGGCTCCATCGTGCGCGGGTTGACGGGTACCTGCACCTCGTCGCGATAGGGCGACGTCATGAGCACCACGCGCATGCGCGGGAAAGCATCCATGAACGAGAGATAGCAAAAGCCCCAGATTCCAAGCAGGCCCGCGGTGACGCCAAGCTCCCAAAGACCAAACGGGATGTTGTCGACGACACCGTAGATCGAAGGATAGACCTCGAGATAACGATGCATCCAGAGTCCCAGCACGGTCGACGCCGCGAAGAGGATCATCGTCGGCAGGAAAACTTTC
>DATBZT010000247.1:0-6561 GCA_036513055.1 Gemmatimonadaceae bacterium | reverse complement strand
AGCTCACACGGCCGGGCGCATGCACCACCGAGCCGAGTGCGTGATCGCTGATCGACGCGTGGATCTCGTTTCGGCGCGATCCGTCGCCGAGAAGAATCAGCCGCGCGGCCGGTCGCTCCGCGTGTACGAGAGCGAACGCCTCGACCATCACGTCGATGGCGTAGACTGGCTCCCAGGTGCGGGTGGATATGAAGACCGCGCAGTCTTCCCACTCCAGCTCCAAGCGCAGAGGGAGCGCCGACGCACCGGGAGTGAACCGGTCCAGGTCGATTCCCCACGGAAACGTGACAATGCACTCATCAGGCATCCCGGCGTGCCGCTTGACCGCTTCGCGCACGGCCCGGCAATCGCCAAACACGGCGTCCGATCTGTCGAGCGTATAGCTGGTTGCCATCCGCAGCTGGGCGTTGCGGTCAGCGTCTACCAGCATGTCCGTTCCCCACGAAACGGTCACCAGCGGCGACGCACCGGCGAGGGCAGCGAGGTAAGCGCCCGACTGCACCGGGCCGGCAATGACGACGTCGGGGGAAACATCGCTCAGAATCGTCCGCAGCCTCTGTTCCCTCTCAATCCAGTCGGCTGACGTAGCGGGCTCACGAAGATCCGGAGTCCAGCGCAGCGTATCGACTTGCGCGGGCGGGGGACGCTCGTCAAGCCGCTCGTCGACCATTGGCAGGTGGGCAACCTGCCATCCCTCCGCGGCGAACGACATCATGAAGCGACGGTCGTGAGTGGTATAGCCGCGGGAGACGTAGAGAATCTTCAGGCGAGATCGGGCCACTTCGGATAGTCGCCCTGCTTCAGCTCGCGACGCAGTGTGCGTCCGAGCGCGAGTTCTTCCTGATACGGAAGGATTCCGTCGCGTGGCGCAGGCCGCAGCGCCTCGAGGTCGCCTTTGGCGAGAGTCGTTCCCGCCGGAAGGTCGTGCGCGGCGCGAAGACAGCGCCGCTGAATCACCACGGTGTCGGCCTCGTTGGGCTCGACGATCTTGTTGCCGTCGCCCATGGCATATTCAAGCTCGCGAGTGCGGTCCACCATTTCCCGCCACGACGCCGGATCGAGCGAGAAGGGATGGTCCGGCCCTTCACGGGCACGATCGTCAGTGAAATGCTTCTCGATCGCCCGGGCGCCAAGGGCCACAGCACCGAGGACCGCCGCGTGGCCTGGTGTGTGATCGCTCAGCCCGAGGACCAGTTGAGGATACATCGACGCGAATGTGCGAAGAACATTCAGCTTCACGAAGCGAAAGTTCTCGACGCTCCCGGTGTAATTGGTGTTGCACTGCATCAGCAGCAGCTGGGGGTTGATCGCGAGAATCGCGTGAACCGCCCGCTGAACGTCAGCCAGATCCGAAGCTCCGGTTGCGAGCAGCACCGGCTTTCCCTTGCGGGCGATATGCTCGAGAGCCTCGATCCACGTGATGTCGCCCGACCCGATCTTGTACGCGGGGACGTACGGCTCGAGCATGTCAACGGCCTCGAGGTCGTATGGCGACGAGAAGAAATGAATGCCGGCCTGGTCGCATTCTTTCTTCAGCGTCTCCGTCCAGTCCCACGGCACCGACGCTGACTGGTAGACCTCGAACACCGAGCGTTTCCACTTGCTTTGATGCGAGAGCTGCGGCCCGGTCTCGAAGCCGAACTTGCTGACAATCTTTGGAGCTCGAAAATGCTGAAACTTGGCCGCATCGGCACCGGATTCGGCCGCCTTGTGCACGAGGGCAACCGCGCGATTCAGCTCGCCGTCGTGGTTGGCCGCAATATCAGCGATGAAATACGTCGGCTGCTGGTCTCCCAGAACGCGTCCACCGATTTCCAGCGTTGGCATCATCTAGCTTCCGAAGAGTGCGTTGAGCCGCCCGGCATGACCGGCGCGTCTGAGTTGTTCGAAAAGGCCAATCGAGCTCTCCACCGACGCCATGCGCTGGCCCAGCGCCGATTCGGCGCGGGCCGAGCAAAGCGAAGTATCGCGCGGCCGTGCCGCGCGCAACGCTCCGTCACTGATTCTTGCCGGCTGCACCAGCTTCTCATCGAGGCCAAGAGTTCGCGCCAGAAGCACCACAAAGTCGAACTTGCTCACCCGAGTCGAGCCAAGATGATAGAGGCCGGAAAGCCCGCCGTCCATCATCGCGAACAGCACACGCACCAGATCATTGGCGAGAAGCGGGGCGAACGCAATGTCTGTGAAGCCCGGGACCCGGTTGCCTGCAGTGAGCTCTTTGATGGCCCAGTCGGCCAGTCCAGTGCGCTCTCCTGGTGAGATGCCGAAAAAATTTGTCCGTACGATTAGGGCATCGGGGAGCTCCTCCGCAACGGCACGTTCGCCATCCAGCTTCGTCTGCGCGTACACGTTGATTGGGGACGGCTCATCCTTCTCCGAATAATTTCCGCGCTTTCCATCGAATACGGAATCGGTGGAAATGTGAAGCAGCCGGGCTCCGGCGGCGCGGCAGCTCTCTGCGAGCGTGCGCGCCATGTCGGTATTGACTCGCCGCGCCGCCGCTGGGTCTCGCTCGCATCCATCCACGTCCGCCAGCGCCGCGCAATTGAGAACCCAGTCGGGGCGCAAAGAGTTGAGCAGCCCGAATGCAGCTTCCGGTGTCGCGAGGTCCGCCTCGAAGGTATCGATTCCTTTCCAGTGAACCGGCGTAGAATGGAACGCGCCCGCCACTTCCCTCCCGGCATCGATGGCCTCGAGAAGTGCATTGGCGCCGAGAAAGCCGCTGGCTCCGGCAATGAGCAGCATCCGCTCAATCTGCTGAAAGCTTCTCCGGACCTATCATCTGCTCGAGCTCGGCAACGCTGAGCCACTGCGTGTTCGTCTCGCTGCTGTAGCGGAAACCATCGGCGCACGGGCGGCCGCCATTCTTCTCCAGGTAGTGTTCCCGATTCCAGCTTCGCACCGCCGGCAGGATCGCGTAGTAGTCGTCGTATTCGAGCGTGTTCTGGGCGTCGTCTTCGCCTACCATCAGCTCGTGGACTTTCTCCCCTGGGCGCTTGCCGACGACCTCCATCTCGCAGTCGGGGCCGATGACCCGCGCCAGGTCCGTGAGCTTCATGCTCGGGATCTTCGGCACGAATATCTCGCCGCCGGTCATGCGGTCGAGTGAGTTGAGCACAAACTCGACGCCCTGATCGAGCGTGATCCAGAAGCGCGTCATTCTTGGATCGGTGATGGGAAGCTTTCCTGTCGCCCTCTGCTTGAGGAAGAACGGCACCACGCTGCCGCGGCTTCCAACAACGTTGCCGTACCGCACGACGCTGAATCGCGTCCGGTGCATCCCCGAATAGCTGTTGGCGGCGACGAACAGCTTGTCGGAGCAAAGCTTGGTGGCGCCGTAAAGATTGATCGGGCTGGCGGCCTTGTCGGTGCTCAGCGCGATGACCTTGGTGACGCCACGGTCGATTGCCGCGTCGATGACATTTGCGGCGCCAAGGACATTCGTCTTCACCGCTTCGATTGGATTGTACTCGGCGGCAGGAACCTGCTTGAGCGCGGCCGCGTGAATCACGACATCAACTCCGTCGAAAGCGCGGTACAGCCGGTCGCGGTCCCGCACATCGCCAATGAAGTAGCGGATGTTGGGATGTTGATCCTCGCCGAGATGCGCATGCATCTCGAACTGTTTCAGCTCGTCGCGACTGAAAACGATGAGCTTCTGCGGCTTGTATCGCTCGAGCACGATCTCGGTGAAGCGCCGTCCAAAGGAGCCGGTGCCACCCGTAATCAGTACAGACTTTCCATTAAGCATTCTTTATTGGTCGCAGGGATGGTGATGATTGGTCATTCGCTGGCCGGCACGCGCGCGCGGGATGAATCGGCGGACACGGCGCTCAACTGCTCGACCGTCTGTTCGGCAATCATCCGGGAAGGAATGGAAAATACTCCAAGCGGCTGTGACGGGTCGAAGTTCGGGTTCGTCCTTCGGCCGCCCGGTGCGATCACGAGCGGCGGTGTCAGATCGTCAAGCACATCATAGTTGGTCTTGGTGGGAACCGCTTCGCTGATGTGAAGATAGAGGGGATATTCGCCCGGGCGAATGTAGACGTCCGGAAACTCCACTACCACCGAGCCTCTCGCTCCAGCGGGAAGATGGTCTGTGGTGACCACATGCCGCGCCGATGTCACCATCTCGCGGGAAATCCCGGATCGGAGCGCAACGACGATCGCAACACCGCGCATCGACTCGTTCAGTTGCCAGGCGAGCCGGAAATGAATGGTCTCGCCCATCCTGAATCCGTACCGTTCCTCGCCGTCAGTGCCCTCAACGCTGACACCGGTAAAACGGATCGCGCCCGAGCCGCGGCGGTTCTCCGGATTGTTGATGCCGGTCTCGGCGTCAACGCGCATGTCCCTCAGGCGCTGGTTGTAGATGGCGAGAGTCTCGTCGGTGGGAGCGTCGGAGATCACGCGGCCGTGCTCGAGCAGAATGCAGCGGCCGCACAGCTGCCGCACGGCCTGTGTGTTGTGGCTGACGAAGAACACCGTTCGTCCCTGGCCGGCGACGTCCTCCATCTTTCCAAGACATTTCTTCTGGAAAGCGGAATCGCCGACCGCCAGGACCTCGTCCACAAGAAGTATCTCCGGCTCGAGATGCGCAGCCACGGCGAATGCCAGCCGGGTGTACATGCCGCTGCTGTAGCGCTTGGTGGGAGTGTCGATGAACTGCTCTACTTCAGCGAAGCTGACGATCTCATCGAAGCGGCGGGCAATCTCGTTGCGGCGCATCCCGAGGATGGCGCCGCTGAGAAAAATGTTCTCGCGGCCCGTGAGCTCCGGGTGGAAGCCTGTCCCCACTTCGAGCAGCGCTCCAACACGACCATAGATGTCTGCCCTTCCGCGCGTCGGCTCGGTGATGCGGGAGAGAATCTTGAGCAGAGTGCTTTTCCCTGCACCATTGCGACCGATGATCCCCACCACCTCACCTTCGCGCACCTCGAAGCTCACGTCAGTGAGCGCCCAGAAAGTCTCCAGCGGCTCCGACCGGCCGAGCGCCCTCTTCCATAAAGTGCGCGGGAGGGCGACGACCTCCTCCTGCAGCGTTCGGTACGGCTGGCGGCTGAGCGCTCGCGCGATCTGATAGGATTTGGAGATGCCCTCCACGCGGATGGCGGTCTCATTCATACCGAGTCAGCAAATCCGCGCTCAACGCGGCGGAAGAAAAACGCCCCTCCGATGAAGACTACCAGGGAGATCGCCGTCGCCACCGCGACCATCCGCGACGTCAGCGAGCTGGTGCCGAGTACCGCCCAGCGCGTGCCTTCTATGAACGCCACCGCCGGATTGAAGCCGTAAATCAGGCGCCACCGCGCCGGAACAATTGTCGTGGCGTAGACAACCGGGCTCGCGAACATCCACACCTGGATCAGAAACGGCATCGCGTGAACAAAATCACGGTAGCGAACGTTGAGCGCCGAGAGCCAGAGGCTGACGCCGGTGGCGGTGAGTGCGGCCAGTGCGATGAACGCTGGCAGCGCGAGAAGCCGCCAGGTGGGCGCCACACCGTAGATCATCATCAGAACGCCAAGGACGCCAAGCGAGACGACCAGGTCGATCAGCGCCGAAAACGTGCTGGCCAGCGGCATCGCGAGTCGGGGAAAGTACACCTTGGTTATGAGCCGGGCGTCAGTGATCAGACTGTTGCCAGCGCGCTGCAGCACCGCTGCGAAGTAGTTCCACATGGCGACGCCGGCAAATACGAACAGGATGTAGGGATGGCCGTCGCTGGGGAGCTTGGCGAAACGTCCGAACATCACGGTAAAGATCAGCGCCGCAATCAGCGGCTGCATCACTACCCAGGTGACGCCGAGTCCGGTCTGCTTGTAGCGAAGCTTCACGTCCCGACCGGCGAGAATCATCAGCAGGTCGCGGTACTTCCACAGCTCACCAAGATCGAGAGCGGCCCAGCCGCGAGTGGGCTGGATGACGACGGTAGGGCGGCGGACTGTCTGTGGTGGTCCCTCGGGACTGACTGCGGTCGCAGACACCGTCAGGATCGTTTTCGCGACGGGATCGCGCGGCCGATCGCGCGCCAGGGATGCGTGAGATCGCCAAGCGCATCGCGCTTGAGGGCGGCGAATTCCTCGAGCTCGTCGGAGCGAACGTTGCGGTTGGCAGCAAGGCGGTCGAGAAGGAAGGCGAGCACCATGCCGGCAACGAGCCCAACCAGCATGCCGAGAATGACCTTGCGCTTCCCGCCGTGTGGATCAGGCTGGATAGGCATTTCAGGCGGCTCGAGGACGGTGATTACCGGCAGATCCCTCACTTCCTCGATCTTGGCCTGCTCGTACGACGTCGCCAGCCCATTGTAGAGCGACTGGCGCGACGAGACATTCCGATTGAGGCGGTCGAACCCGAGCTGAAGACTGGGCGAGCTGCGGAAATCGCGATTCTCGGTGAGGAACGACTGCAGATTGTCCTCGGCCTGCGATAGTTGTGCCTGAGCCTCAGCGAGCCGCTTCTCGATGAATTCACGCTCGGCGCTCGCCGATTCCTGGCGCCGGTTGAGATTGAATGCGTTGACCTGATCGAGAAGCCCCTGCGCGATCTGGACGGCCAGCT
>DATBZT010000246.1:0-2645 GCA_036513055.1 Gemmatimonadaceae bacterium | reverse complement strand
TTGGGCGCCGCATTCGCCATCGACGCCCAGGAGAACGAGCCGAAGAGGCGGCGGTGCTGCCCGCCCTGGATGTGTCGCGCCAGCCAGATGCACGGCGTGCCCGTGTCCGCGAAGAACATGGCGTCGGGATCGGCCAGTTCGCTCAGCGTTGCGGCGAGAAATTCCGGGCGTATGGGTTTGATGCCCGGCCCTTTGTTCACATAGTGCTGGAGCAGTTCGTGGAACTCCTGCGTCTCCGCGAGGTGCTTGTCGAGAAAGCGGCTGTCCGTCTTGTCGTCGATCTTCGTCAGCAGCGCCGCGATGGTCGCCTTGACGTCGCCGACGAGGCCGAGATCGACCGCCGTGCGCCGGCCGATATGCTTCGGGTTCGTGTCGACCTGGACCTTCGTGACGCTCTTCCCGGGGAGAAACTTCGGGAACGGAAAGTCCGTGCCCAACAGGAGGAGCAGATCGGCGCCGTGGATGGCATCGTAGGCGCCACCGTAGCCGAGCAGTCCGGTCATCCCGACGGCGCAGGGGTTCTCATGCTCGAGCCATTGCTTGCCACGAAAGGTGAAACCAACGGGCGCCTGGAGTTTTCGCGCGAGCTGAAGCACCTCGGCACGAGCGTCCCGGCACCCGTCGCCACCGAAGATCGTGACGTTGCCGGCGTCGTTGATCATGCCGGCCAACGTGTCGAGATCGGCGTCCGAGGGGCGGTAGAGCGGCGGCGCCGCGAGCGTGAGCACGTACGAGTCGGCGGGTGCGGCGGCGGCCGCGATGTCGCCGGGGAGCGAGATCACCGTGGGCCCCCGGTCCATCACGGCCGTGAGAATGGCGGTCGATATGACGGATCGCGCCTGCTCGGGATTGACGATTCGTCCAGTGTAGAGCGAGGCCGCATCGAAGAACTTGTACGGATTGAGTTCCTGGAGCGCCGAAGTGTCCATCAGGCTCGTATCGACGTCGGCGGCGATCGCGATGATCGCCGCACCCTCTTTGCGTGCATCCATGAGTCCGTTGATGAGATGCGCGACGCCCGGACCCGCCGTTCCGCAAACCGCCACGGGATTGCCGGTCAGGGAAGATTCTGCGACCGCGGCAAATACGCCGTACTCTTCGTGGCGGACGTGGATGAACTCGATCTTCGCGTTGCGGTGCAGCGCCGCGATGACCGGGTTGAGCGCGTCTCCGACGATGCCGTAGCAGCGCGTGACACCGGCCCGCAGGAGCATCTCCCAAAGAACGTCCGCCACCGTGTTCGACATGTGCACTCGCCTGTTTGCGGAGGATGAACACGCGCTGGTTTCGCGCAGCCTGGAGCCCTTCTCGCAAACCCGGCGCCTTTGAGTGGAAGAGTGGGGAGAGGCGAGATGAATGCGGCATCCGGAAACGGCTTCGCCATCCTCCCCACTCAGTTCTGCTCCCGGGACCCATCTCCAACTCGCCTCTCCCCTCTTCTCCCGAATCCCGCATTCTTCTTCTGCATTCTGCATCGGGGTGACCTTCCGCATCCCGCATTCATCTCGCCCCTCTGCATTCCCTCACCACACCCTTCAGCATTGGTTTGTGAGACGTGCTCTAGACAATGCTTCCCGGTTTCGGTCACGGAGGCAATCGTTCGATTGAGGTAGTTCGGGCGGAACATCCCCGAGCGGTGAGCGAGGCGAGCGAAGGGGTTGGTGCGCCTAAGTCGCCATTCCTGCAATCGACTTACCGGCTTGCCGCTCTCGATCGCGACGAGTACTTCCGATTGCGGCTCCATGAGTCACTCGATGTCACACTTTGGCCAACGAGTGTCACACATTCGCCAGCCGCGATGGCAGAAGCGCGTCGGACGCCAATCGTGTGACAAGGCGTAAGCCCTTGAACAGTCTATGGCTGTCTCGATTGCGCTCACTCGATCAGCGATATCCCGGGCACGGCATTCCTCGTGCGTCTGTAATGGGCGTGACGATGCCACGAGCGCAGTTCCTAACGGCCGGATCGGTCGTCGCCGGCGACAACGATGAATCTCGAATCGGGAGGGTCTTCCGATGAAGACGAACGGTCGACTGGACGGTGCTGGATCGGTAGGACCAATGGATCCACGCGCAGCGGAGGCGGGCCCCGCCACGAGGGCAGATACGGCCAGTGGCGGTATCGAGCCGGTGGACTGCTACTGCGGGCTCTATGACGAGTGCCCGCACTGGGACGAAATGACTGACGACGAGCGTCGCGCGTGCAGCGCGGACAAGCGAATGATTTTACAGTATTTCTGGAAGAATCGCATAGTCGAAGCCTGACCGCTGCATGCAGATCGGCGGCGTGCAGCTCGATTTCACGCGGCCGGGAAAACCCACCGACAACTCCCATATCGAATCGTTCAATGGTCGCTTGCGCGACGAGTGTCTGAACGTGCATCAGTTCCTCTCGCTCGACCATGCCAAGCAGCTGCTCGAGGCATGGCGCACCGACCACAATCAGCACCGTCCCCACAGTTCGCTCGGCCACCTGACCCCGAACGAATTCGCGATCCGCGGCCAGGTACACGGACCCGAAAAAATGGCGACGTTCTAGTTCCGAACTGTCTGCTTACGGGACCAACGTCAGTCTGCTGATTTGTCCAGCTATGCGGCGTCAACTTGACGGGGGAGCTTACCTGGCGAATGAAAATGAGCTCCTGT
>DATBZT010000245.1:0-3957 GCA_036513055.1 Gemmatimonadaceae bacterium | reverse complement strand
CGCGTCACTGCGTTCATTTGCACGGGGAAGTCGTACGCTGCGACCCGGCCCAGTGCGGCGGCGAGGCGGTAGATCGCGTTATCCTTGCCCGGAAGAGAGCTGTGTCCTCCCGGGTTCCGTACAGTGAGGTGGTACGTCTGGAACACTTTCTCCGCGGCCTGGACGTCGAACGCGATCGGCTTCCCGTCGCGCAGCTCGCCGCCGCCGGCATCGGCATTGAGCGCGTATTCAGCGTCGATCAGATCCCGGCGGTGCGCCAGGAGCCACCGAATTCCGTTGTACCCGCCTCCTCCCTCCTCGCCGGCGGTGAGCGCGAGCACGTAATCGCCCGCCGGCACAACGCCTTCCTGCTTCATGCGCAGCAGCGCGGCTACCGTCGCCGCGTCCCCATTCTTCATGTCGAGCGTGCCGCGGCCGTAGAAGTGGCCGTCGCGCTCGGTGAGCGTGAACGGATCGAGCACCCAGTCGGCGCGGCGCGCCTCGACGACGTCGAGGTGGCCAATGAGCAGGATCGGACGCCGCTTGCCGCTTCCTCGGAAGCGGACGACCAGGTTGCGGTCCTTCGCATCCGGCCCGCTGTCGGGGCCGACGATTTGTACGTCGGCCGCGGGGAAGCCGGCGGCGCGAAAGCGGGCGGCGAGGAGCTCGGCAGCTTTGGTTGTACTGCCAGCGGAATACGTAGTATTGGTCTCGACGAGCTCGCGCAGCAGGTCGCGGCCCAACGACTGAAACGGCGTAAGAGGCGCCTGCGCAAGCGCCGGCGCGGTTACACCGATGAGTAGCGACATGAGGATGATCTGACGCATGAGTTGCCTCCGAATCTGAATCCATGCGGCGCCGGGCAAGAACGGCGGCTGGCGTGGAAATCTGCAGAACAGCCTGTGTCTGCGCTAACTTTAGACGCATGCCGGGCAACAACCGAACAATTGCGATCCTCACCGGTGGCGGCGACGTCCCCGGTCTCAATCCGGCGATCAGGGCGATCACGATCCGCGCGCTGCGCGAAGGCTACCGCGTTATCGGCATTCGGCGCGGTTGGGCGGGCATCGTCGACTACAACCGGGAGGACGGCGCCGACAACTCCGAAAACGTGCGGGAGCTCTCGGAGGCCATCGTGAATCGTGCCGGGCGCACCGGCGGCACGTTTCTCCACACCTCTAGAACACGTCCAAGCCACCTGCCACGCGAGCGCGTGCCGGCGCATCTCACCGGCTACAACTTGGCCGTCAACGACGTCACGAAGGACGTGCTCCAGAACCTCGAGCACATCGGAGTCGATGTGCTGATTCCGATCGGAGGTGACGACACGCTCAGTTACGCCAAACGCCTGCACGATGAAGGGATACACGTCGTCGCCATCCCGAAGACGATGGACAACGACGTGTACGGCACCGATTACTGCATCGGATTCAGCACGTGCGTCACGCGCACGATCGAGCTTACCCACCGGCTGCGCACATCGGCCGGATCCCACGAGCGCTTTCTCGTCATCGAGGTGTTCGGCAGATACGCCGGCTTCACAGCGCTCCTGCCGACGATGGCCGGTGCGGCAGACCGCTGCGTCATCCCCGAGCATGCGGCCGACCTCGAGCAGCTGACCGAGCTGATGACCTACGACCACAACAGGAATCCCAGCAAGTACTCGGTGGTGCTGGTCTCGGAGGGAGCACACCTCAGGGCGCAGGAAGGAATGAGCTTCGAGAGCGAAGAGACGGACATGTTCGGGCACCGCAAGCTCGGCGGCATCGGTGACAAGGTCGCCGCCGCGCTCAAGGAGTACTCACCCAGGTACAACAACGGCCGCAGGATCGACGTCGTCGCCCAGCAGCTCGGCTATCTCGTTCGCTCGGGCGATCCGGATGCGCTCGACTCGATCGTGCCGATGGCCTTCGGCAATCTCGCGCTGGACCTGATACTGAAGAAGGAATTCGGTCGTCTGGTGAGCGTCCACCGCGGCTTTTACGACAGCGTTCCGATCACGAGCGTGACGTCGGAAAAGAAGATCGTCGACGTCACGAAGTACTACAACACGGAGCGCTTGCGGCCGATCTACGAGTTCGACGGCGCGCCGCTGTTCATCATGACGAGTGATTGATGACAGCGAAGCCAGGAATGGGCTTGTAGCGTTCGTATTCAAGGTTGCTCATCCCACAGTTATCACGACTTTGCCTCGCGTGTGTCCTTCCTTGAGAGATCGGATGGCGTCGGGGACCTCGCTGAAAGTGTAACGCCGGTCAATAACCGGTGTCACTTTCTTCGCCTCGATCAAGTCTTTCAGGACGATCAGATCCTCCGTCCGCACTTTCGCCACGAAGAAGACCACCTTCTGGCTCACGAACCGGGACGACACGAGCAACTTGAGCAGGTGGGGCAGCGGCCCAACCACGTGGCCGCCAGGTCTCGCTCCAAACGGGACGAGAGTCGCCGTGGGAGTCATGACTCGCCGCCAAGCCGATAACGGAAGGTTCCCGACGGAATCGAATATCAAATCGTATCGCTCGCCGCTCCGGGTGAAATCGCCTCGGGTATAATCGATCACGTGATCCGCCCCAATCGATTGGACGAGGCCGACACTCTTCGTGGTGCACACACCCGTCACATCTGCGCCGAACGATTTTGCGATCTGCACGGCGAACGTCCCCACACCGCCGGCCGCACCGTTGATCAGGACCTTCTGTCCCGGCTGAATCCGGCCTTTGTCGCGAAGGCCCTGCAGTGCCGTCAACCCCGCCATTGGTACGGCACCGGCCTGTTCGAATGTGAGATTGGCCGGCTTCAATGCCAGTTTATCTTCGCGAGCGCAGACATACTCGGCAAAGGCGCCCCGGGCGCAGCCGAACACCGCATCTCCGGGCTTGAAAAGCGTCACGTTCCTGCCGACCGATTCGACCTCGCCGGCCAGATCAACTCCCGGGCGGGTCATCTTTGGCTTGCGGAGCCCG
Organism: Gemmatimonadaceae bacterium; assembly: GCA_036513055.1. Classification (GTDB taxonomy): domain Bacteria; phylum Gemmatimonadota; class Gemmatimonadetes; order Gemmatimonadales; family Gemmatimonadaceae; genus UBA4720. The sequence continues at coordinate 1,015 of DATBZT010000245.1, read as the reverse complement.
CTCATCAGGCGCATGAGGTACACGCCGCTCATGAAGTGACAGTCCATTGGATTGGCTGCAGCCGCACGAATCCGGACCAGGACCTCATCGTTGCCGGGCACCGGCTTTTCGACATCCTCAATTCTGAGAACGTCAGGTGAACCGTAGTCGTGATAGACGATGGCTTTCATGCCGCTTGCAGGCGTTCGGTTCGCACGCCCTTGATGAGCGAATAGCCGATGAAGCTCACTTCCCCGAGGCCGTATGCCGGCGCCGCACCCCAAAAAACGGTGTGATAGTAGGCGGGCGCGAGGAAGAAAGTCATCGCACTGACAACATAGGTACACCCGGCGATGATCAGGAAGACGCCAATAATTCGTGGCATGAAGACTGACTTATATACGAGAACCCCCAAAGGCAAAAGCCAGAGACCCCAGTACGCGCTGAGCGCCCCAACTCCCTGTTCCCGCAAAATCAGGAACCCCTGCGCGAGAGCATCGACCTGTGGCTTGTCGAACGCCGACCAGTAACTCGCGCCATTCAGCAACACGAGCGGAGCGAGCTGCATGAGCATGATGGCGAAGAGCATCGGCACCTGCACGAACAGCGTTCCGACAAGCACCTGTGCCTGTCGCCTGTCGACGTCCTTGAAGAGTTGATAGAGAGTGACTGCCAGCCATATGGCAGCGAACGCCCCCGCCATGTCGATGAGGAGGCAAATCCTGTAGAGCTGCTTTGCCGACTCGATCCTTGCTGCGGTCGCCGCGGGATCGCGCGGTACGAGGAATCTCGAAGGGAAATACGTGAGGCTGAACCCGCCGAGTACACTCATCCCGACGTAAAGCGCGCCGGCGAGTCTTGCTGTCTGTTTGCGTGAGGTCATTTCTCTCTCTAGTTCAACGATGCCAGCGCCTTCTTCGCATCTTCGTTCTTCGGATTTGCGGCGATCGCCGCCTGATACTCGGCCTTCGCCCGATCGCGATGGCCACTCTTCTCGTGAGCGATTCCCAGGAAGTAATGTGCGTTGGAGATCCTT
>DATBZT010000244.1:0-2348 GCA_036513055.1 Gemmatimonadaceae bacterium | reverse complement strand
CTCCGCCGACGAGAACGAGCGGCGTTACGAAGCGAAGTATCGAATCACGCGGCTGCTGCGACTGTGAAGCCGTAACACCGGGATGCAGCGCGAACGCGGCGGCGGCGACAATCATCGCAACGCGCCGACGTTTTGTTTTCACGAGCGTCTGCTCGCACCTTGACTTAGATTTTCCAGCGCGAGTGAACAACTTTGCATACACCGATAATTGGAATAGTGCTGTCTTGAATGAGAGCGAAACTTACAGTGCGTCGCAAATCGGGAACAGGATGAGAACGGCGTGTCGGTGCGCCGTCGTGATCGCGACTCTGTCGATCGCGACCGCTTCGGCAGCGCCAGCGCAGCAGTCCGGGAATGGAGGCGACTCCTTTCGCTCCGAGATCTTTGTTGGAAGCCAGCCGGAGAATTATCTGCGATATCTCCAGACCATGGGGCTCGTGCCTCTATACCCGTGGTCATCCCGCGCGTTCTCGCCACGTGAGCTGGACAAGCTGATCCCGTCAAGTCCCGCTCACCCGTGGAGTCTCAGACTGGCGTCGTCCGCAAAAAACTTTCACGGAATCAGCTACGACTTCATTCGCCCTGACGCGACGTTTCGCTTCAACAGCGGGTTCCCCTACGGATACAACGATGGGCCGATCTGGGCAGGCCGCGGACTGACGTCGGCAATTCAGCTCGGAGTTGCCGCCCGCTGGGGGCCGGCATCGCTCACCATCGCTCCGATGGCGTTCAGGGCCGAGAATCAGAGCTTCTTCATCATGCCGACAGGACTCACCGGTCTGGGCGCATTCGCCGACGGGACTCACCGTGGGGTGGACTACCCACAGCGTTTCGGCGACACTCCCTATTCGCAGCTCGACCCCGGCGAAAGCACGTTCCGCGTCGACCTCCCCATTGTGACATTCGGCGTGTCGACGGCGAACATGGGCTGGGGCCCCGGAACCGAGTACCCGTTGCTCCTCGGCGACAATGCCGCTGGATTTCCGCACGCGTTCGTCGGGACGAGCGAGCCGATCAACATCTTCATCGGGAAGATTCACGGCAACCTGATGTGGGGCGAGCTGGCGCAGTCCAAATACTCGCCTGTCACGGGTCCGAGTCTGTTCACGAGTCCTGCCGAGCCCGGCCGGAAACGGTTTACCACCGGGTTTGTGCTCGTGGGAGAGGTGCGCGGCATCACCGGGCTGGAAATCGGAGGCGCCCGCTTCTTTCACTCCATCTGGCCGAGATCAGGTATTCCCAGCAGCTACCTGACAAAAGCGTTTCAGGGATTTCTCAAGAAGAATCTGCCGCCTGACCTGCCGCCCGACCCGCGTTTTCCCAGCGAGGATCCGGCGCGCGGAATCGCCGACAATCAGCTGCTGGAAGTCTTTGCAAGATGGGTTCTGCCCCACAGCGGCTTCGAGCTTTCCGCCGAATACGGCAGAGAGGATCACAGTGAAGACCTGCGCGACCTGACCCAGGAGCCGGACCACTCGCGCATGTACAACATCGGGATGCGCAAAGTCATCTCGCTCGACTCACATTCGATGACCGCCGCTCGCTTCGAGCTGATCAACTTCCAGCTGCCGTCGCTCAGTCGCTACCGCGGGGAGGGCGAGATCTACCTCCACGGCCTGATGCGCCAGGGTCACACGTATCTCGGCCAGCTGCTGGGTGCGCCGGTTGGCGTGGGGACGGCGGCCGGATCGACGCTGGCGGTGGATCACTACACGTCGAACGGCCGGTGGACCTTGAGCTGGGTCCGCGACCTGAAGCAGGAAGATGGCAACTTCGTCATCCTCGGCGTGCGTCAGCCACACTCGATGGACGTGACGCACGCAGTGGGCCTGGAGACAACCCGGTTCATGCGCGGGTTCGACGTGACGACCGGGCTCACCTTCGTTCGCGACTTCAACCGCGATTTCGCGGCTGACGCAGCGAACGTCAACGCAATGCTCGGCCTTCGCTACAACATTCGCTGATGCGAGCCCAGCTGGCGTGGACACTGGTCACAGAGCTGGTGGTGATGGCCGCCGGCATTCTCGTGCTCAAGCTCGCCGCGCAGCTGCTGGGAGTCGTCGGGTTCGGGGAGTACACCTTGAGCCGCCGCGCAGTTGGCTTGCTCTACCTGCCACTTGTGATGGGTCTTGGCATTGCGGCACCGCGCTACGTGGCAATCGCTCGGGCCGGTGCTCTTCCGGGGTACAGCGAGCGCTCGTTCGCATTTGCGACGTTTGCCGCGGGACTTCTGCCGGCGTTCGTCGTGATTCTGCTTATGAACGTCGCCCCAGGCACTGCATCGGCTGTTCTGTTTGGAACGTCCGACATGGCGCGCCTGGTTCCCGCCGCAACGATGGCGCTTGGCG
>DATBZT010000243.1:0-8846 GCA_036513055.1 Gemmatimonadaceae bacterium | reverse complement strand
GATTTCAGGACTCGCGCTCACGGCTAATGGACGGATTCTCGCGCACGACGACGAGATCGGCAGGATCTACGTCATCGATCCACGCGGCGGCGTGATACTCAAGCGGTTCAACCTGGGCGAGAGTCCGCCGCATGGAGATTTCGAGTCCATCACCATCGCCGGCAGAAATATCTACCTGCTCGCCAGCAACGGCAGGCTTTACGAATTCCAGGAAGGCGGTGACGGCGAAAACGTCCCGTACTCCATTCGCGACACCGGGCTTGGAAAGGACTGCGAGTTCGAGAGCATGGTCTTCCAGGCAGACAGCGACTGGCTCGTGATGCCATGCAAGCTCGTCAAGGACAAGAGTCTCAAGGATCAGATCGTGATCTACCGGTGGCGCCTTCAGGGTCCCGATTCATCGAGGGTCTCGACGGTCGCCATCCCAAAGGCACAGGCAATTGGATCGAACGGCTGGAAGGATCTGCGACCGTCGGATGTCACCATCGACCCGGCCACCGGCAACTACGTCATCATCACGTCGCACCCCGACAAGGCGCTCCTCGAGGTCACGCGGGGCGGCCAGCTCGTTCGCTCGATGCCCCTTCCCGAAGGCCACAACCAGCCCGAAGGCGTAGCGATAACCAGCGACAGCATCCTCATGGTGAGCGATGAAGCAACTACCAAACCCGCCGCTATAACTCTCTACCGGTGGCATCCATCGCGCACCGCCCCACAACAGACAAAATGAGAACAACCTGCCTCGTGTATCGAATTGCCTTTCTGATTTCCGCTCCGCTGGTCGCCATTTCATCGCTGAGCGCGCAATCGCAACGCGCTCCCTTGCCCGAGATCGGCAAGGATAGCGTGACAATAGTCGCCGGACCCGACTTCGCTGCTGGCGGTTTCCACCGCTGGTTTCTCGGCGACAACTACCGGGATGCCTGGACGACGCCAATCAAGGTGCCGGTTCTCGATCTTCATTCGTTCGCCGGCGGACTCAAACCGATGAAAACGGGAGGAGGATCACAGACGATATCTCTCCGTTTCACTACGGCCGACAGTACGGAGTGGGTGTTCCGGTCCGTTCACAAGCGAGTCGGTGTTCTTCCCAAAGAGTTCGAGGGAACCGTCATCTGGTACGTCTTCCGCGACGCCGGTAGCGCATCTCATCCAACCGGTTTCGCTGCAACGGCTTCGATGGAGGATGCAGTGGGCATTCTCCACCCGACGGGAAGATTGGCCGTCATGCCGGACGATCCCATCCTCGGCGAATTTCGAAAGGAGTTCGCGGGCATGCTCGGGGAGATCGAGATACATCCGGCAGTTCCCAAAGATGCCCCTTCCTTTGCCGGCGCCGACAAGATCATCGACGCTGAAGAATTCCTGAAGGAGATAAACAGCGATCCGTTCGACCAGGTTGACGCGCGGAAGATGTTGACGGCTCGACTGTTCGACATGGTCATTGGCGACAATGATCGTCATCCGGATCAGTGGAAGTGGGCGCGCTTTGGGAAGAAGGACGACGTGCCATGGATTCCAATCGCCGAGGACCGGGACAAGGCTTTCGTGTCGTATGGAGGATTCCTGCTGAAGCTGGCGCGGAAGGCGATTCCCAGCGTCGTCACATTCGACAGCATTTATCCTGCGCCCACGGCGTTGTTCGCGAACGCTACGGATTTCGACCGGCGCATGCTGGTCGGCCTCGACAGATCGGTCTGGGATTCGGTTGCGATCGCGGTGGCGAATGCGCTCCCCAACTCGGTTATCGATAGCGCAATGCGCGCCATGCCCCCGCAGTATGCGCCTTCGTCGGCTGTGGTTGCTGCAAAGCTCAGGGCCCGGCGTGACGGTCTCCGCGCGGCAGCCGACAACTATTACAACATACTGTCGACTGTGGTCGACATTCACGCCACGGATTCAGCCGACAAGGCCACCGTTGTCCGGTCGGGTAACGGACTGGTCGACGTCCAGATCCAGTCCGGAAAGAATCCTCCATGGTTCAGCCGTCGCTTCGACGCTCGTGAGACGAGAGAGATCCGGCTCTACCTGCATGGCGGTGACGACACCGCGTTCGTCACGGGCAGTGTGCCAAGCAGCATCCTGGTGCGAGTGATCGGCGGGAACGGCAACAACGCGCTCATCGATCAGTCCACTGTAGGTGGCCAGCGGAATCCGACACGCCTCTACGACGTGGGGAATGTCAGTGACGTGTACTACGCCGCGGACAGCGCTGACATCAAGAAGAACGTCGATGACGCGCTCAATCATTCCTTCAACCGCCGCCCATGGCTGCACGCATACGGAAAGCTGATTCCTCCGCAGCGGGACTATGGCTCGTCAGTCAAGCCGTATGGGAGCCTGCGGACCGGGCGCAATCTCGGAGTGGTTGGGAAGGTCGGTGGATCGCGCTATGTGTACGGATTTCGAAGCGTGCCCTACTCGAGCATGATGAAAGGCGATGTCGCTCTCTCCACGAGCGGGCGGTTTGCCGTCACGGCCGGAATCGACAAACGATTCGAAGGCTCGGACTTTCACCTGCCCGTCGATGCAAGCATGTCCCAGCTCGAGCAGGTGGAATTCCGCGGCTTTGGAAACGACGTTCCCGATTTCCGCGGGACTGTGTACGAGGTAAGGCAGAGTCAGTTCAGCTTCCGCCCGGCCGTGGGGCTTTCGCTCAATCCGGAGAGTGAGATTTCTCTCGGACCGATCGTTCGTTACACGAAAACCGACAGCCTGGCGGGGCGTTTCATCTCGGCGCAGCGGCCCTACGGTTTTCCGCACTTTGGACAGGTGGGCGCTGAGGCAAAACTGCACTACGAGAGCCGGTACGTGCCGGACACGGTGACGCCTCGCGCGGTGCTCGACATCAGCGGGACCGGATATCCCGCAACGTGGGACGTAAAGAAGGCTTACGAAGCGGTATCGGCGGTTGCCGAGGCGTTCATCACGCTCCCGGTGAAGAACCGGCCAGTGTTGGCCCTCCGCGCCGGCGGCAAGAAGCTGTTTGGCGATTTCCCGTACTTCGATGCGGCGTTCGTTGGCGGGTCGAGCTCACTTCGCACCGAGGAGCGCCAGCGATACGCCGGCGATGCTTCCCTTTATGGTACGAGTGAGCTTAGAGTTCCCGTTGCCAAGTTCCCTCTCATCCTTCCGCTCGACGTCGGATTGATTGGATTCCTTGACGTTGCCAAGGTCTATGTGGACGGCGCTTCGCCGGGCGGATGGCACAAGGGGGCAGGCGGCGGATTCTGGGTCGGCCTTATCAATCCCGGCGCGAGCCTCAACGTTCTGATCACCAATAACTCACAGCGGCGGATCATCTCCAGTTTCGGCTTTGCGTTTTAGGCTGATCGCAGCGCTGCCGATTCTCGTGATCGGCTGTACTGCACAACAGCGCACGCCCCCACCGCCGGCGGATGCCCCCGCCTCTGAAGTCGCGATGAGCGGCGCGGTGGTGATGGTCGGCGCGGGCGACATCGCGGTGTGCGGAACGAGCGGCGATGAAGCGACCGCGGCACTGGTTGAAGGAATTCTCAAAGAAGACAGCATTGCCAATGTCCAGACCGCCGTTGTGACGATGGGTGACAATGCCTATCCGTCGGGACCGGAAGGACCGGCCTACATTTTCGAACGGTGCTTCACGCCGTCCTGGGGCTCAAAGCGGATCATGAACGCGATTCACCCCTCCCCGGGGAATCATGACTTCGAGAACCGGCGTGGCGCCGGATACTTCAGCTATTTCGGTGACCGTGCCGGACCTCCGGGACGGGGTTATTACAGCTATGACTTCGGCGATTGGCACGTTGTGTCGCTGAACAGCGAGCTGGAGATGGATCGCGCCTCGTTCGTCAAGGCGAGCGAACAGGAGAACTGGCTGCGGCAGGACCTCAAGGATCACAGCAAGCTCTGCACGCTGGCCTATTTCCACGAGCCGCTCTTCAGCTCCGGGGATTTTCACGGACCGTCGCATGAGGTTCAGGTTCTTTGGACAATACTCTTTGACGCAGGGGTGGACGTGGTGCTCAACGGACACGAGCATCACTACGAGCGATTTCTGCCGCAGACGCCAGCCGGCGTGCCCGATTCGGTAAACGGCATCGAGGAAATAATTACTGGAACGGGCGGGGGTGATCTGCGCGGCGTGACAGAGTTGCCGGCGCCGAACTCGGCTGCGGCGGTCCACGGATACTTCGGCGTCCTCAAGCTGACGCTCGGCGCCAAGGAATACCGGCACGCGTTTCTGGATACCGACGGGCGAGTGTGGGACCGCGGCGGCCGCAAATGCCATTAGAGGAGAAGAAGAAACCAACCCGAACTGTCAACGCGAAGCCGGCGGGAGCGCCGCCCGGAGTGCCTCCGTCCGGCAGTCAGAAATGGCGGCTCGGTCCGCTGGCGCCGGAATCGGCGGCTGAAAAGAACGGGGACGACGAAGGCATCCCCGGAGGCCGCGAAGGCCTGCACATCCAGCACTTTTATTCGGCGCATCATTTTGCCGAGACAGCTCATGCGCTTGAAACCCGTGGTGAGGATCAGATCTCGGCCGAAGAGCGATGGTGGCATCGCGCCTACGTCACCGGCGCCGTATTCTCGGCGGCGGCGTTCCTCGAGGCATCGATCAACGAGCTGTACCGCGAGTTTCAGGAGCTCAACGAGGCGGGCGAGCCGCGTCTTCCGGCCCGCGCCAATGCCGTGCTCCAGCGGATGTGGCCTGAAGTCACGGGGTCACCCGTGCTGCACAGGTATCAGGTGGCGTTGTCGATTGCCGACGCCGACAGCTTCAACGAGAGCAAGGCTCCATTTGTGGAGGCCGACAGTCTGATACGACTGCGTGACGCTCTCCTGAGCAGCACCGAAGAATGGGATGACACGAAAGGCAAGCGCCGAAGCCTCGAGAAACGGCTGCGGACAAAGTTTCCGCCGAACCCGTTCGTTTCGGTTGACGTGCCTTGGTTTCCGGACCGGTGCCTCGGTGCTGGGTGCGCGAGATGGGCGGTGAGAGTCGCTCAGGCGTTCAGCGATGACTTTTGCCGAAGGATGGGGATACCGGCCAGAGCACGAGTTGGAGGAGAGGGGGCCGCATAAAAAACGGAACACCGGGAAGCGGTTACCTGACGTCCCGGAAAGCAGCAACGTCCTTCCCCATCAAGTACTTGTCGAACCACCCGACAATCGCTTCCAGCCTCTCTACGCGGTGCCACGGCTGACCGCTTCTCGACAGCTCGTGCGTCTCGCCAGGGAATCTCACGAGCGCTGTCGGCCGCTTGAGGTACTTGAGCGCGCGGAAGAGCTGCTCACCACCGCTCTCCGGTGGCGTCCTGAAATCAGCGTCGCCAAGGATGAAGGCCATCGGGGTCGTTATCCGGTCCACGAACGTGATCGCTGATCGGTTCGCATAATCCTTCGGATCCTCGAACGGCGGTTTTTGGAACCACCTCGGCTGATACAGCCAGAAGTCCGCGGTGTACCACCACGCCGCCCAATCGGAGATGTCGCGCTGCGAGACGGCGGCGCTGAAGCGGGTGGTCTGCGTCACCGTCCAGTCGGTGAGCACTCCGCCGCCGCTGCCGCCGGTCACGCCGAGGCGTTTCGGATCGACGTACCCGCGCTTGATCAGCTCGTCGACACCGGCCATCAGGTCCTTGTAGTCGTCGCCCGGATACTTGTATTGAATGATGTTACCGAACTCCTGGCCGTAACTCGTGCTGCCACGCGGATTGGGATAGAGCACCACGTATCCCTTTGCCGCCATCCACTGGAACTCATGGTCGAACACCCATCCATACGCTGTGTGCGGGCCGCCGTGGATGTTGAGGATGAGCGGATACTTTTTCGTCGCGTCGAATCCCGGCGGCTTCTGAACCCACGCCTGGATTTTTCTTCCATCAAATGACGTGTACCAGATTTCCTCCGGCGCAGGGACGTCGAGCTGCGAGAAAAGCTTCGCGTTGACATCGGTAATGCGACGGGGAATTCCGCTGTTTCCACTGACGACGAACAGGTCGCCGATGTTCGTTGGAGTGGAGACGAGCATCGTGATGGTGCTGCCGTCGCCCGCTGAGCTGAAGCGCTGCACGGCCTGGTCGCCCTTCGTGACCTCGACCGGCTTTCCACCGTTGACCGGGAAGCGCATGAGATTCGCGCGTCCAGTGATGCTCACCACGTCCACGATGCTATTGCCATCCGCTGACCAGATGGGCCGGGTGCCACCCGCCGCCCTCGGCGGCGCGTTGTCGCCGCCGATACCTCCGCCCACGTCGTAGTCGAAATCCGCGGAAAGATTCTTCGGCTTGGCGCCCGGCGTGAGGTCGAGCACGAAGAGGTCGGGCTCGTCGTATGACCGGACCGGCTCATTCAAGTTCGACCGAAATGCAATGCGCTTCCCATCGGGGCTTGGCGACATCGCGTTGACACCTATCGGCACTGCGTTGATGAGCGCCGGCTCGCCGCCATCTGCAGAAATGCGGTACAGGTCGCTGTGCGGGAGCTCGTACTCGGGCTCGTCGACGCGCGTGGTCGTAAAGACGATGTCCCGTCCGTCCTTGGACCAGAAGAAGTCCTCTTCGTCGAATTTGCCGCTCGTGATCTGCCGAGGCGTGATTTTTTCATCCGACGACGTGGGCAGTGTGGCTACCCAGATGTGCGTCGGGCGATGTGGATCGAGATAGCCCTGATCGTTCGACCGGTACACCGCCCGCGTCACGTACTTCACGTCGGACTCGTGCTCGGCGTCAGTCGTATCGCCGGCGGGCTTTGGCTGCTTGTCCTTTGCGCTTTTAGCGATGTCTTCAGGCGACATGTCTGACGCGAACGCGATGCGGCGCCCATCGGGAGACCAGTGAGGGCTGCTTGCGCCTTTCGTCAGCTCGGTGATCTGAGTCGGTTCTCCGCCTGACATCGAGAGGACGAAGATCTGCGGCGGCTGCGGCTTGCCGTCCTTCTCAACCGAGCGCACAAACGCCAGCCGGGTACCGTCGGGCGACCAGCGCGGCTGCGAATCATGTGTGCCCGCGGTGAGCCGCTGCAGGTCTCCGCCTTTTGTCGAAACCGACCAGAGAGAGGTCTCGTAGCCGGTGTGCTTTCTGTCGACGACGACTTTCGCGTATGCAACGCGTGATCCGTCGGGTGAAAGCTGGGGATCGCCGATCCAGGCGAATGCCCACAGATCCTTTTCGGTGATGGGGCGCTTGTCGGCGGAGCGAAACGCGACGAGGGAGACCGCAATGGCGAGAGCGAACGTGGCACGCGTGGCTAGGTTGAGGCGCATAGTTCCAAGAGTATGCGGTTTGCTACCGAGTCAGGGAAGGGTTCCTTGCCGCAGCCTCCGCGGGGCGCTATAACCGCATGTCTTAGGAATCAACTTCCTGGAGGTCAAACGATGCGGTCGTGTACGCCTTTCTTCGTCGCATTGTTACTGCTTGGTGGATGCACGGGCTCTTCCACTCCTGCACCGGCCGCCGTCTCACCTTTAGTCGGCGCATGGGAGAACAGACTTCAGTTCAGCAGCGGCGATATGGCTGCGATCAAGGACTTCAGATTCCTCTACTCCTTCAATCTGGGCGGAACGATGACGGAGTCGTCCGACTATGACGGCGCACCTCCGGTTCCACCGGCCTATGGTGTGTGGCACGAAATTGGCCCAAACAAGTTTGAGGCAAAGTACGTTTTTTATCAGACCAAGCCCCCTGCATCATTCAAGGAAATTTCGAGCGGCTCGGGCTGGCTTCCGACAAGCCGTGGGATTCTAACCGAGCGCATCAACCTGGCTGCCGACGGCAACTCGTTCGAGTCAACGCTCACCTATGAGCCTTTCGACATGTCCGATAAGCCAGTAAAGGGTGGCGGAGAGGGGAAAGGCCATGGGTCGCGCATCAGGTTCTAATCGAGAGGCAATATGAGCACTGAACACATCCCGATGTTCGCGCAGGTCAACAAGTACTTCGACAAGGCCGCCGCGCACCTCGATTATCCGCCGGGACTGTTGTCCCAGATCAAGGCGTGCAACTCCGTTTTCCGGATTTCGTTTCCACTCAAGCGCGACGACGGGACGATCGAGGTAATGCATGGATGGCGCGCGCAGCACAGCGTGCACCGGCTGCCTACAAAAGGCGGCATCCGGTTCGCGCCGAACGTCGATGAAGATGAAGTGTCTGCTCTGGCTGCTCTCATGACCTACAAGTGCGCGCTTGTCGATGTGCCATTTGGAGGAGCAAAGGGTGCGGTGCGCATCGATTCCACGAAGTATTCCGTTGACGAGCTCGAGCGTGTCACCCGGCGCTACACGTACGAGCTGTTCGCGAAAAATCTCATCGGTCCCGGCGTTGACGTGCCCGCGCCCGACTACGGCACGGGCGCGCGCGAGATGGCGTGGATTGTGGACACGTACTCGACGCTGGCACCGGGTTCAATCGACGCGCTCGGCTGCGTCACCGGCAAGCCGGTCACGCAGGGCGGCGTGCGCGGACGCGCGGAGAGCACGGGACGCGGCGTTTACTTCGCGCTGCGCGAAGCATGCAGCTACGGCGAAGACATGAAAGCAATGGGCTTCGCGCCGGGAGTAGAGGGGAAGCGCGTGATAGTTCAGGGACTCGGCAACGTCGGATATCACGCCGCGAAATTCATCCAGGAGGGCGGCGGCATACTCGTGGCGCTCGCCGAGCGAGAAGGCGCGATATTCAGCGATGAGGGGCTCGATGTGGACCGCGTGATGGCTCACAGGCGCGAAACCGGCTCGATACTTGGCTTTGCCGGTGCCCGGGACATTCCGACGTCTGCCGGCGCGCTCGAGCTCGACTGCGACGTTCTGGTTCCCTCCGCGCTCGAGAACGTGATCACTGCAGATAACGTAGACCGCATTCGCGCGCGGA
>DATBZT010000242.1:0-10964 GCA_036513055.1 Gemmatimonadaceae bacterium | reverse complement strand
GTGGTTCCCGAGGAGGATGGGGACGTGACGGGGGATGACTCGGCTTTACCTGAAGGCGAAGTCGAAGTCATTGCGGACGAAGAGTAGGCTCTGCGACGAGGCGCTACTTGGAACCTGAGGTCCTGAACGAGCTGCAGTTGTTGAGAGCGGCGCTGCGAAATGCAGAAGCCGAGCTTCAGCGCGTTCGTGACGAAGGTGAGACCCGGCGTGATCTCGTGGACATCCTCCACGAGGTCATGGGAGACCTGCCGACCGACGAGATATTCCACCTTCTCGCCCGGCGTCTGGCCCGGGCACTTCGGCTGTCGCATGCGTCGGTAATCCGCGCTCATCCCGGCGATCGCACCGGAGTCGTCGCCACCGCGTTCGAACAGCCGTATCTGCACGATCTGGTGATCGAGCTCGACCGTTATCCTGAAGTCGTCGCCGCGCTGAATGGTCAGATTCCGGTGCTCATTCCCGATCTCGAATCTTCGCCTCTTTACGCGTCGTTGCGTGACGGGTGGGCAAAGGACGGCACACAGATCACGGTTCGTTCAGTGATTGCGCTCCCATTTCCAATCGATCGCGAGAGCAGGGGAGTCTTCCTTCTCAGGCGCACGAGCGAGGAGCCGCGCTTCGATGCCGCTGATGTCGAGTTTGCATCGACGGTTGTGCGCAGTGGCGTCGCGGCAATTCAGCGCGCCCACGCCATCGAGACCGCACGTGCCGACAACACGCGCCTCGAAGCGCTCGCTCATACGGATCCGCTCACGCAGCTGGTGAATCGCCGGGCGCTGACCATTCGATTGGTTACGGAGATGGAACGCGTGCGGCGGTACAACGCGCCGCTTTCCATGCTCCTGATCGACCTCGACCACTTCAAGCTGATCAACGACACTTACGGGCATCTGGCCGGCGACGATGTGCTGGCTTTGGTGGCGACACTCCTTCAGCGCGCGGTGCGCAGCGTCGACATGGTCGCCCGGTATGGCGGAGAGGAGTTTGTGGTGGTGCTTCCCGAGACGGGACGGCAGGGAGCGATGGCGTTTGCCGATCGGATTCGCGAGAAGGTGGCGGGGTTCGGATTCCGCATTGGCGAAGCCGAGAATGTTCACATCACGACGAGCATCGGCGTCGCGACATATCCCTCGCCCCGGCTGGATTCGGTTGAGGATCTCTTCCGTGCCGCGGACATAGCGCTCTATCGCGCCAAGGGCAACGGACGTAACCTAGTCTGCAGCTGATCGATTCCGGCCCGGGCGCCGCGCGGGCCGTGCCTCAAACCAAAGCTCGATGATGAACAACACTTATCCGCGCCGTGTCGCGGATCTTTCGGTGCGACCTCTCCTCGCGCTGGCCCTTCTCGCCGCAACCGCGTGCGACACCGGCGCGAAATCCGGCCGCAGCGACAGCGCGACGTCTCGCGTGAATCCGACAATCAGCGCGACGCCCGTGAATCAGGGCACGTATGGAATGACCTCCCGCGTGAGGTGGGTGCTGTCTCCCGACAGCGCGGCGATCCTCGTGGTCGTCGATCCGGCAGGCGTCGAGAACGAGCCGGTGCCAAATGGGTTTTTCTTCGGGAGCGAGACGCGAAACTTTCAAGCGCGGATGGACAGCGTCTGGGATGTCGCGCCGTCGCCCGACTGGCAGTCGATTGCCTTCTCCCGCGCCTATGTCGTACGCGGTTCTGAAACCGATACCGTCCCTCCGGACGCGTGGATCGCACTTGCTCGCCGAACCGGGATGGACACCACCACCGTGATCCAGGGATCGTTTGCGTCGAGCGGCATGTCTGTGGCGCGGGCCATCGCGCAGCCGGGAATCATCCGCATTCCGGCCGACATTCGCGCACCGAACGCCAGCGACGCCGCGGCGCCGCGAACGTTCCCGATCGCTCGCGGCTGGCAAGTGCGATGGACCACTGACGGCTCGACGATAGCGCTCGGAAACAACCCGGCCAGGGCAGAGGACAGCGAGAACTCCGAGTCGTGGGCGGCACTCGACCCGAAAACAGGTGCACTGCATGGCACCCTGCCCGCCGGCGCTTTTCTCGCCGTGTCGCGGTGGACGAAAGGTCCGGTGCTCGACCTGTCGGTTCCCGTGGACATGAGTGGTGCGTCACCAATCCCGGTGACATCGGGCAAGCGGACTTTTTCAATCGAGAGCCAGCGCGGTGTGATTACGGCGCGCGAAACAACCGCCGGAGCGAATGCTGATGCGGCCCCAGTCACGATCGGCTCAGGAAAGGCACTCGTCGCTACCCGGGGAGGCCGCTACATCGTCGCGCTCGCGCCACGCCGAAATGCCGTCGCCAACGAGATCCCCGTCGAGGCGGTGGTCTATACTGTGGCGTGGTGATTTCTTGGAACTAACCAAGGCTTGCCACAGAAACACAGAAACACAGAATACTGCGGGGGTTTTTTCTTAACTGCACCCGTTGCCTGTAAATCGCGGCGCAGTTGAAGCTGCCGTTGCTGTTGCCGTGCAAAATCAAAAAGAAAGGCTCTGCCTACCGACCCGACTGCTCGCAGCACCCCGTGGCTTTCTGTGTTTCTGTGTTTCTGTGGCCTATTTGCCGATTCGGCGGAGCTCGACCATGAGACACTCGTCCTGCACCACCTCGATGCCGGCTCTCGCCAGGTCCTCCGCAGCCCCGTCGTTGCGAATCCCTGACTGAAACCACACTGCTTTCGGTTTTTTGGCGATGATATCGTCGACATGCGGCGGGATGTCCTCAGAGCGACGAAAAACGTCGACGATGTCCACCTCTCCCGGAATGTCGGCGACTTTACGAAAGACTTTTTCGCCGAGTATCTCTTTCACGTCCGGATAGTAAACCGGGACTGGAATTATCCCGTATCCGGCACGCTGCGCGTACTCGGGCACATAGTACGCTGGCCTGTCTTGCTTGATCTTTATTCCGAGCACCGCGATGCGCTTCGCGCTCTCGAGAATGCGTCGAATGCCTTCGTGAGACGTGACGAGGTTTGCGCGCCACGCTTCGCCATGATTGCCGATTGCCATGCGTTTTGCCACTGCAACGAGTGAGCCGGGGTAACGGGAGCATATGGGACACGGTTAGCTTTCGGCATGTTCACTCGCTGGACAAACGGAGAACAATCTGATGCGAATGCTGGTTCTTGGTGCCGGGCTTCAAGGCTCGGCGTGCGCCTATGATCTGTTGCAGAACGACGAGGTAACGGAAGTCCGTCTTGCCGACCTTCACATGGAGCACCTTCCGGACTTCCTGAGCCCGTACTCCGGAAAGCGGCTCATTCCAACCCCACTCGACGTTCGCGACCAGGAAGCGGTTGGTGCTCTGATGAGGCAGTCCGACGCCGTCATGAGCGCCATTCCGTATTACTTCAATCTCGACCTGGCGAAGCAAGCTGTTGCCGCCGGCGTCCATTTCTGCGACCTCGGCGGAAACACGGAGATCGTGTTCGAGCAGAAAGAGCTGGATGCCAAAGCGCGAGAGAAGGGAATCACCGTCATTCCCGACTGCGGTCTCGCGCCGGGAATGGTCAACATTCTGGCCGAATACGGCATCTCACGGCTCGATACCGTGGACGAAGTAAAGATTCTCGTTGGCGGCCTGCCGCAACACCCTGAGCCCCCGCTCAACTACCAGATCGTCTATTCACTGGAAGGCGTGCTCGATTACTACACGACCCTTTCGTGGATCGTCCGCAATGGAGTGCGGACGCAGGTAAAGGCACTGTCGGAGCGCGAGCCGGTGGTGTTCGATGCGCCGGTGGGCGAGCTCGAAGCGTTCCACACTGCCGGCGGCCTCTCGACAATGGCCTTCCGGTACGAAGGCAAAATCCCGTCGATGGAATACAAGACGCTTCGCTACCCGGGCCACGCCGTGATCATGGAGGCGATCCGCGATCTGGGTCTGCTGGATCAGGATCCAATCGACGTGAAAGGCGGGCATGTCTCGCCGCGCGACGTCGCCATCGCGGTGATGGGACCTCATCTAACCAAGCCGGGCAGTCACGACCTGGTGGCGCTGCGCGTGACAGTGCGCGGAATGAAATCCGGAAAGCCGACAACAATCAGTTGGGAGCTGGTGGACTACTTCGACGAGAAGCACGGCATCAGCGCCATGATGCGCACGACCGGCTACTCGCTTTCGATCACCGGCCAGATGCAGGCGCGCGGCGATATCACACTTAAGGGAGTGCACACTCCCGACGAATGTGTTCCCGCCAAGCCGTACATTGCCGAGCTCGCAAAACGGGGGATCAACATCCGGGAAACTTCAACCTAGACATCTTACGGCCGTACGCTCATCTCGCGAAGTTTGCCAGCGTCTCGCCCATCACATCAGTCATCGACTTTGCGGTCCAGCGGTCGGTGCCATTGTAGATGAACGAGAAAGCAATCACCTCGCCATCGGCGGCAGTCACGTAACCACCAAGTCCGATGACGTCGTTCGTCGTCCCGGTTTTCGCGTGAAGATTGCCTTGCGCGGGGCTGCCCTTCATCCGCCGGCGCAGCAGCTCCGATTCGCCCGCCACAGGCAGCGACGCGTGGAACCACGGGCCCCATTCGGCACGGTGTGCATAGCCGAGCATCTGCACCATCGCTCGCGGCGTGACGCGGTCGAGAGTGGACAGGCCGCTGCCGTCGAACACCTGGAGCGTCGACGAATCAGCGCCCACCTTGTTGGCGAAGAACTGGCGCATCAGCTCGCGGCCGTTGGCGACGCTGCCCTGCACCTTTTTGTCCGAGCCCCGTGCGGCGGATCGCAGCAGCAGCTCGGCAAAATGGTTGATGCTTTCGCGGTTCATTGTCGAAATGATCCGGTCGAGTGTCGGCGACTGGATGCTGGCTATCTTCACGGCGCTCGCCGGAGTCGTGCCGATCCTGATATCGCCGTCCACGGCGATTCCATTTGCGATGAGCGCGCTATGAAGCGCGCCGGTAGCGAAACGCGCCGGATCCTCGACGACGTACACATACCTGCGCGGCAGCGAGCGGGAGCCGATGGTTCCCGAGACGGAAATCGTGCCGTCGGTCGACCTGCGGATGGTTAGTTTTGCCCCGCTTCCGGCCACCGTGCGGACGTTGCTCATGAGAGGTATCGCGCTCGTCGCCGGCTCGAGACGCACTCCGTCGGGCGCGATCGTCACCCACACGAGATTCTCGTTCAGCGAGAGCGCCGAGACGCGCGCGGCGTAGCCCGACTGCAGGTAGCGTGTGAGCCATCCTTCGGGAACACGCTGGTCGTCGAACGCGGATGCGTCGCCCACCACCTCGCCGGTCACATGCTTGATTCCCCGCGCGGTGAGCTGCTCGACAAGGAATTTTATCGGGGCTTCGGGGCCGCCCCGAAGGTAACGGCCGGAAAGTGATGGATCGCCGTCGCCCTTCAGGTAGACGTTTCCGTGGAGCGTCCCGTCCGGGGCGAGCGTCCCGTCATACAGCACGTCGGTGCTGAACTGGTATTTCGGGCCGAGCCGGTCCAGCGCCACCGCGGTGGTGAGCATCTTCATCGTCGACGCCGGCATCAGCGGCGTTCCGGCGTTGTGTGAGTAGAGGGTATCGCCTCTCGTCAGCGAAACGACCATGATGCCGAACTCACCGCTTCTGATCCGGTTGGACATCGACCCGAGATCGGCCGCCAGCGACTCCACTGTGCGCGGCGTGGTGTAGTGAACCACCGGCACTGCGGGCGCCGCCGGTTTACGGGACCTCTTCGCCGCCCGTTTCTTGGCCCTGGCCCGGGAAGCGGCTGACGTGGCGGCTTTCTTTGTGCTCTTTCGACGGGTCTGGCCGTCCGACGAGACCGCGACGAGCGATGCCAGAAGGAACACGACCATGAAACGCAGCTTTCGTTGCAGCATTATTCTCTTTGAGTGCCAGGTATCAACGTAACGGTGTGCGCAGGGGCAAATGTGAATTTCACACCACTGAAAAAACTTGTGCGTGCTGGGTAGTCCCCAATCGGCTAGGCAAACGCCGGGGGTTTGGATAACTTCCCGATGCACGGACGACTGAGGACGACAATGGCCGATCGACATAATTCAATTCGTGAAGGCATCTTGGCCGGCTGCCTTGGGGCGACGGCCATCGCTGTCTGGTTCCTGATTGTCGACACCGTTGCGGGTCATCCGCTCTACACACCCGATCTTCTCGGCCGCGGCCTGATAAGTATCCTGAGCAAGCCGCCGGCAATGCCTGATACGATGGCGACCCATGTCATCGGTTATACCCTCTTCCACTATGTCGCGTTCGCTCTCGTCGGCATCATCGTGGCCTGGGTGGTTCATAAATCCGCCCGTACGCCGGCCGTTCTCGCCGGGTTTCTGGTGCTGTTTGTGATGATCGAGGCCGGCGCGTACGAGCTGGCGGGTCTGCTCACAGAGTCCGCGTTCGGGAGCCTCGCGTGGTATCAGATCTTCATCGCGAACCTTCTCGCGGTGGGTCTGATGGGATGGTTCATGTGGGTTCGACACCCGGCGCTCAAGCGCGACATAGGCGCTGCGCTCGCCGGGGAAGACGCGTGATCCGTTAACGGTTGACCGTAACAGGCTTCCAGTCCACCTGCGCGCCAGCCGTACTGTCCTCGCCGCGCGCAGCCCACCGGAAGAAAACCACGGTCATGATCAGCGCGAAGATCAGCCCGCCGGGTATCCACATGATCAGTCCGCCGAGCATCTGATCGTCCATCGGGGACAGCGATGATATCCGCGGCGCCGATGCGTACGCGGGGTAGAGCACGCGGTTGGCCAGCGTTATGTAGATGGCGACGATCGACATCGGCAGGGTCATCAGAAAGCAGTAGAGCATCTGCCCCGGATAAGCGAGCCGTGGCAACTCCGGCAGTTGGCTCATCAGCGGCCACCACATCAATACCGCGGCAGCCATGAACATCAGGTGCTCGACGATGTGAATGTTGTGATTCGCCATCGCCATGTTGTACAGCCCGGGGATGTGCCAGGCCGCGATGACGATGTTGAAGATCGCGAAGCAGATGAGCGGCCTCGTGACAAATCGCGCTACCGCTCCGATGACCCGGTTGCGAAGCAGGGGACGCAACATCCACCCGGGTACTCCGGCGATGAGAAGGGGTGGCATGGCCAGCGTCAGCAGCAGGTGCTGCACCATGTGCGCGCTGAACAGGTAATCGTCGCTCAGGTCGTGCAGCGGACCGTTGAGAGACGCGAAGATCACGAACAGCGCCGCGAAGAACGAGAGCTTGCGCGCGCCGTGTACCGTCTCGTCCGCCTTCGCCTGACCTGCGCGCCAGAGATAGATCGCGCCCAGTGCCGCCAGGCCAATCACAGTGCTCGGATGAATCGACCACGCAAGCCACCCGAGCTGGGTGAATGGGTGGAGCATCGCGAGAACCGGCATGACCGCTAGTGTCCGAGCCTGGCCGACAGATGCCCGAAGAGGAACATCAGCGCGATCAGCGTGCACGCGGCGATGAAGAGCGGGCCGGTAAACAGCGCCCGGAACAGCTTGTGGTCGTACTTGAGGTGCATGTAGAACGCCACGACGATGGCGAACTTGAGCGCCGAGAGGACCAGCAATGCCGGTACGAAGCCACGGGATGCGACGATGGCCGGCGAGAAGTACATCCATACTTCGCCAACCGTGATAAGCGTGAGAATGAGCGCGACCTTCCAGTAGGTCGACCATCCCGGATGGTGATGCTCGGCGTGGGCCTCAACCGGGTCGCCTGTCATGTCGGTATGCGTTGTATCCTGTTGCATCGGCTCCTACTTGATCAGGTAGACGAGGGTGAAGATCGCAATCCAGACGACGTCCACGAAGTGCCAGTACAGGGCAGCGATGTCGACGTTCAGCGCATCGTTTGGACCGAGGCCGCGTCTGTAGTCGATCGACAGAAGGGTCAGCAGCCAGATGACGCCGGCGGTGACGTGCGCGCCGTGAAATCCGGTGAGCGTGAAGAACGAAGAGCCGAACAGGTTAGTGCGGATGGTCAGGCCTTCGTGGACGAACGAAGTGAACTCGAACGCCTGGAAACCGAGGAATGTCGAACCGGCAAGCGCCGTCGCCCAGAGCCAGAGCTTGGACGATCCGAGGATTCTGTCGCTCGTCGTGCGCTTGGGAACGTTCTTGTTCTGCACCGCGGACAGCGCCAGCACCATGAACAGCGACGACATCAGCAGCGTGAAGGTCGACGCCGACGTGACGGGAATGTTGAGGATCGCACGGAAGTGGTGGCCACTTGCGGGGTCGATCCACGTCTCGTGCGGAAACGGCCCGACCCTGCTTCGCCCCTTGTAGATGAGGTAGGTGGATATGAGCGACACGAACAGCATGCACTCCGACCCGATGAAGGCCCAGATAGCGACCTTGCGGCTGTCGAGGCCGGTGGACGTGTAATGGTGCGCAGCTGGTGCGGACATTTTCTAGTGATGCTCCGGCTCGAGCGGGCTCAGGAGCCAGCTGTAAAGGCTCACCACGAGTGTGGCGGCGCCGACGAAGATGAGAACGCGCGTGGTCATCAGGCCGCAGAACATCACGATCAGTCCGAAGGCGGCTATCAATGGCTTGATCGTGTTGTACGGAAGAACGATCCCCATCTCGGCGGCGCTCTTGCCTTCCTCGGCGTTGATCCGCGCGCTCTCCATGTCTGTCTCGTTCCCTTCCCATAGCGGATAACGGGACGTGACGGTGGGGACGACGGCGAAGTTGTACTCCGGCGGCGGCGACGGAATGCTCCATTCGAGAGTTCCGGCGTGCCAGGGATTGGGACCGGAAATCGCTCCGCGCCTGCGGCTGACGAAGAAATTGTAGATGAAGATCGTCGTCGAAACGGCCAGCATGTAGGCGCCGATGCTCGAGATCAGGTTGTATGTGTCCCAGCCCTGACCGGCGTCATAGGTGTAGATGCGGCGCGGCATACCGAGCATTCCGGAGAAGTGCATCGGGAAGAACGTCAGGTTCATGCCGACGAAGTTGATCCAGAAATGCCACTTCCCGAGGGTCTCATTCATCAGGCGGCCGGTAATCTTCGGGAAGTAGTGATAGATACCGGCGAAGATTCCCATGATCGACCCGCCGAACAGCACGTAATGGAAATGCGCGACGATAAAGTACGTGTCGGTCTGCTGCAGGTCAGCCGGCGGCGAGGCGTGCATCACTCCGGAAATGCCGCCGATGGTGAACAGCGCCACGAGCCCGATGCCGAACATCATCGAGGTGGTGAAGCGGATGGACCCCTGGGCCATCGTCGCCATCCAGTTGAAGATCTTCACTCCCGTGGGAATGCCAATGAGCATCGTAGACAGCGCGAAGGCGCTGTCGGCAATCGGGCCCAGTCCCACGGCGAACATGTGGTGCGCCCAGACGCCGAAGCCAAGCACGCCGATGAGGATGCCGGAGTACACCATCACCGGATAGCCGAAGAGCGGCTTTCCCGAGTACGTTGGCAGCACCTCGGACACGAGGCCGAACGCCGGCAGAATGAGGATGTAGACCTCGGGATGCCCGAAGATCCAGAACAGGTGCTGCCAGAGAAGCGGATCGGCGCCGGCGTGGATGGCGTAGAAGTTCGTGCCGAAGAACCGGTCGAACAGCAGGAAGACAAGCGCGACAGTGATGACGGGGAAGGCGAGGATCATCATGAACATCACGACGAACGACATCCAGGTGAACATCGGCATGCGCATCAGCGTCATGCCCGGCGCCCGGAGATTGATGATCGTAGTGATGAAGTTGAACGCTGCCGCCAGCGAAGATATGCCGAGAATCTGCAGGCCGATCACCCAGAAATCGATGTTGATTCCGGCGGAGAAGTCTCTCGTTGTAAGAGGAACGTATCCGAACCACCCACCGTTGGGCGCCACCTGAAAGAGGATCGGAAGCGTGATGAAGATTCCGGCGAACAGGTACACCCAGTAGCTGAACGCGTTCAGTCTCGGGAAGGCGACATCGCGCGCACCGATCTGGAGCGGAATGAGGAAATTGAAGAACGCCGCCGACAACGGCATGATCGCGAGGAAGATCATCGTCGTGCCGTGCATCGTGAAAAGCTGGTTGTACAGCTCCGCCGATACGAAATGGCGATTCGGGCCCTGAAGCTGAATCCGAATAAGCTCTGCCTCGAGCCCGCCGATGAGGAAGAAAACGAGAGCGGTATAGAGGTAAAGCGTTCCTATCCGCTTGTGATCCACCGTCGTGAGCCAGCTCCACACTCCCGTCTGCCCTGCATATGCAGGCTCGGCGTGCTGGGGGGGCGTGGTGGGAACTGTGGTCGATGCCATCCGTTATTCCTCTTACTTCAGCGCCGAAAGGTAAGCGACGATGTCAGCGATCTGCTGGTCGTCCAGTCCGCCCGTGGTGACCCTGGTCTTCAGTATCGGATCGAATTGGTCCTTGCCGAGGGTGGGCATGATGACGCCCGGCTTCATGACGCGGGCGTTCTTGATCCAGAGCGCCAGATACGCCGGTGTGTTGGGGAAACTGCCCGCGCCGATCGTGGCGCGTGAGCCGAAATGTGTGAGGTTGGGGCCGACGTTACCCATCGACGCCGGGTTGCCAGCGATTGCATGGCATCCAATGCACGCGCTCGCCGAGTAGACCTGCATTCCCCGGTGAGCGTTGCCGGTGAGGCCGGGTGTGAACGTCATTCCCGCCGGTACAGGCGTGTGCGGCTTGGCGTAATCGAATGCCGGAAGATTCACCGGGAAAGCGTAGTCGGCTGGAGCCGAACCGCCCTGAACCGGGGTGACAACCGGTGGCGCTCCGGGAGCCGGAGTCCCCGCCGCCGGAGAGCCCGCGGCCGGAGCAGTAGCGCCGAACGCCGCCTGCTTTTGCTCCTTGGCCACCCAGCTCGCAAACTGGTCGGGCTTAACGGTGAACACGCGGAACCGCATCTTGGCGTGCGACGTCCCGCAGTACTCGGTACAGAAGCCGTTCCACTCGGCTGGCTGCATCGTTGAGTCGGGAGTCAGCCAGATGTAATTGGTGCGATTCGTTATCGCGTCGCGCTTGCC
>DATBZT010000241.1:0-9923 GCA_036513055.1 Gemmatimonadaceae bacterium | reverse complement strand
CATCTCTCAGGAAGAGCCAGGTGGCGGGATCGGTGTTCACCACCGGGATCGGGCGGCCGGAGGAATCCAGCGAAATCGCGAGAAACTCGAGCGGCGACTTGTCAGCGCCCGTCGCAGACAGCACGCCTTGCCAGTACGCGCGCTCCGCCGCCGGAAGCCACTGGAGCTTTGCCGCGACTTTGGTTTGGATGTCCTCTGGCGTCAGCGAGACAACGAAGTGCCGCCCCGCGCCTCTCCAGTTCTGAATCGCGCGCTGGAAGAACACCGGATCGTGCGAGAGGTCGCCAAGGGGCGTCTCGGCCACGCCCGCGGGCGCGACGGCAGCGATCTCGTTCTGTGTGAAGCCGATCGCGCGGAGCGACGCGATGATTTCAGCAATCGACTGGAGCGCGCGCGGAGCCCAGATGGCGTTGATGTCCATCTCGAACCGGCCGTTCGCGTAGCCGGCGTTGCTGTCGCGCCAGCTGATCGACCGCCAATGGGTCGAATCGAGACGCGGCGATCCGATGAGATTCTGAACGATGGGATCGCGCGCGTAGGGAGCGGCAAGCGTCGCCACGAGTCCGAGCTCTCTCAGGAGGAGCCCGATCCGCGGCCCTCTCCCGTCCGACGAATCCATCAGGAATGCTTTCTTTCGCGCCGCCGGCATCGCGGGATTCCCGAGGTAGCGCGCCACGACCACCGGCAGCTGGAATTCGTCGTCGCGCATGTGGTAGTTCTCACGCACCTTCTGCAAATCCCAAATCAGCGCACGCGCGCGCGTGAGCGCCGTGTCGGCCGCAGCTCGACTTCCACGCCGGATCAAACGGAAATACTCCGCCATGTGCGCGTTGTATTCCGCGGAATTCTCGCGGATCGCCTGCCCTCCCAGCGCCTCCTCGTGACTGACATCTCCCTCCGGGCCAAGCTTTCTCAGCGCGCTCGCGATCACGAACTCGGGCATGGCGTCGGTCCAGACCGGCTGCATCATCAGCGAGGTCATCATCATGTCGCGGCCGAAGTACGTCGCGTAGTTCGGGAGCCCGGCCATCAGCTTCTCTTTGGAGCTGAGCAGCTCGGTCCCACGCACGTCGCGCTCGAGCTGGCGGTAGCGGGAGACGGTCGCGGCGGCCTGCGCATTCTTTGCCGCGTTACCGCGTGCGCGATCGGCGGCGACGCGCGCGTCGTTCAGGAATCGAAGGAATGCCGCATTAAAGATTTGATCGCGGGCAAGCGGAGTAAGCGGTGGTGCGTCGGTCGTCACGCGCACGGTGAACCTGATCGGACGATTGGTGTTGGCGCTGAAGGAGACGATCGGCAGAGTCACCAGGATGGACGCGTCGCGCGGATCGGGACTCAAGTCGAGCTGAAGATTCGTTTTTCCGTCAAGCGTCGTCTGAAACGCTGTCACGCCGCGCCGGTCGCGCACCCCGGTGGTGATGAGATCGGGCTCGAGCCTCGCCCGCAGGGTGGACGTCAACCCCGCGTTGAGAAATCCCAGTTGGCGCTGCCGCTCGGCCGGATCGAGGCGATCCAGATTTGCAATCAGCTCTTCCTGCTCGCGTAGCCTGAACGTCGGCCAGTCGAACGGCTCGAGTTGACGTCCCGAATAGCCAAGATCCCGTTCGACCCGCATTGAGCCGAGCAGAATCCAGCCGATCACCACCTGGGGAGTATTCGCAACGAGCTGGTACTCGATCGTGCGCCGATTCCCAACCTGGGACACGATCGCGTCGGGCGATCCCCACTCCAACCGAATCGGCTTTCCCGTCGCGTCGCGGGCGGTGAATCCAACGCTCTCATTCACGGCGTCCGGCAGGAGATTCACGACGCGCCCGCTCCGCGCATCGAGGTAGATCTGGACGACGTTGCCCTTCGTGTCGCGGAAGAAGCGCGTCTGGTAGCCCTGGTACGCGGCGGGGTCGTCGAGCCCCTGCTCGGGGAAGCCGAGCACGGGCTGCACGGTGCGAGTCTGCGCGGCGATGGAGCGGACATCAATGGCAAAGGCTGCGAGGACTACGTCCAGCACGACGGCGAGTCCGGTGACGCCTCTCATTCGCTTTCTCCTCCGCTCGCTAGTAGTGATTGAGCCCACACGATGCACCATCCGCACCGGCCCACCAAAGAGAGCGTACGGCGCGATTGGTGCTCGCGTCAATAGTGGTCTGCTCGAAAATCCCGGGTGCAAGGTTCACATTCCCGGGCGTGTGGACTAGACTAGGAGTTATGTTCGGGATTCCGCTTTGAGATTATCTCTCCGGTTCATCGTTCCGCTGGTCCTCGTCCTGACGGCCCTCGCGTACGCGGTCATGCCGCTCGTGGACAAGCTCACGATTCAATGGTTCGTCAGGGACCTGAATCTCAGAGCGACGCTGGTCGCGAACACGATCGACGAGCCGTTATACAACCTGGTGGCGGCGAATGACACTCCGGGGATCCGCCGGTTTTTCGCCCGAATAACGCAGGACGAACGCCTGTTTGCGATGGCCTTCTGCGGAACGCCCCAGGGCAAGCCAGTCGCGACGGGTCCGTTGCCGGGTGAGATCAGCTGCGCCAACCTCGACGGTTTCTCGGACCCGACTGGTCGAGTTCTTACCGAAGCACAGGGTCCATTGCTCATCTCGGTCAAGCCCATCGCGCCGTTCGGCGATACTGCCGGCAAGATCGTGCTCGTGCAGGATATGAGCTTCGTCGAGCGCAGGTCCGAACAGCCATCCCTTGCCTCTTTTGCGCATCAAACGATGCGGGCGGCCGCGGCCGCGTGCGGACCGGAGTTCGCTCTACAGTCGGGCAAGCGCGTCGTGGAGCTGAAGCCAAGCGGAAAGGACAAGGGGGAAGCTGTGCGGGAATTCATGCGTGAGGCGCCCTTCCATGGTCGCACCCCCGTATTCGTCGGCGACGATGTAACCGATGAGCACGGCTTCGTGAGGGTGAATGCCCTGGGGGGACATTCCATCAAGGTGGGCGGCGGTCCAACAGCGGCGCGGTGGCGGTTGGCCGACGTGCGCGCGGTTTACGCGTGGCTCGAGCGACGGGACGAGGAATGAGCGCACGCCCGCGGAAAAATGGGACATCGCCTTCCTCCTCTCTCGACCTCGCCCTGATCGGCAACGGTACGATTGCCGCTCTCGTTGACCCGACGGCCGAGATCAAATGGGCCTGCTTTCCAAGGCTCGACGGTGATCCCGCATTCTGCTCTCTTCTGAATGGGGGCGAAGATCGCGGGGACGAGATCGGGCTGTTCCGTATCGAACTCGTCGATTCGGTGAGAACGGAGCAGGAATACCTGATGAACACGCCGATTCTCGTGACGAGATCATACGACGCGGACGGCGCCGCCATCGAGATCATCGATTTTGCTCCGCGGTTCCGTCAGTTCGGCCGGTTGTTCTGCCCGATGATGATGGTCCGCCAGGTGCGCAGGATCGCGGGCAATCCTCGCGTTCAGATCGAGCTCCGGCCAGCCCGGGACTACGGCTGCGAGCGGCCGCGCACGACGATCGGAAGCAACCACATTCGATATTACGGCGGCGAGGTTGTGTTGCGGCTCACGACTGACGTATCGACAACCGCTGTCCTCGAGGAGAATCCGTTCTATCTCGAAGATTCCGTGACGCTGCTCCTCGGTCCGGACGAAACGGTCAACGGCTCGGTGGCGGAGATCGCTCGCCACTTTCTGGACGAGACGACTTCGCACTGGCGCGAGTGGGTGCGGATGCTGGCGATTCCGTTCGAGTGGCAGGACCAGGTGATCAGGGCCGCGATCACGCTTCAGCTCAACGTCTTCGAGGATACGGGCGCCATCGTCGCGGCAGTGACTACATCCCTTCCGGAGGCCCCGAACAGCAAGCGCAACTGGGACTACCGGTACTGCTGGATTCGCGACGCCTATTTTGTGGTCAACGCGCTCAACCGTCTCGGTGCCACCCGCACGATGGAGCGCTATCTCGCGTTCATTCTCAACATCGTCGCGGGCGCGGAGGATGGAATCCTCAAGCCGCTCTACGGAATCAATGGACGCTCGGTTCCCGACGAACGCGAAGCGACGTGTCTCTCGGGATACCGCGGGATGGGTCCTGTCAGAGTCGGGAATCAGGCTCATCGGCAGGTGCAGCATGATGTCTACGGCGCCGCAATACTCGCCGCGCCTCACCTCTTCTTCGACCGTCGGCTGGTCCGTCGCGGCGACGACACACTTTTCCCTCGCCTGGAGGCGCTGGGAGAGCATGCGGCCAGGCTCTTCGACCAGCCCGACGCGGGCATTTGGGAGCTCCGCGGAAAGCTTCGTGTCCACACTTTTTCGAGCGTGATGTGCTGGGCCGGCTGTGATCGCCTCGCCCGGATCGCAACACATCTCGGACTCGGCGATCGCGCGAAGCACTGGCGCGCGCATGCCGATCGGATGCACGAGGTGATCTGCACAAGGTCATGGAACGCGAAACTCGGGACCTTCGTCGGAACGATGGACGGCGACACGCTCGATGCAAGCCTGCTGCGCCTGCAGGAAGTCGGATTCCTCGCCGCGGACGACCCGCGATTCGTCGGCACGGTGCACGCGATCGAGCGCGACCTGAAGCGCGGAGACTTCATCTTCCGCTACAGCGAGAGGGACGATTTCGGCGCGCCCGAAAACGCGTTTATCGTATGCACCTTCTGGTACATCAACGCCCTGGCGGCAACAGGGCGGCGGGACGAAGCGCGCGCTCTGTTCGAGAAGGTTCTTGCCCGCTGCAATCCGCACGGCTTGCTCTCGGAGGACATCGATCCGATCACCGGGGAGCTGTGGGGAAACTTCGTCCAGACCTACAGCATGGTCGGAATAATCGATTCCGCAATCAGGCTATCGGCGGAATGGGACCAGGCTTACTGAGGTGATAGCGCGATCAAGGTTTGATTTTTCCCAGTCCTCGCGATCGCTGTCACCGCAGCGTTACGCGCTCCTGGGAGCCGCGCTTCTCGCGACAGCTGCGATCGCCGGCTCGGAGGCGGTCACAATGGTTGCGGGCGACTCCGGGGAGGTGTATGAGATCAGCTCGCAAAAGGAGGTCTGGCGTGCCGTCGGACCGGCGCTCTCGGTTCGCTTTAATACCAACGGCACCACCAGGTCCGAGGCCGCCCGGGAAGCCGCAGATCTCTTGCCTCACTTTGCCGCCCGGGCCGATTCCGCGAACCTCCGTCATGCTTGTTGAGAGCGTATCGACCCATTTGGCGAATCGGTGATCTCGGGGTGTATCGAGGCTGGATTTTCCGCTACGAGCGCGGAGTGGATGGATGGACCGCGAGCGACTTTTGGTAGAATTCACCACAATCGTGGCGACGTCCGACTCGGCAGGCAAAGAGACAAACCCGTACCAGGCACGCGATGCACGTTGAGACAACCCTGATCATTCTGTTCTCGATTGCGACCGCGGCTGCGATCGTCGCGCGATGGATGAAAGTGCCCTACACGGTGGCACTGGTAATCGCGGGAATGGTACTGGGCGCGACACACCTGATCGAGCCACCGCGTCTGACCCACGAGCTCCTCTTCTCCATCGTCCTGCCCGGCCTTCTGTTCGAGGCGGCGTTCAACATGGATGTCGAGATCTTTCTCAAGAACAAGGTCACAATCACGGCCCTGGCGATACCCGGCGTGATGGTTGCCATTTTCCTCGCGGGCGCGGGTACTGCGTTCGCAATCTCGGCATTCTCACCGGGGACCGGATTCACCCTGCGGGAAGGTCTGGTTTTCGGGGCTCTCGTGGCGGCGACGGACCCCATTGCGGTGGTAGCCATATTCCGCGAGCTGCATGTTCCACACCGGCTTGCAACGTTGGTGGAAGGCGAGAGTCTGATGAACGACGGAACGTCCATTGTGCTTCTCTCGCTGCTCCTTGCGGTCGTAGCCGGAACCGCGACGAGCACCGGCCAGCTCCTTCTTCAATTCGTAGTGGTAGTTGGAGGCGGTGCGTTCCTGGGCTTCGCGCTGGGCACGCTCGCGTCGAGGCTGATCGCGAAGATCGACGATGCCGTAATCGAAATCACGATCACCGTGATCACCGCCTATGGCACTTTTGCCCTGTCCGAGCAGGCACGCGTATCAGGTGTAATAGCTACTGTCGTCGCCGCCATGTATTGTGGTTCGCACGGCCGCAGCGTCGGGATGTCGCGCAAAACCCGGTTTGCCCTGGGCGCGTTCTGGGAGTATCTGGCATTCGCGCTCAACTCAGTGATTTTCCTGCTGATTGGAACCGAAGTATCCGCGTCCGCGCTGCTCCGCGCATGGCCAGAGATAACAATCGCGTTCCTGGCCGTCGTCATTGCGCGGGGGGCAGTGGTGTTCGCGGTGGGAGGCGTGTTGAGTCGGACTCGCGAGCGTGTTCCCAGGAGCTGGCTGGCGGTGATGACGTGGGGTGGCCTGCGGGGAGCGCTGTCGATGGTGCTGGCGCTGTCACTTCCGTTCGACTTTCCGAATCGCGAACTCCTCGTCACGCTTACGTTCGGAGTCGTCGTGCTCTCCATTCTCGTGCAGGGCTTGACCATGCAACGGCTGTTGTGGAAGGTTGGGCTGGCGGAATCTCCCGTCTGAAGTCGAGGCGCCCGCCCGTGGCGAGAAGAGTTGATCCCAGGAGGTTGCAATGCGGCGCGGAGGCGGCGGCTCGCTCGCCGTCAGGTCAACGTCGACGCCGCGCGGCCGGCGTTGGCGCTTTGACGCTGTCGATGGGCTCGTTCAGATACCGGGTCCGATCCGCATCGCGCGTGATCACGGATCTAACCACCAAGACGACCGGTTGTCCGAGTGCAGTTTGCAATGGCGTCGTGAGCGAATCGACCTGAGCGGGTGTGAGTGCGGTCGGAGTTCGAACGACCGCCGTCACAACGTCGACTGAATCGCCGCGATCTCGCCGCAGATCGGTGAGCTCCACGCCTGGCATCGATGCGAGTCCCCGCCTCAACGCATCGGACGCCGTGGAAAGAAACTGCATCTGCGGCGCCGCCTCAGTCTGCTTCCGCACTTCGTCCTCCGCTCGAAAGACCGCGCCGTTGCGATCGGCATCCTTCGATATGATCGAGCGCACGATCAACCGCAGGTTGGGTGACACCTGCTGGCGGAGCGCATCCTCGAGGCGCGCCACGTGCTCGGGCGCAAGCTCCTGTGGAGTCAGGACCGTCGCCAGCACCGGCGTGTTCTGGTTTTCCGGCTCGAGCGACATCTCCGTTAACCGCGCTCCCTGTGAGGCTCGCAAGGCACTCCCAAGAACTGTTCGAATCGCGTCCCGCTCCCGACTGGCGGCGACACCCCCGCGGAGCGCGGCCCAGAGGTCTTCAGCGCATCGCTGCCCGTCAATCTCCCTTCCGCGAGAAGTCCGGAAGGTACGGTCGGATGAACCAAGTTTATTGCCGTTCATGGTCGGGCCGTGAAATGAGGGAAACCGGGATTCGAACGCTAGTACCAGGTTACGCGCGACCAGCCGGTCGCGCGTGTGCTCGCCACGGGGTCGAGAAGGTTTGCCTGGACACTGCTTATCTCGCAGCCCGGCGCGAGTCGTCCCGCAGCATCGCGCAACTTTTGGCTCAATATTTTGTACTTGATTGTAGTACCATCGAGATGAGTCGCAAAGGAACCGGCGCCCCGAGTATCATTGAGGATGACGTTCCCCGAACCAATTCGCGAAGAGAGTACACCGGCGGAAGCAACCCCGGCACCAGCAGAGTGGCGCCTCTGGCTTCCACTCGGGACTGTAACGCTTGCGCTTCTTGCCCTGGTTGTGATTCCGATATTGCGCACCAGACTCGTTGCGCCGTTGGATTCGGAGTTGCACACGGTCGTCGAGCCCGGACGTAGTCTGGTGACACGAATCCACGTCGCCATCGCGATGGAGGGGGCTCTCCTCCACGGCATTATTGAGAATCGCGACACGCTGCTGATAGATCGGTATCGAGGCTCAGTCGCGGACGAAGCTGCCGCCTATGTTGAGCTCAAGCCCCTGGTTCAACAACTCGGTCCCGGCGCGCGAAGGGAGTTCAGGGAGCTGACCGCGCAGCAAGGTGAATGGCACTCCGCGATCGACCGGTACCTCATGGCAAGTGCCACGGCCAGGGATGCTGGCGATCCCTTGCACAGCGCCAAGTATGAGGAGTTGCTCCTCGCCGCGTCGCGGCTGGATGAGGCACTGAGTACAGAAGCGGATCTCCGTTGGGCAGAGATCTCCGCGACAAACCGCGCCCAGTCGTGGATCAGCGTCGTCGTCGGTATTCTTGCTTTGGGCGCCGCCTTGATTGTTGGCTGGCTCGGCCGGCGCCTTAGAGTATTTGCCGCCGCTGCCGAAAGACGACGGGCCGAGCTTCAGAAAGCGATCGAGGCCCGTGCCCGCATGGTGAGAGGAATAAGCCACGATCTGAAGAATCCGCTGAATGTGATCCTCGGCTATACCGAGCTCCTCCAGCAAGGTGTCAAAGGTCTGCTCACCGAAGGACAGCATGAAAGCCTCTCGCGGATTCGGGCATCAGTGGAATCCCTCCTCTCGCTCATAAATGACATGCTGGACTTGTCCCGTGCAGAAAGCGGGGCTCTGAGGATAACTCCGAGAAAAACTCTGATTCCGCACCTCGTCCGGGAGACCATAGTCCAGCATCGGGCAAGCGCTGCCATCGCCGGTCAACGACTGGAAGCGCAGCTGCCGACCGATTTCCCCGAGGTCACGACCGACCCCCCTCGCGTCCAGCAAATCCTAGGGAACCTCCTCTCGAATGCCATCAAATACACGCCCATCGGCGGCGAAATCACGGTACGCGCCAGCCTGAAGACGCGCGACGGGCATACCGACGGCATGCCGTGGGCAGCGATCGAGGTAGTCGACACCGGCCCCGGAATTCCGGGCGATCAACTCGAAACCATTTTTGATGAGTTCTCCAGGCTGCAAGTCCACGAGGACAAACCCGGCGCGGGGCTCGGATTGGCGATTGCACGTCGTATCTCACGCCTCCTCGGAGGAGACATCACGGCGGCAAACGGCGATGAGCATGGCTCAGTGTTCACGCTTTGGCTACCGTTGCGCTGAGCCGACCCGCCGCGCTCCCACATCACACCGGATAGTTTCCGCATTTTCGACGAAAGGCCGAGGTGAGAGGGAGAGAAAAATCTCTCCCTCTCACCTCGAACCCATCATCTAAGCATCAGCTACGTACTTTCCCCCCGGTCAAAGCCGCTCGTGCCTGGCTTCCTCCCGGTTAACTGCCGCGCGTTAGTGGCCAGTCCGAGCGACAAGTATCCATTCCCTCATCGAAACACTATCCACAGCGCGCCGATTGTGGCGGCGAGCAGCAACGATAGACCGATTTCCAGACGCCGCTCTTGAGGACTTGTCTTTACGGCGTCCGAAGGCGCCACGGTCTGGAGTGTGAGATCCGCGACGCGCTCAGTAGCCGGAGGTGGAGTCATCATACTCACGACAATAAGTATTGCGCTGCAGAGGAGGAAGAGGAGAGCCGCGAAGTGGAGAAAGTTGATACTGGCGAGCCAGTACCAGAGTGATCCAATCGTCAGCTTCGCCTTCCCGAGCTCAAGCAACAGACGCGCAAAACCAATCACGAAGCCCGACCATAGTGCGGCGAGAGCGCCCTTCCCATTCAGCCGTGGGCTCAGGACCCCGAGGAGGAATACCGCCGCGATCGGCGGCGCGATGTACGCCTGGATGCTCTGCAAATAGATGTAGAGGTGCGGCGAGACGTACTTCATGAATGGAATCCAGGCGAGCCCCAGGAACACGAGAATCACCGTGGTCACCCGCCCGACTAACACCAGGCGCGCTTCGCTCGCAGCGGGCCTCCACTTACGGTAAACGTCCCAGGTAAGCAGGGTCGAGCACGAGTTGAATGCAGAAGCGAGCGAGCTCATTAGTGCGGCGAGCATCCCGGCGAGCACGAGGCCCTTGAACCCGATCGGGAGAAGGCGGGTGACGAGT
>DATBZT010000240.1:0-8983 GCA_036513055.1 Gemmatimonadaceae bacterium | reverse complement strand
CGAAGCGATCACCAGTCGGTACCCGCCGTTCTCGGCGGCGATGGTACCAATCGTGGTGCCTTCGATGATCACCTGTGCGCCGGCGAGTCCGCGGCCGGCGTCACCGGTGACGCGTCCCGCGATGACCAGCTGCGCGCTGGCAAGGACAGGAGTGGCGATGATGCAAAAGGAGAGGAGGAGAGGACGAAGAAGTCGTCGCATACGAGTTCTCACTTTGAAAGGGAGGTCCTGAGGGCTGAAAAGGTAGTTTTGGAAATTGGGCCGCGCCACAGCGAATACCGTACGCAAAACGGCCGATCCTTTCGGACCGGCCGCTTACACATGGCGGGGGCGGGATTTGAACCCGCGACCTTCGGGTTATGAGCCCGACGAGCTACCAGGCTGCTCCACCCCGCGATAGAAAGAGGAATCTAGAGCACCACACCCCCTGAATCAAGCCGATACCGACGCTTAAGTGCGGGGTTAAATAGCCGCCGCAATCAGCGCTTCTGCGACACCGTCGAGTCTGGCGGCTCACCAAAACGGTACAGAATCTCCTTCGTTCCACGCACCATTCCAAATTCCTCGCGGGCAATTCGCTCCTGCGTCGCCGGGTCTGTCTGAATGGCTTTCGCAATCTTCCGCAGCGAGTCCACCTCTCGCGACAGTGAGTCGGTCTGTACCATGAGCGCGTGCTTTCTCGCCCGCTGGCGCCACAGGTCCATCGTGCTGTACTCCCCGCCCTGAATGGCGAACACGAGCCCGCCCAGAATCACCAGCGCAAAGATGAGTCGTTGAATCACCGCTTCTCCCTACAGTCCGTAGATCGCACCACCGGGGAACTCCGCCGAATCGCCCAGCATCTCTTCGATCCGCAACAGCTGGTTGTACTTCGCCACGCGATCGGTGCGGCTCGCCGATCCGGTCTTGATCTGCCCTGCCCCGGTGCCCACAGCGAAATCCGCGATGAACGTGTCCTCGGTCTCGCCGGAGCGGTGCGAGATGACCGACTGATAGCCACTCGCCTTCGCCAGCTCTATCGCTTCCAATGTCTCCGTAACGGTCCCGATCTGGTTGAGCTTGATCAGAATCGCGTTTCCGACATCCTCGCGTATTCCTCGCGCAAGGCGCTCGGTGCTGGTGACGAAAATGTCGTCGCCAACGAGCTGCACCCTGTCGCCCAGCGCCGCCGTGAGCTTCGCCCAACCCGCCCAGTCATCCTCGGCCAGGCCGTCTTCGATCGAGACTATTGGATACTCCTCGAGCCACTTGGAGTAGAGCTCTATCATTCCGTCGGCATCGAGGGTCCCCCGGCCGCTCTTCTTGAATGTGTACGTTTTCCCCTTGTAGAGCTCGGACGCGGCGGGGTCGAGAGCAATCGCTACCTCAGTGCCCGGTGCGTATCCGGCTTTTTCAATGGCCTCCACCATGACTTTAAGCGCGTCTTCGTCACTGCCAAGGTCGGGGGCGAATCCGCCCTCGTCACCGACACCGGTTGACAGCTTTCGCTTCACCAGCACTTTCTTGAGCGCGTGAAACACCTCGGCGCCCATGCGCAGCGCGTCGGCGAAGTTGTCGGCGCCAATGGGGACGATCATGTACTCCTGGAAATCGACGGTGTTCGTGGCATGCGCACCACCGTTCAGGATGTTCATCAT
Organism: Gemmatimonadaceae bacterium; assembly: GCA_036513055.1. GTDB lineage: Bacteria > Gemmatimonadota > Gemmatimonadetes > Gemmatimonadales > Gemmatimonadaceae > UBA4720. Next base: position 7,346 of record DATBZT010000240.1, on the reverse strand, counting down.
CGGCACCGGAAGGATTCTCGCCAGCGGACCGCCGAGATAGCGGAAAAGCGGCATGCCCGACTCTTCGGCAGCAGCACGGGCAACCGCCATCGACACCGCCAGGATCGCATTGGCGCCGAGCTTCCCCTTGTTTGGGGTTCCGTCGAGTTCGATCATGGCACGGTCGATTGCAACCTGATCGACCGCAAGCAGCCCGTTGAGCGCCGGCGCAATCTTATCTTCGATATTCTGGACGGCGAGCTGCACGCCTTTGCCACCGTAGCGGTCCGCATCGCCATCGCGAAGCTCCAGCGCCTCGTGCTCACCGGTGGACGCACCGCTCGGCACTGCCGCGCGGCCGGTCGCTCCGCTGGCCAGGGTCACATCGGCTTCGACGGTAGGATTGCCGCGGCTGTCGAGAATCTCCCGCGCGCGAATATCGAGAATTGTTGGCATTGAATGTCGGTTGGGTCGTGAGTGCAGCTATTCGGCGTCAGCCGTCTGGAGCTGTGCGCGGCTTGGGGCGCTCTTGATCCCGTAAATCGACTCGAGAGCTTCGACCATCCGCGACCGCACCGTTTCAGCGAGCTCTTCGCGGGCGGGATAATCGAGACCGGCAGTTGCAACGGGCTCGAGCAAATGTACATCCACCTGCCCGGATCGCACCAACAGCGTTCCTTTCGCGAACACGTCGTGCGTGCCGTGCACAAGCACCGGGACAATCGGCACCCCGGCCGCAATCGCCAGAACGAACGGCCCCTTCTTGAACGGTCGTATCGGATAATCGTATCCGCGCGTGCCTTCGGGAAAAACGACAATCGAGTTACCCTCGCGGATCTTTCCGACGGCGACATCGTAAGCCGCGAACGCCGCTTTCCTGTTCTGGCGGTCGAGAGGCACCATTCCGATCGCCCTGATCGCCGGCCCAAAGACGGGCACTTTGAACAGCTCCGCTTTTGCCACGAACTTGTAGCGCGGAAGCACTCCGGCGAGCGTCGGAATGTCGAACCAGCTGAGGTGATTCGACATGTATATCCGCGGCTCGCCGCCGGCCATCCGCTCCGGATTGTGCACTACCACGCGCACCCCCGATGCCCAGAGAGTGATTCGTGACCATACGCGAGGAGTATGATCGAAGATGCTTCCCGTCCTGTCTTCGACGCCGAAGAGGGCGGCAACCATTGCGCCGATTCCGCCGATGATTGTCGCGAGCATGCAGACGATCGCTGCGAAGATTGTGCGAATTACGGCGAATACGATCATCGGTTGAAAATCGAGCTCCGGACGAATGAATTCTTCGAGATCATCGTTTGAAATGAAAATAACCCGCAGGGGTCGGTACGGGCGCTCCGCGGTTGAACACGCGCACCACTGGTCGTCCCGCTTCAACTGCGCCGATCTCCGTGAGTGGAATGCCGAACACGCTGCTGAACTGTTGTGTATCGAGCGCCGCCGCTGACGTTACCACCAGCTCGTACTCCTCTCCGCTTGCCGCCGCATCAGCAGCCGAGACTCCGGCGACAATCGGAAGTCGATCGAGGCTGATCGAGATCGAGACTCCGCTCGCGGCGGCGACGTTGGAGAGGTCCGTGGCGAGGCCGTCGGAAACATCGGTGGCGGAGCCGGCGCCGCCGTTCGCCAGCCACTGCGCTTCCCGAATTCGCGGCACCGGATGAGCGAAACGAGCCCGGTTTTCCCGCGACGGCTCTTTCTTCGCCAGCAGCGCCTCGAGTGCCGCCAGGGGGCCGCCAAAAATGCCGGTGACGTACACACGATCACCGGGGCGCGCTCCCGAGCGCAACAACGGCCGCGCGGCGTTGCCGAGCACGGTGATCGCCAGCGACAGATCCCGCCCTCCGCTCAGGTCACCGCCCAATATTCGCGCCGAACTGCCATCGGCGGCTGAACGAATCCCGTCAGCGATTTCATCGAGGTTGTCGCGCCATTCGTCCGGAAGCGTCAGCGCCACGAGAATTCCGGTTGGCTCCGCGGCCATTGCAGCGAGATCGCTCAACGCCGCGGCGGTTGCGCGATAGCCAATCTCCTCTGGCGTGAGCCAGCCGCGGCGGAAATGGACGTTCTCGACGGCGACGTCCGTGCTCACGACCAGCGATGCCCCGTCCGAAGGCGGCGGGATTATTGCCGCATCGTCGCCGATACCGCGCGCGCTGGCGCCCCACCTCTCCAGCATCCGGCGCACCAGGTCAAACTCGACATCATCGCGAAGCGGCACATGGCCGCCGCTCGCAAAAGGCATTTCGGCGGTCACGTCTCGCTGGCGCCCACCCGGATGACCGCCGGCGCGTTCCTCACGGAACGGCGGGAATGCAGGCGATCGTGCCTGGCGCTGTCGGCGCGTCCGGCTCGTTCCAGGCTTCCTGCAGCGCGAGAAGAATGTCTTCGAGTGCCGCCCCGCGAACCGGTCCGCACAACTCCGCTGCCCGCCCGTGAACGAATGCCGCAACAGCGGCCGCCTCGGCGACACTTCGGCCGCCTGGAGTGTCCGGCGCACCCGTCGCTTCCAGAGCATCGTCCGACTCGTGCGGAAGTGTGACCATCTGGGCGAGCAGAGTACCGACGATTCCGGTCAGGACGTCGCCGCTTCCGCCGGTGGCGAGCGCAGCAGTGCCGGCGGCGCTCACGTATCTCTCGCCCATGGGCGAGAAAATCACCGTCGGGGAGCCTTTCAGCAGAACAACAGCCCCGGAATTGCGTGCGAAGTCGGCGCCAATCTCGAAGCGATTCGCCATGACGTCGCTCGTGTCGCGACCAAGCAAGCGTCCAAGCTCAGCCGGGTGCGGCGTGATGACTGCGGGCCGTCCCCGCAGAAGCGTGGCGAGAGATTCGGCATCGCCAGCAAAGACATTGAGCGCGTCGGCATCTACGACCACCGGACCTTTCCAGGCGAGCAGAACCCTCTCCACCAGGTCACGCGTCGCCGGTGAATTCCCCAGCCCGGGTCCGAGAGCCATGGCGTCGGCAATCGCGGCGAACGACGCGAGCGCGGCTGGATCGTTCGGCCATTCCTGAACGATTGCTTCAGGCAGCCCGGCGTGAATAGCGAGAATGTTTTCGCGCGTGACCGCCATTCGGAGCAGGCCGATGCCGCTGCGGAGCGCACCCCTTCCGGAAAGAATTGCCGCGCCTGCCATGCCCTTCCCCCCTGCGACAATCGCCAGCCGGCCGCGCATTCCCTTGTGGGCATTCGATGGAATAACGGGGATGCGGGCCGCAACCCACTCACGGTCTATCAGTTCAGGCAGCGAATTCAGCGGTGGTTCATCGCTGAGACCGATGTCGAGCACGGCAATCTCACCGCAGACTTCCCGCGCCAGAAGATGGCCGCGTTTGGCGACACCGAATGTCAGCGTGAGATCGGCGTGCACGCAGAGCTCGTGATCCCCGGTGGTCGCGTCGAGTCCGGATGGAAGATCGAGCGCCACGATTGCAGCGCCATCTCGTCTCGCCTGATTCAAAATTTCAATTGCCGAGGCGATCGTGCCCCTTGGCGCGCCGGTGGCACCGGTGCCGAGTAGCGCGTCGATGACGACTGGCGCCGACCCCAGGTTCGGCGCATCAGCGGCGACTGTTCCGCTGGCGACGCTTCCGGCGGTGATTCCAGCGCTCTCTTCCGCCGCGCGCGCTTCTTCGGTCTTTGCGGGCGCCGCCTCGATGACGGTCACCGGGAAATCGAGTTCCGCCAGGGAGCGAGCTACCACCCATCCGTCGCCACCGTTGTTTCCCGGTCCCGTAAAGACGGCAACGCCGCCGGGAAGCATCAGATGAAAGCGACGAGCGATTTCCTTGGCCGCCACGCGACCGGCGCGCTCCATCAGCTCAGTCGCGGGCGTTCCGGATGAGATCGTCGTGCGCTCGCACGCCACAGTCTCACTGGCGGTGGCGACGCGAGCAGTCATCGTTCCGATTTCCGGTGATTGCTACGCGTTATACGCGGCGTTCCACGGATAATCGCGCTCGAACGCGCCGGCAAAATCGTACACACCGGAAAACTCCTCGCGTGTATCGTTCGGCTGCTTCGCAAGAAAGCCGAGGTCAACGAGGGCGAACACGACTTCACCGATGTCCGACGTAGCGCGGACTCCCCAGCGCTCCAGAACCATGCGGGCCATCACCCCATACCGTTCGAGCGCCAGCTCGCGGCACGCATGCGACAGCTCGGCAGCCGAAATGTGGCGTCTGACGTCCAGCTTTGCCTGCGAAAACTCGAGAGCCGACAATACGAACAGGTACGCCTGTTCGTCGTACCGCGACTCGCGCACGCGGATGCGATCCATCACTCCATCGCGGAATGCCAGTTCTGCCACGCTATGCGGCTCCCGGCTCGCCGAAGGACGAGGGATAGAGGGGAAAACGGGCCGTCAGCGCGCGCACTTCATCGCGCACGCGTACAGCAATCGCGGAATCGTCCGGCGCAGAGAGAACCCTATCGATGAGCTCGGCAATTCGCGCCATTTCCGGTTCCTTCATCCCCCGCGTCGTGACCGCCGGCGTGCCGATACGGATTCCACTCGTCACGAACGGCGACTGCGTCTCTTTCGGAACGGTGTTCTTGTTGACCGTGATGCCCGCCAGGTCGAGCGCTTTCTCCGCCACTTTTCCAGTGAGATTCCGGCTGCGGAGGTCCACCAGCATCAGATGATTGTCGGTGCCACCCGACACGATCTCGAAGCCACGGCTCGACAGCGCATCAGCCAGCGCGCGCGCGTTGGCGATGATCTGGCGGCAGTAGACGGTGAACGACGGGTCCAACGCCTCCTTGAACGAAACCGCCTTGGCGGCGATGACGTGCTCGAGCGGCCCGCCCTGCGTGCCCGGGAACATCGCCTTGTCTATCACCTTGGCGTGTTCTGCCTTGCAGAGAATGAGACCGCCCCGCGGACCGCGAAGCGTCTTGTGCGTGGTGGTCGTCACCGCATCGGCGTGTGGCACCGGCGAAGGGTGCAGTCCGGTGGCGACGAGCCCGGCGATGTGGGCCATGTCCACCACGAATTTCGCGCCGATCTCGCGCGCGACTTCGGCAAAGGGCTCGAAGTGGATGATGCGGGCATACGCGCTCGCGCCGGCGATGATCATCTTCGGCCGTTCGCGACGTGCAATCTCGCGCATCTGGGCGTAGTCTATCCGCCCGTCCTCTCCGACTCCGTAATGAATCGCGTGATACAGGAGCCCCGAGAAGTTGACCGGCGAGCCATGGGTGAGATGTCCGCCCTGCGACAGGTCGAGACCCAGAACGGTGTCGCCCGGCTTGAGGAACGCGAGATACACGGCGGCATTCGCCTGCGCTCCCGAATGTGCCTGAACGTTGGCGTGGTCCGCGCCGAACAACTCCTTCGCCCGGTCGATCGCCAGCTGCTCCACCTGATCCACGAACTCGCAGCCGCCGTAATAGCGCTTCGCGGGAAGACCTTCGGCGTACTTGTTGGTGAGCGGCGTGCCCATCGCCTCGAGCACGGCTTCGGAGACGAAATTCTCGCTGGCGATGAGCTCCAGACCATCGCGCTGACGCTGCACCTCGCGCCTGATGATGTCGGCGACGTCCGGATCGTATTCGCTCAGCGTGGGCATCTGAAGCCCCGCGTGCTGCTCAACTCCCTGCATCTGCCTCTCCCATTTCTGCGGCATCGTCGATCTTGGCCACCCGCCGTTCGTGCCTGCCACCTTCGAACTCCGTTGTCAGCCACCGCTTCATTATTTCGACTGCCTCGTCGGTGGAAACGAAACGCGACGGAATCACCAGAACATTGGAGTTGTTGTGCCGCCGTGAAAGCTCGGCAATCTCCGGCATCCACGACAGGGCCGCTCGTACGTGCGGGTAACGGTTGGCGACAATGTCGACGCCGATGCCGCTGCCACAAAGCAGAATACCGCGTTGTGCGTCTCCGCGGGAGATCTTGTGCGCCAACGGGTGCGCGTAGTCGGGATAATCGTCGTCAGGTTTCTCGGCCGGCGCGCCGAGGTCCTCCGCTTTATAGCCTTCGCGCCCGAGCTCGTCGATGAGCTTCTGCTTGAGATCGAAACCGGCGTGGTCGGCAGCGATCAGAATCGTTTCTCCCGGCGCCGCTGTCATTTGGCCGGTGCCGATGCCAGTCTGCGCTCTGCCAGACGGTCGGCCGCCTGATACGACGGAATGTTCTCTGCCTTGGCAATCTCGAAGACGCCGAGGATGGTGTCGTAAATCTCGTCGGACTTGTTGAGTGCCTTGTCGGCGTCCCATCCGGCGATCTCGCCGTAGACGTTGATCACGCCTCCGGCATTCGCCACGTAATCCGGAGCATAGAGAAGACCCCGCTCTTCGAGAATGTCGCCGTGGCGCGGCTCGAGCAGCTGATTGTTGGCGCCTCCGGAAACGATCTCGACCTTGAGCTGCGGAATCGTTTCGTCGTTGATGCACCCGCCGAGGGCACACGGAGCGAAGATGTCGGCGGCGACGGAGTAGATATCGTCGATCCCGACAACTTTCGCGCCTGTCTCATTCGCCACCCGCTTCGAGCGCTGCGGATCGATGTCCGTCACGATCAGTTTCGCGCCCGCTTCGTGGAGCTCGCCGGCAAGGTAGCGCCCGACGCTGCCGCACCCCTGAATTGCCACCACCTTGCCGGTGAGGTCGTCCGAGCCCCAGCGCTCTCTGGCCGATGCCTGAACCGCGCGAAACACGCCGTGCGCGGTGACGGGTGACGGATCGCCCGATTTGCTGGCGAGTCCGGCGACATGATTCGTCTCCAGCTTTACAAAATCCATGTCCGACGTGCTCGTTCCCACGTCCTCGGCGGTGATGTACCGTCCCCCGAGACTTTCGACGAGCCGGCCGTGTGCGCGGAAGATCGCCTCGCGGTTCGTCATCCGATTGTCGCCGATGATGACGGACTTGCCGCCGCCGAGATTCAATCCCGCCACGGCGTTTTTGTATGTCATGCCGCGCGAGAGTCTGAGCGCGTCGATGATGGCCTCGTCGTCCGTAGCATAGTTCCAGAATCGCGTTCCGCCCAGCGCCGGGCCAAGCCGCGTGCTGTGAATCGCGACGATGCCGCGATAACCGGACTTCGGGTCGCTTCCCATCGCGATCTCTTCGTGGCCCATCTCGGCGAGCATATCAAAAAGTTGCATTGAGTCTGAGGTCAGAGTTTAGGTGAAGCCTAAAAATGTGGGGCGACGCTGACAGAAGCGAACCGAGTGCGCATTCGTTGATGCGCATATCACTAATCACGGGCGTATAGTTCCCGCGCGATGACGACGCGCTGGATTTCGGACGTGCCTTCGTAGATCTCCGTCACCTTGGCGTCGCGGAACAGCCGCTCCACCGGATAATCCTTCACGTAGCCGTATCCACCGAAGATCTGCACCGCCTG
>DATBZT010000239.1:0-2301 GCA_036513055.1 Gemmatimonadaceae bacterium | reverse complement strand
GCCGAGCTGGCAACCAGCGAGACGGTTCTCATCACCGGCGCCGGTGGCTCCATCGGCGCCGAGCTCTGCCGGCAGCTCGCGCGGCTGGCGCCGTCGCGGCTGGTGCTGCTCGGACATGGCGAGAACTCGATTTTCGACATCTTCCAGGAGCTCAGCCTGAGCTTCCCGGACGTGAGCATCACGCCGGTGATCGCCGACATCCGCGATCGCAACCGGATTTTCCACATCTTTCAGGAATATCGGCCCCACGCAGTTTTTCACACGGCGGCTCACAAGCACGTCCCTCTCATGGAAGACAATGTTCTCGAGGCGGTGACCAACAACGTCGCCGGCACGCGAAACGTCGTCGACGCGACCATCGAGACCAACGTCCAGCATTTCGTGCTGATCTCCACGGACAAGGCGGTTCGGCCAACCAGCGTCATGGGAGCCACCAAGCGAATTGCCGAACAGCTGGTGCAACACGCCGCCACCAAGCACCACCGCAACTTCGTCTCGGTGCGCTTCGGCAACGTGCTTGGCAGTCGCGGCAGTGTCGTGCCGACATTCCTGCGACAGATCAGGGCCGGTGGTCCGGTAACTGTCACGCATCCGGAGATGCGCCGGTATTTCATGACCATCCCGGAAGCTGTGCAACTTGTGCTTCAGGCGGGCGCGCTCGGCCGCGGCGGCGAAGTCTTCGTTCTCGACATGGGAGAACAGATCCGCGTGGTCGATATCGCCACCGATCTCATCCGCCTCTCCGGCCTTGAGGTGGGCGCCGACATCGAAATCAGCTTTACCGGCGTTCGGCCCGGTGAAAAACTTTATGAGGAGATGTTCTTCACAGCCGAGAACGTCCTCCCCACCGATCACCCGAAAGTGCTTCGCGCCCGTAACGGAATCCTCGCCGATGGAACGCTCAGACGCATCGAGGCACTCACGCGGGCCACTGACGGTGGCCGCCCGGAGGATGAGATCCGCAAGCTGCTTCAGACGCTCGTGCCTGATTTCCACCCTCACGGCACCAAGGAGCACGAAGAAGAGGCGCGGTCCTCCGCCGAGAGCCGGCGCGCGTAACCCGCGCTGCGCGGTCCCCACGCCAGCGCAATGAGCGGTACCGCCTTCATCTACCCGAGCGACGAGCTCGAGGCACTGGCCGGCGCGCGCAACTACTACCGCTGGATCATCAGCAGGTTCGAGCCCTACCTCGGGCCGCGTGTCGTCGAGGTGGGTGCAGGAATCGGGACGTTTTCCGAATACCTCCTTGGCGTTCCCGGCGTTGAGCAGTTGATCGCAATTGAGCCGGCGGCTAACACCTTCCCGCTTCTCGAGGCCAAACTCGCCGCCTATCCCCAGGCACACGCTCTGAAGGGATTTCTCGACGAGTACGCGTCGCAGCTCTCGGCTGATTCGCTCGTCGCCGTGAACGTCCTCGAGCACGTCCAGAAGGACGAAGAATTCCTGCGGCTTGCATGGAGTGTCGTCGTTCCGGGAGGGACCCTGATGTTGTTTGTTCCTGCTGTCCCAGCCATTTTTGGAACACTCGACACAGCGTTCGACCACTTCAGGCGGTACACACGGCCGGGCCTCGGACAAACGCTCGAGAAGACGGGATGGGTGATCGAGAGAATCAGCTACATGAATTTTCCCGGCATCGTTCCCTGGCTCGTCGCCGGCCGGATTCTTCGCTGGACCTCGATCTCGCCGGCAAGTGCGCGGTTCTACGATCGGGTCGTCATGCCACTCACTGCGCGGATAGAGGAAATGATCGAGATGCCCATCGGCCAAAGCCTTCTCGCGATCGCCAGGAAACCAACCGGGTGATCCGTCGCCAGAATATGCGCCTCTCCGTTCTGATGCCCGTGTTCAACGAGGGGGCAACGATTGCCGAGGCCGTCCGGCGTCTGCGGGAGGTCCCGCTCGACATGGAGATCATCTGTGTCGACGATGCCTCAACCGATGGCACTGCCGCCGCACTGCGAGAGCTTCTGGAGGCCGGCGTCATTGACAAGCTGGTGGTCCACGACCGCAACCGCGGCAAGGGCGCTGCAGTCCGAAGCGCCTTGTCACGCGCCACCGGTGACATTGCGGTGGTTCAGGACGCTGATCTGGAGTACGACCCCCGCGAGCTGCCACGGCTCATCGAGCCGTTGCTCGACGGACGTGCAGACGCCGTGTTCGGCAGCCGTTTCAGGGGCGACACACGGCGCGTGCTGTACTACTGGCACAGCATGGGAAACAATCTCCTCACCACGCTTTCCAACATGGCGACGAATCTGAACCTCACCGACATGGAAACGTGCTACAAGGCAGTGAAGA
>DATBZT010000238.1:0-5104 GCA_036513055.1 Gemmatimonadaceae bacterium | reverse complement strand
TTGGTACCGCCCTCGGTGGTCAGCACGGTCGTATTGACGGCGGCGCGGATCTCATCGATGAGCCCATTGATCTCCTTGGTGGAACCCCCGACGCGGTCGGCGAGCTTACGGATTTCGTCGGCGACCACGGCAAAGCGCTTGCCGGCATCCCCGGCACCAGCGGCTTCGATGGTCGCGTTGATAGCCAGGATGTTCGTCTGTTCTGCGAGCTCGTTGATGATTTCGAAAATGCCGCCGATCTGCTGGGACTTCTTCCCGAGGTCGAGCATGTGGGTCACGATCAGGTCGACCTGTCGCTTGATGCCCCCGATCGAGTCGCTGGCCTTCGAAACCGTTTGCTCTCCGGAACGCGCTCCCTTGGCCGTTTCCTCGGCGATGTGGGCCACGCGTTGGGCGCTCTCGGCGATCTGCTTCGAGGTCGCGAGCAGCTCGGTGGTCGTTGTCGTGATCTCATTCATAGCCGTCGCCTGCTCCTTTGCGCCTGTCGCCTGCTGATTGGCTGCGGCCTGCAGTTCGCTGGATGAGCTCTGCATGTGCTGAACTGCCGCCCCGATTTGACTCGTCAAGGAGCGGGTGATCGTAAAGCCGGCGACGGTTACGAGCAGGAGGCACAACAGTGTCCCAATGGCGATGGAAAAGGTCGCACCGGTTACTGCGGCTTCGACTTCCCCGGCTCGTCGCTTGAGCAGATCTCGTTCTTCCTGCTCCATCTCCGCCAGGACGCGTCGAAGGTCATCCATGATCTTCTTCCCCACTCCGGCTTGTACGGCCTTGGTCGCCTGTTCGACATCTCGGTTCCTGCGCATCTCGATGATCCGCTTCAGCTCGGATAGCTTCGCCGCGATGAGGGGTTCCGCTTGGCGGATCCGCTTCTGCTGAGCGGGATTGTCGGAGGTCAGATCTCGGAGTTCGTTGACGGTCGTCGCGATCTCGGTGCCCGCGTCCTGATATGGTTCGAGAAAGCTCTCATCGCCGGTGATGATGTAACCGCGTTGCCCGGTCTCGGCGTCCTTCAGCAGGCTGAGCACGCTGGCGATGTGTTCCAGAACGACGTGCGTGTGCGCCACCGAGGAACTGGTTCGCGAGAGCGTGTTGATGCTGCGATATGCCACTGCTCCGATTGCTGCCAGCAGCACGAACGACAGCGCGAAGCCAGCCGCGATCTTCTTTCCAAATGTCCACGAACGAGCCATTGTTTACTGCTCCTTTGCCAGCCGGTGATTGCCGATTCGATTCCGGATTGTCGCCACAACGAGTGGAATGCTGATGACCGCGCGAACTCCAGCCTCCGTGCTCGCGACCTGGTCCACGTATTGGCGTTTCGCGCGAAGGTTCTCGTCCGCCTGAAGAGAGGACTTCGGAAGTCGCAAGTAACCCTCGAAGTCGGAGAAGGCCAGGGCGATGGGTTCCTCCGCTCCGCAAAGGATCATCCACCGTGGCGAACCGGGGGCTTGTCCGTAGCCGAGGATCGATGCCAGTCCGAACACCGGGACGACGCCACCGCGGATGCCCGCCAGACCGAGCAGGTCGAGCGTGACAGCGGAGACGGGAACCACCTTGCGTCCCGCTACCATCCCGGCGATATCGCGAAGACGAATTGCGTAAGGATCGCCCGCCACGCGGATCGCGAGCAGGTCTTCGACCTCCTCCGACGCCTGTGGCGGTGGTAAGGCGAACGACAGGTCGAACGCTTGACGAAGCTCGGCGGCCTTGCTTTCGACGAACGGGTTCTCGTTCATCCTTCACCCCCGGCGGCGCGTAGCTCCGTACGACAGAGCTGCAGGAGCGTGTCCCGAGAGAACCCGCCCCCGAACAGAAGAAGTCGCGAGGCATCCTCACGGGCGAGGAGGACCAACGCCTGCCCAAGTTCACGCTGCGCGGTCGCGGCATCGCCCGAGCGCTTGGCCATGATTCCCAAATGAAGGTGAGGCATTGCAAAATCGGCGTCGAGATAGATGGCGGCCTGGCCGTGCTCGATGGCGCCGGTCAAATCGCCGGCATGTTCGCGGCAGAGGGCCATGAGGTAATGAGCGCATGCGTTGAGCTCATCGAGAGCGAGGAGACGGCTGCAGACTTCCTCTGCCTCATCGAGCCTGCCGTTGTTCGTGAGCAGGACCGCTCGCAGGAGCAACGCGTCGGGGTCCTCCTGGGAGTCCGGGGGTAACGAGCAGATGAGCTCCAGCGCGTCCGAAAAGCGTTCCTGCCTCACCGCCTCGAGCACGAGCCCCAGGTCCCACGTGCGCGCGGCAGCGGCCGAGGCGGCCGGATCGGCCGGGGTGGTGCGCGGCGCGTCTTGGTCCGGCGAACGAACTCGGCCAGCGGCCAGAGTGGCGATTCGCTCCGAGGCTCGTTGAATGACGTCGACCCAGGACGCCGTCGATTCGACGACCGCGGGGAGCGAATTCTCCGTTTGCTCCCTCGACGATCCTGCCCATGTTGCCCTTGCGACCACAGCCTCGGACGCATCACGCCGCCGGTAATAGAACGTGTCGTGCGTATGACAAAGATGGAACTCCTGCGTGAGCCCCCGAAGTGTTTCCGCGTGACCCAGGAAGAAAAACCCGCTCGGAAGCAGCGCCTGGGTGATACGGCGCACGACGTCTCGCGCTTTGTCGGGTGTGAAGTACATGAGAACGTTTCGACAAAAGACGACGTCGCAGGCGAGCGACTGCCAGTACAGGGGGTCTTCATCGACGAGGTTACGCTCCTCGAAGGTCACCATTTTCTGGATTGCAGGGGCGAGCACGAAGTCGCAACCGTCTGCCCGAAAGTAGCGGCGCTTGGCGTCCTCCGAGGTCGCCCGAAGCGACCAGGCGGAGTAGCGCGCCAGGGTCGCCTTCGCGAGGCTCGCCGGGTTGACGTCGATGCCGATGATCTTCACATCCCAGTTTTCGAGGTCGGACAACCCCTCGCGCACCAAGACCGCCAACGAATACGGCTCCTCGCCCGAGGCACATCCGGCCGAGAGGATGTGAAGTCGTTTCTGTTGGGTCTTGGCGCGAATCCGCTCGGGAAGAACAATCCCGGCAAACGCCCGGAAGTTGTCGGCGTTGCGGAAAAAGAACGTCTCGTTGACAGTGAGCTGCTCGGCGAGCGCCCGGAACTCGTCGGAGCCCTTGGACGAAGAAATCAGACGCTCGAGGTAGGACTCGAAGCGGGTGCTGCCCACCAACTCCATACGTTGACGCGCGACCTCGGCGAGGTAGTCAAGCTTCCCATCCTCGTACTGCAGCCCGAGACGGCGCGCGACGATGGTCCGAAACTGCTCGAGGTCGGTCCGGTCGAGGACCGCCGTCATTGCGCCGCCGCCGCGAGGGTTGTCCAGACTTCATCGGGAACGATGCGTGCAGCACGAAGCACAACGAGGAGCTGCGCGTCGCGGGTGCCGATCGCGTCGATGACATCGGCGGCGACATTTCGCAGAATCGGAGGCAACTCTCCAAGCTGGGCCGAATCGAGTTCCCTCAATCCGACAACGCCATCCACGCCGATGGCTACCCACCGCTCTCCTAGCTTCATGGTCACAAAGCGACCGTAGGTTGTGCTGTTTTCGCCGTTCTCCAAGAGCGCCTTGAGGTCGACGACGGGAGTCGGCGCGCCACGGATCACTGATACGCCTCGGACGAAATGTGGCGTCCCGGCAACGGGCTCGATCGAGAGAGGGCGCATTGTCTCCGCCACGTGGTGCAGCGGGATGGCACAGGCAAGCACGCCGACCGTGACGACAAGCACCGGGATTCTCTCCGAGGCGCGGACGGTCATTTGGCTCTAAGCCTTCTCGAACGCTTCGCTTCCTTCTTGGCGCCTGCCGCATCCGGCTGACGACGCTCCTCAAGCCAGTTCCGGATCTCGGCCTCGCGAAAACGCCAGGCCCAGCCCCCCTTGAAGGCAGGAATTCGACCACTAATCGCCAACGGGCGGTCAGTGATATCGGTGACGTTCAAGAAGCGGGCGACATCTGCGATTGTCAACGGGCTTTCGTCGACCACGCACATCGCGTCAGAGGTGGTTTGTTCCGGGAAAAGCACGCCGACATCGTAGTCCAAGGTTATCCAAGGCACAAGGACAAGCCGCGAGTGGTAATGGACAACGCCCAACGTTCAGAACTCTTTTGGTTCGTTATTTCCCCGCTGTTTACCGCACCAACAATCAGCTTCGACCGCGGTAAAGAACTCGCAACTTGCCAGCACCGACCGGAAATCATTCTCGATTCCCTTTGGGCTCTGCCGGATTTGACCATGCACAGTTTGAGCAATTGCAAAAACTCAATCGACTGAATTGTCACTTCGGTGGTAGGACCGAATTTCAGTTCAACATTGGCTTCGAACCCGGCGATCGGTTTAGGTATGGCGTGGCATTCTCATTCGAATTGACACAAGCTCTCCCGAACATTTCATGTTCAGAGACCTGGAGCCGCAAAATTGCGCGGAATTCACGCATTTCTGCGCATTGTGCAGAGAGAATGCCCGAAAGGCAGACTGAATGGCGGAGGACGCAGTCAGGTGCGAACCCTTCTCCGCCAGAAATTCCCTGCTAACAGGGAAAAATTTAGGGAATTTTGCCCCTTCAATCGAGAGGTGCGAGAAGGAGACCCGCGAATCTAGCTGCTTGGCGAGTCATCTCAGCTCGCCAACTTCGATTCCGAACAGGGATTTTACAGGCGCGATGCAGGGATTTCCATTCCCTGCAACCTATCGAGTGAGGTGCAGGAGCAAGATGTGGCCCGCAAATCGTCTGCCACTGATGATCGGTAACTGCCACGGAACGCCTGGCGGCATGCCAGCTAGCAAGCCGGCTACCCGGAAACTGGCATGCACTCTCCGAGTAGCCCGTAATACGTTCAGGTGGTCGGTGACACGTGGTTAGCTCGTCTGATGGGAGGCGCGTGCGGCATGCCGTGGCGAAGAAACAGCGCATGCTTGTGTGAAGGGCTGTTATCGCTCGTTGACCGACGTGCTGTGCTGTCTGTCACAGAAAACCGGACGTTCCCCCGCGTAGCATATCGGCCGTTATCGCCAATTGAGAATGCTGCTAAGGCATTTTCCGGTGTGTTTAAGGTACGCAGCATTCTCTCGGCGCGGGTACCATCGGGAACTGATAGACC
>DATBZT010000237.1:0-5999 GCA_036513055.1 Gemmatimonadaceae bacterium | reverse complement strand
GCTGCTCCCCGGGGCAGGGGAAACAGGTAGTCGGCTTCACCTATCCCGGAGCCTCGGTTCACAAAGGTCTCGGTGACCTCATAGCGAAGCACACCGTTTACCAGCTCTGCATTCACGTCACTCGATTGGCGCACAACTGCGGGCCCAGCCGGGTCGCATCTGAAACACGATCCATCAATCGGACAAGGCCGCGCTGGACATGGCCGCGGAATGATCCAGCCCTGTGCTGAAGCGAGAGCAGGAATGAGAAACAAGGATGAAAGGAGTCTGCGCATGGGCGCCTCGGGAGTCTTTCCCTTATGACGCCACCCGCGCGCAATGTTGCACACCGCTCACTGATAGACGCCGGTCGGCCCCGGCGGACTGCTTGTCTAGGCGGCTGATTCGCCGGTTTTGGAGCTCTTGACTCCATTCGGTTTCGCGGGCGTACGCCGCGTATAGCTTCCCGGGCGTTCCACCACTCGCACGCCAATCAATGCGCGGTCGGCCCGGGTTACGGTGTCTTCGAAGCTCTCACCACCCTCTCGCACCGCCCAACCCAGAGTGAACGACACGGGAGCTGTGTCCATTGCCGCTGCCCGCAGCCTCTGCATTACGCGCTCGGTAGCTTCCAGGCTCGCATCGGAAAGCACGACAAGAAACTCGTCG
Organism: Gemmatimonadaceae bacterium; assembly: GCA_036513055.1. Taxonomy (GTDB): domain Bacteria; phylum Gemmatimonadota; class Gemmatimonadetes; order Gemmatimonadales; family Gemmatimonadaceae; genus UBA4720. The sequence continues at coordinate 5,351 of DATBZT010000237.1, read as the reverse complement.
CCGCCCATTCGTACCACGGCCTCCTCTGCCCTGACGTAACGCATGAGAAAACGGCTCATCTTCACCAGGACGGCGTCACCCGCCGGGTGTCCGAACTGGTCGTTGTAGTGCTTGAAATTATCGATGTCGATGTAGATGCATCCCCATCCGTCGCCGGCAGCCTGTCTGTCGCCGTAAAGCTCGACCAGATGCCTTCGGTTATAACAGCCAGTCAGCGGATCCCGAATACTCTGTTCCTTGAGCGTTGTCTCCAGATCCTTCCTGCCGGTGATGTCCACCAGGATCCCATGGAACAGGGTTTCTCCGTTTTCCGTGTCCTTCACGCTGTACCAGGTATCGAGGACGGTACGGACCTCGCCGTTGAGTCTCTTGATTTGCAGCTCCCGATGCCGCAGAGAACCTTCCCTCTCCATCAACGCCATCTCGCGTTTGCGAAGGTCGTCGTCCACGAAATCGTTGACACGGTAGCGCTTCATTTCCTCCATGCTCGACATGCCGAATATCTCCAGAAATGCGCGGTTCGCGTCGAGGATCTCACCAGTTTCGGTGGTGATGTAGATCCCTTCCTGGAGATTCTGGGCGAAGTTGGCCAGCGTCTGAGGGTCGCTCAGGCTTCGCCAGGCGCCGCCTGTCGTCTGCGTCTCCTTGCGAGCGAGCGGGTTCTGTTTTCGCGGCATATGCATTGCCTTGTAGGAGCTTTCCAATTCAGGACTCTAATGTATGCCACGCGACCACTCCAAGGAACGATCAACAAAGGCGGCGGCGATGGACGCCAAAAGAGGAAAGTTAGATTGGGCGGCATGATTGAGCTCCATCCGATAGCGCCGGTTGCCAACGACAGGGTCGCCGAGGGCCGCAAGCACGTCACCGAATTCGTCTTTCACGGCGCACTCCCCGCCGAACCATGACTCCGGCCACTGCCGGTATCCACCACGTAACGGCAATCGCCAGCGATCCGCAGCGCAATCTTGATTTCTACGCCGGCACGCTGGGCATGCGTCTCGTGAAGCGCACCGTCAATTTCGACGACCCCACCGCGTACCACTTCTATTTCGGCGATGCGACGGGAACACCCGGCAGCATTCTCACGTTTTTCCCATGGCCCGACGCTCGCCGGGGTCGTCAGGGTGCGGGACAGGTGGCCGTCGCCTCGTTTGCGATCCTGCCCAGCTCGGTCGGGTTCTGGATCGAGCGATTCATCCGGTACCACGTAGAATTCAGCCAGCCTGTATCGCGGTTCGACGACGAGCGCGTTATTGCTTTCAAGGACAACGACGGATTCATGGGTGAGCTGGTGGCGCACCCGAGCGCAGAATCACGCCCCGGCTGGCATGGTTCGGCAGTTCCCGCCGAATATGCCATCCGCGGCATTTATTCCGTCACCATATGGCAGGAGAGCTGCGAGCTCACTGGAAAACTCCTTACCAGCACGCTTGGCTTCGAAGCAGTGCGTGAGCAGGCCAGCATCTTCCGGTACGCGGCACGGACTCGCGGCATGGGGTCGATCATCGACCTGAGGCAAGTGCCCGGCCTCTGGCCTGGAGTGATGGGAGCAGGAACCATCCACCACGTGGCATTTCGCGCCGAGGACGACGCAGCGCAAACAACCGCAAGAGCCGAGCTGATGGAGCTCGGGTTCAACGTTACGCCTCGAATCGACCGTGACTATTTCCACTCCGTGTACTTTCGTGAGCCGGGAGGCGTTCTCTTCGAGATTGCCACAGACCCGCCTGGCTTCACCTTGGATGAGCCCGTGGAGTCGCTCGGTCAGGCCCTTAAAATTCCTGAGTGGCTCGAGCCGCGCCGGTTCGAGATCGAAGCTCTCCTTCCGAATATCCGCCTGCCCATGGAGTTGCCCGGCCCCAATGCCTGACCACTGGAGAGCGGCTAACTTCCGGGCACAACACGCAATGGCTGTCTAATCCGAGTGCCTGCCGAATGACTGATAACCAGACGACGTTGTCGAAGCCCATGTCGGTCGACGACCTTTGCATCAACGCTATCCGCGTGCTGTCCATGGATGCCGTTCAAAAAGCGGACTCCGGGCATCCCGGCACGCCCATGGCGCTGGCACCGCTCGCCTACGTGCTGTGGGGCCGCCATCTCCGTTTCAACCCTGCTAATCCCGGCTGGCTCGACCGCGACCGCTTTGTTCTCTCTGCAGGCCATGCGTCGATGCTGCTCTACAGCGTGCTTTATCTCACCGGGTATGACCTGACGCTCGACGATATCAAGCAGTTCAGGCAATGGGAAAGCAGGACTCCGGGCCACCCCGAGTATGGCCATACGGCGGGGGTCGAGACGACCACTGGTCCGCTTGGACAAGGATTTGGAAACGCAGTGGGAATGGCAGTTGGAGAAGCACTGCTTGGAACCCTGTTCAACCGCCCGGATCACCAGATCATCGATCACCACACGTTCTTCATTGCCAGCGATGGCGACATGATGGAAGGTGTATCCCACGAATCAGCGTCGTATGCGGGACATGCGCGGCTCGGTAAGATCGTCGGCTTCTATGACGACAACCACATCACGATCGAAGGCAACACGAGCCTCACGTACAGTGATGACGTTCAGAGAAGGTTCGAGGGATATCACTGGCACGTGCAGCGTGTGGACGACGCAAATGATCTCGACGCGATTGACGCTGCTATTCTCGCTGCGAAAGCTGAAAAAGAGCGGCCCTCACTCATCATCGTCCGCTCGCACATTGGATTCGGCAGTCCGCACAAGCACGATACCGCCGAAGCCCACGGGTCGCCGCTCGGCGTGGACGAGATAAAGCTGACCAAGCAGGCCCTGGGTTATCCGTCACTCGAGCCTTTCTACGTTGCGCCGGATGCGCTGGCCCACTGGAGAAACATTGGCGCGCGTGGAGCGCCGCTCGAGTCCGATTGGCAGAAGCGCTACGACGCATACAAAGCAACCAATCCCGATGTTGCCGCTGAGCTCGAGCGCCGTCTGCGCGGAGACCTTCTCGACGGATGGGAGGATCTCATCCCCACGTTTACCGCCGAGAATGGCAACGTCGCCAGCAGGGCCGCATCAGGCGTGGTGCTGAACGCCATCGCGCCCAGAATTCCAGAGCTTGTCGGAGGCTCGGCTGATCTGTCGTCGTCAACCAACACGATCGTCACGAACGCTCCGAGTTTTGGCCCCGATGATCACAGCGGGCGAAACTTCCATTTTGGTATCCGCGAACATGGAATGGGCTCGATCATGAACGGCATGGCTCTCCATGGGGGCGTGATTCCATATGGCGCGACTTTCCTGATCTTCTCCGATTATATGCGGCCGCCAATCCGTCTCGCGGCAATCATGCGGCTTCACGTTGTGTACGTATACACACACGACTCAATTGGGCTTGGCGAGGATGGCCCGACGCACCAGCCTGTCGAGCAGCTCAGTACACTGCGCGCGGTTCCGAACATGACCGTGATCAGGCCTGCTGATGCCTCGGAGACGGCGGAAGCCTGGCGGGTTACGCTCAAGCACCGGAATGGCCCCGTCGCGCTCGCTCTCACCCGGCAGAAGCTGGGGCTGATCGACCGCACAAAATTCGCTGCCGCGAGTGGACTGGCTCACGGAGCGTACGTGCTTGCAGACGCGCCGGGTGGACCGCCGCAGGTTGTTCTGATTTCCAGTGGCTCGGAAGTCGCGTTGATACTGGAAGCTCAGCAGCGACTGACAAAAGATGGCATTCGCTCCCGTACCGTCAGCATGCCGAGCCATGAGTTGTTTGCAAAGGAGACTGCTGAGTACCGGGATAGCGTGCTTCCACATGGCGTGAAGCGGATCGCAATCGAAGCGGCTCACCCGATGTCGTGGTATCGCTGGGTTGGTGACGACGGTGTCATTCTCGGAATCGAGCGCTTTGGCGCATCTGCTCCCTACAAGGAGATTTACACGCACCTCGGTCTGACCGTCGACAACCTCGTCGAGACGGCGAAGAAGCTCGTCTAGCTCGTGAGACTGCGCGACATCAGCATCACGCTCGCCGCCGGCACGCCTGAGTGGCCCGGTGACACTCCGTACTCGTGCGGGTGGACCGGAACGCTGTCGCAGGGATCGAGCGTGAATGTTTCCTGGTACATGACGAGTCCACACGTCGGTACTCATGCCGACGCACCGCTGCATGTACGTGACGGCTGGCCCGGATCGCATGAGCTGCCACTCGACGCCTTCTACGGAGCAGCCGCGGTCATCGATGTTACCGCTTTCACCGGCGAGATCGAGGTGGAGACAATCGATGCCGCCATTGGGCCCAGCAACATCGAGCGCCTGCTGCTCAAGACGGGCTGTACGATTGGTTCGGGCAGCTTTCCCGAATCGTGGCCTGTTTTGTCGGAGGCGTGTACCCGAGCGCTTCTCGGACGTGGATTGCGCCTCCTTGGTGTTGACGCGCCGTCGGTTGACGAGCGGCACAATAAATCACTGCCCGTGCACAAGATGATCTTCTCCGGCAACGCCTGCCTTCTGGAAAATCTCGATCTGCGCCGGATTCCTCCGGGCAGCTACGAGCTCATGGCATTCCCGGTAAAGATCATGTCACTTGACGCCGCGCCCGTACGGGCGATCCTGCGCGACATCGAGTAGAAATCAGACGCTCAGCGGCGTACGCCGCGCAAGCCTCTCCGGAGCCACTCCACCAGCTCGGGATCGTCGGCGATCGAGTCTGCCGCGACCACCACCCATGTACTCATTGATTTCTCGCCATTCGGTGCAAAAGGCGTTACACCGGGCTCGACCAGACACTCGGCATATTCTGACGGGGCGGTTTTCACGATGAGATCCGAGTCCCAGACAATCACGAAGGCCGATTTCCCATCCATGAAGCCGCGACCGCTGAAGACATTTTTCTGTCGCGTGTTGCGCTCGCCGATCTGCGCGAGTCCGTCTTCGACGCGGGCTGTCAACCCTCGATCGTAAGCCATCTGCTACCAGCGCGATGACCGTCGGCCCGTGCCCAGCAGCGCTCCCATGATGCCGCGCGTGACGACACCGGCGACGGTCCGGGTTACCGGAGACTTCATTATCTGGTCAAATGTGGTCGGCGGTGGCTTGGCGCCTCCGCGGGCAGTGGGCGTCGGTGGCAGTGCTGGCTCCCATTGTCCCGCCGGCGCGTTGGCCGCTGCGGCAGGTGAAGCGATGCGCGCAGCAAGTCGTTCTCGCGCACTCTCCCTGTCAACCGCCTGAGCGTATTTCCGAGCCTGTTGCGAGCCGGCGATCCGCTGAGTCAGATCGGCATCAGCGAGGGGTGACATGCTCGACGCCGGCGGAATGAGTCGCGTCGCAAACGGCGGAGTTGGTACGCCCCTGGGCGAGAGCACAGTCACGAACGCTTCGCCAAT
>DATBZT010000236.1:0-3801 GCA_036513055.1 Gemmatimonadaceae bacterium | reverse complement strand
TTTCTCGGGGCAGCCTTCTTCCGGACCGCCTTCTCACCAGCCGACCGCGCCGCGTCTTTCTGATCATGCTGGGCCGGTGATGGGGAGCGTCCGATCGGTAGTTCATGCCCGCTTCCGTTCGCCAATTTCGCGTGTTCCATTAGCTCTAAATCTCCTGAGCCGTAACGGCTCGCTGGGATGTTCGCTCCGTTGCGTGCATGAAGCGAGTGATATTTCCCCAATTCTCCAAGGTCATTCGCGCAGAACGGGAGAGGCAGATTTCCTCGCTGAAAGGCGATGTCTTGGCGAATGCTTTTTTTCGCAGACGATACGCGAAGGGGCACCGGCTCGATTCTCGACAGAGAGAATCGAGCACAAGTCAGCTACTGAGGGCCAAATCTAAGCTTCTCCGGTCCCCTCAGGTAGAAGAAAATGCGCGAACATGCGCACTATTTTCGGTTTTTCCGCAGAGAGCGCAGAAATCGCGGACTGGGTGGCGGAGAGGGGCGGATTCGAACCCCCGGTACCGCAAGGGCTTCTATGGGCTGAATTCAGCCCGAGTTTGGCGCACTATTCGGCTCAAAAAAAAGCATCGGTGCTGGAGAGAATATGTTCGCCTTGGATTTGGCTCTTCTTCGCATGTCTCCGGTCCCCTTCGTTCGCTGCGTTGATGCTCGGGAATTTGGTAACCGTCGAACACCACACGGGGGTTTGGAGTTCGAATCTCCCCCTCTTGGGCGGACAGTCAGCCAGTCGACTCAGCTTCGCCGAGCGTCGTCAGCGCGGCGGTCGCCGGCTCAAGCCAGAATCGGATCTGATCGTAGACCGCAGGATGGTTGAGCAGCCGCAGGTGGGTTGTCATCCGCACGTGGCTCTTGTTCACGGCTCGAAACGAGACGCGTCTGGTCGGCTGCACGCCGCGACCCAAGGCGCTCGGAAATCTCACCAGCATGTCGCCGAGAATGAAGCCGAGCGGATCGCTCGGGCTTTCCGTCACGGTTGCGGCAACGAAGTAGTGCGCCGCGGAGTCGAGAAACGGGATGTCATGGCGATTGTCCTCCAGCAGAGCGTCGGCATCTCGTCCCCGCCAATCCTCCTCGACCAGATAGCCAAAGCGCAGGTCTTTGATCCCGTCGCTGCGGCCGTTGACGATGTTCGCGATCGGCCGCGTCAGGTCGGACACGTTCAGGACCCATCCCATCACGTTCCCGAGCTTCTCGAGCGGCGCTCCAAGATGTGGCGTGCCGAGGCAGAAGATATGGCGAACGGAACCGATCCAGCCGTTTCGACGTTGCTTGCCCTGATGGCACGCGCTTCTTGCGACGAGCCCGCCCATACTGTGGCCGACGAGAACGATCTCGTTTACAGCGACGGGCCACGCGTTGACCAGCTCTTCCATTTTCTCGGCCAACAGCGCGCCGTTTTCCGATACGTGGAGGCCGGAATTGTAGCGGAGATAGAGCGGCGTGTAGCCGAGCTCGCGTTCGAGCATCGATCCGTAGGTGGTGTCGCGGTCGCCGTAATTTTCTTGCGCGTAAAAGCGCCACATTTGCTCGTTGCACGAGAGACCATGAACGAACACGGCGAGCTTTCGGCCGGCGCCGGGGTATGTACGGCGGAGAGTCTCGGCATCCAGCGCGACGGTTCGACCCTCACGGCGAAACTCCATGCGGGTCCGCAAACCGTTTCTATTGCGTTCCAGATGGTCGCCCATGAACCCGTTCAGCGCGCCGATGGCGAGATCCAAAGCGGCGGGCAGCGGCGCTTCTTCGGCCGGTTGTGCCTGTTCGAGCGGCGTTAGCGCCCAGTCGACCGCATCCCCGGCCAACTCCATCAGGCTGCGCAGGCCCCAGTAGACACTGCCTGAGATTATGTCGTGAAGCATCCGAACCGCAGTCGCCGGGACACGGGTCGCCGGGTCGAGTTCGAGCGCCTCGAAAGGACGCCGGGCGATCGCGGCATGAAACTCCTCAACGGTCGTTGTGCCGCTGTTGATTGCGCTTACGAAGAGGTCCTTGAGCCCGCGGATTGCGTCGATATTTGGCATGCGTCCTCCGCGGCAACCATAGAGCCGGCGGCATTTCGCACGCAAGGCGCCGGGCGATGCAAAAATCGTTTTAACTTCGTTCATCTGGCCCTCAGTTGTCCGTGGCTGAGTAGCGCGGCGCATAGCCGAACCCGCGTTTCAGCGCGCCCGAAATGAAGGACCTCGACGGTTCAAATGGGCTGCGGCTACCAAAAACTCCGAACGCGCTGAAAAGCCTGGTGATTTGGGTCTCGGACGGCCGGGCTCTCACCGTCCTCCGGGCTGAAATTCATGGGAGCGAGCGGGCGAGTTCGCGGTAGACCGCCGGATTGTAAACCAGGCCCGAGTGCGTGCCCGTCACCTCGACGTTGCGTGCGCCGGTCACGATTGACGCTCCAGGCGGAACGATCGGATCCTCGCGGCTGTAGATCGAAAGCACAGTCGTCTCCGGAGCGAGCGAAGCGCGAATGTTATCGACGAATTCGCATCCACAATCCGGGAAGCGGCATTTAGGATCGAGAATCCGGCGCGCGGTGTTGCTCGCCTGCGCGACCCTGCTCATCGTTCGATGCGCGATTTGCTGGACGTTTCCGCGCTGCGCGAACGCCGATGCGAGCCCCACCGGCGATCCGAGCGTGATGAGGTGTGACACCCTGCTCCCAAGCCGTACGGCCAGCGCTCGCGCAAGTACGCCTCCGCGGCTATGACCGATCAGCACGAGACGTCGATCGTGCTGCGGCTGCTGGCGTTCGACCCATTTCTCGATGTCTGACGTGAGCCGGTCGGGACATCCCGCGTTGACCCACAGTCCCGAGGTGCTCGCGCGAAAGCCGATGCGAGAAATCCATCGCCGCAAGGGCCAGAGATAGAAGTCGCTGCCGAAAAGTCCGGGAATGATTACGACGAGGCGTCCGTCGCCGCGCGGCACGCCCTCGCCGCGATAGATTGGATCCCTCCACAGCGAGGCGATCTCTCTGAGTGCGAACGCCTCGCTCGCCATCACTTGCCATCGTGATTGTTCCGCTGGCGGATAATTTTCCATACTGGCTTTGAAGCTTGAACCTTCTGATACTGCGCATTTCCTAGCTCGACTCACTGAACATTCTTGGCTCAATGAGTACGAAGAACGCGTCCTGTTAACCGCATTTCGATCGTTCAAGGTTTGCGGGACAGAGCACCGATCAGAACCACGGTACGCAACGCCCGGCTGTGGTTCCTCCCAAGAAACAGGATTCAGTAGTACCTCGCCGGAAGAGCGATCGACCAGCTCGAAGCCGAGCAGTTTGGCGCTGTGCGCTTGCGCTGCTGGTTGTGATTCATATCCGCCTTTTCCTTAGTGGACTTGCCGGATGGAGCCGAAGGCAGAGGCGTACGCGAGCCGTTTGCGTTGCGACTCAGCAGATTCTCGGTGATCGAGCGGCGATCGCTGGAGCGATTGAGGAGTTCAACATCGATGCGAGCCTATTGCCTTCGATATTCAAGGCCGCCGAAGCCTGGATTCAAAGCCTGCGGTCCGAAGCGGAAGCCGCATCAGTACTGACCCGGCTGATCGAACGCGTCGGGCTCAAGCAGGACGGCATCCAGGTTTCCATCAAACTGCCGATCCCATCCGATGAAGGGCGTGATGCCGCGACTCCGAACGAACTTGCGCTAGCTCGATTCGTCCCGATGCGGATGAAGCGGTGCGGTGTTGAGATGCGGCTCATCATTGATGGTGACGCCGCATCCTTGGCACGCATCGATCTACCGCTGCTCGACGCGACCGCCCGTGCGTATCGATGGTCCAACGATCTGTT
>DATBZT010000235.1:0-7473 GCA_036513055.1 Gemmatimonadaceae bacterium | reverse complement strand
AAGGATCTGTCGGTGGTGCGCGGTCGCGAGATCATCGAGGCGCTCCAGGCGCTGCCGCAGCAGGTGAAGCAGATCCTCGATCGTGCGGAAGAGATCGAGAACGTCGCCGAGGAGTTCAAGCGCACGCAGAATTTCCTCTACCTCGGCCGCGGCTACAATTTCCCGACCGCGCTCGAAGGGGCGCTGAAGCTCAAGGAGATCAGCTACATCCACGCCGAAGGTTATCCGGCGGCCGAGATGAAGCACGGACCCATTGCACTGATCGACGAGATGATGCCGGTGGTGTTCATCGCCCCCCACGACGCCGTTTTCGAGAAAGTCGTGTCGAACGTGCAGGAAGTGAAGGCGAGGAAGGGACGCGTGATTGCCATCACGAGCCGCGAGGAGCCGTCGCTGGCCGGGTTACTCGACTATGAGTTTCGGATCCCGCAGACGATCGACATGCTCACGCCCGTGCTTGCCTGCGTTCCGCTCCAGCTTCTCGCCTACTACATCGCGGTGAAGCGGGGGTCGAACGTCGACCAGCCCCGCAATCTCGCGAAGTCCGTAACCGTCGAGTAGCGTCTGCGCGTTCTGCTCCAGCGGGTCTCGAGGGCGGAGGTCCGCGTGGGGGAGCGGACGGCCGGACGCATCGGCCGCGGCTTCCTGTTGTTCGTGGGATTCACCGCGACTGACAATGCAGCTCAGGTGAGCTGGATGGCGGAAAAAGTTTCGGGACTTCGTCTCTTCTCAGATTCCGAAGACAAGATGAACCTCGCGCTGGACGATGTCGGCGGCGGGGTTCTCGTCGTTTCGCAGTTCACGCTATATGGAAACGCGGAGAAGGGAAGGCGTCCGAGCTTCATCGACGCCGCGCGACCGGAGGTCGCCATTCCTCTCTATGAGTCGTTTGTGTCGGCGCTTCGGGCCAAAGGTCTGCATGTGGAGACTGGAGAGTTCGGCGCGATGATGGACGTCGAGCTTGTCAATGACGGTCCGGTAACCCTGTGGCTGGAGAAATGAATTGACGACGCCGTCCCATTGCCGGTGAAATGATCAGCGTTGCCGACGTCCCGGTAATCCTTGCGTCCGCGTCACCGCGGAGACGCGACCTGCTGGATTTGATCGGCGTTGCGCACGATGTCCGTCCCGCGGATGTGGACGAGACATACGCACCGGATGAGGATCCGGCAGCGCACGCGGAGCGACTTGCGCGGGCAAAGGCAGACCTCGTGTCGTCGACTGCAGGGGGATCGCTCGTAGTTGGAGCGGATACGATCGTGGTCGTCGACGGCCATGTTCTCGGCAAGCCGCGGGACGCTGACGAGGCCGCCCGAATGCTCAGGCTCCTTCAAGGCAGGACGCACGTCGTGATGACTGCGGTTGCCGTATCGTTTCAGGAGCGCATGGCATCGGCCGTAGAGCAGGTATCGGTCACATTTCGCGAGCTTACCGATGATGAGATCGAAGAGTACATCGCCACGGGCGAGCCGATGGACAAAGCCGGGGCATATGGAATTCAAGGCTATGGTGCGACCATCGTGCGTCGCATCGACGGCGATTACTTCGCGGTGATGGGGCTGTCTCTCGTTCGCCTGGTGGGGCTGATGGCGGAGCTGGGCGTGAGCTACGACTTCGCCCGGTAGCGCTGGCTCCAGACCTCGAGTCGCGCCGCTACATCGGCCACGTCGATTCTTTGCATTCTGTCGGCGCGCGTTTCCATGGAGACCGGCGCGTTCTCGCCCGGTTCGTGATAGGCGTCGATGATCAGGTCGTGGAATTTGCGATACGGCCCCGTCCGCCGCGGATCACTGTAGCCGATCAGGCTGATGACCGGGCGGTCGAGCGCCACAGCCATGTGCAGCGGCCCCGTGTCCGGCGCGAGAACCAGCGATGATGCGTCGAGTATGGAGACAAGGCGGCGAAGTCCGCTGCCCAGCGCGTTGATCGGAGGGCGCCGCGCCGAAGCGGAAATACGGGCCGCAGCGCCTGCCTCTCGCTCGGTGTTTCCGCCGACGAGTACCGGCTGAATTCCATAGCTCGTGTCCAGAATGTCGCAGACCGCGGCCCACCGCTCCGGAATCCAGTCCTTGGCGGGTTTGCTGCTGCCGACAACGATTGCCGCAAACGGACGCGTGACGCCTGACACCCATTCGTGTTGCCAGTCGCGCTCCCCTGGCCACGGACCAAGGTTCCACGTCACCGGTTCAGCAGGAATCTTCAACTCTGACAGGAACTCGAAATATTGATCCTGAACGTGCTTGACAGCTGAAGGCGGAATGCGGCGGTTGGTGAACAGCCAGTTTAGATCGCGGGCCCGCGCCCGGTCGAAGCCGAGTCGCACGGGAGCGCCGGACAGGGCGGTGACCATTCCCGCCTTGAAATAGACCTGGAGATCGAGCAGCAGATCGAAGCGCCGGCGCGACAGCTCGCGGCGCACGTCGGCGAACGCGCGCCATCCCCTCGTGCGGTCGAACGTGACGATGTCGTCCACCGCCGGATGTCCTCTCACGAGAGACGCCGGACCGGGCTGCAACACCCATGTGATGCGCGACGAGGGATGCGTTCGCTTGATTGCGTTGATCACGGGAAGGACGTGCACTGCGTCGCCAACCGCGCTCATCATCACGACGCAGATGCCGTCCATGGCATAGCGGGCGTTCGCCGTCACGCGGCCAGCTCCAGGACGCGCGCTCGCAGTCGTTCGATCTCGGAATCTTCGATCTTCAGCTCGCCACGGTCCCGGAGCTTCCGCATGGACCGGGCGAGGCGGGCAATGTTGGCGCTGAGAACCACCGGATCGCCCGGTATATGAAAGCGAACCCGGTCGACGTCGAGGAGATAGGCCTGCGGCTGCGGCGGGATTGCGGATTCTATTCCCGTGACGAGAATGTTCCGGGCGTTCAGGTCGGAATGGTGCGCTCCGGCTCGAGACAGCATTGCCACCAGCTGGGCGGAGGCCTCGAACAAGGCGAGCCGTTGCTCGGTGTCCGACGTGCGCCGCAATGCCGACGCGAGATCTGTCCCACCTTTGATCTCGCGCGTGACCACGTCGGTGCGCCTGAAAACCGGCCCGACGCGATAGACTATGAACCCGATCATCTCGGGAGTCTGCACGCCGGCCCTGCGCAGCCTGAGCGATGTAACCAGCTCGCGCAGTCCGCGCGTCGGGGGAAAGAAGAGATCGGTTCTCAGCCGGGCCAGCGCCCCGCCCCGCATCGATCGCCGGACGACGACGTCGCCGCATTCTTCGGAGAGCGTGATGGCGTACACCGGAGCGCGGCCGGTGAATCGCCTCGCCGCCGGCTGAGCCGCCGCAAAATCATATAGTGGCTGGCCGGCCACGATCGATTCGATTGCCGTCCGGCAGCCTTCGAGCACTATCCCGGCCGCGCCCGGCGTCGTAAGTCGCGCGTAGCCGGGAAGGTGGATTCTCAATCCACCCCGCCGTTACCGCCTGCCCGAAGCTGCCCGATTGCCGCGAGCAGCGCGCCCGCTTTGCTCTGCGTCTCGTCCCACTCGGTTTCGGGCACCGAGTCGGCGACAATGCCTGCTCCTGCCTGAACCGATGCCACGCCTTCGGCGATCACGCACGTTCTGATCGTTATCGCCAGGTCCATTCTTCGCCCGCCGCCGGCGATGTAGCCCACGGCCCCTGCATAGGGGCCTCGCGATTCATCCTCCAGCTCGTCGATGATTTCCATTGCCCTCACCTTGGGCGCTCCCGTCATCGTCCCGGCGGGGAAAGTCGCGCGAAACACGTCCATCGCGGACAGCGTCCCGCCAATCTCACCTTCCACCTGGCTCACGATATGGAGGACGTGAGAATACTTCTCGACGATCATGAGGTCTGTCACCGCCACCGTTCCATAGCTGGCGACTCTTCCGACGTCGTTTCGGCCGAGGTCGACGAGCATGATGTGTTCGGCCCGCTCCTTTGGGTCGGCGAGGAGCTCCGTGGTGAGCGCGGCGTCTTCTTCCGGGGTTTTTCCCCGGCGTCTGGTGCCGGCGATTGGACGGAGGGTGACGCGATTGTCGGCCAGCCGCACCAGCAGCTCGGGCGAGCTTCCGACGAGCTCGACGCCATCCAGCACCAGATGATACATGTAGGGCGACGGGTTGAGCGCGCGCAGCGCCCGGTAGAGCGCGCTGGGCTTGAAGTCGGCTCGCAGATCGATGCGTCGCGACAACAGTGCCTGAAAGCAGTCGCCGGCCCGGATGTATTCGCGAATTCTCTCCACCCGCTGCATGAACGTGTCGCGATCCATGTTCGATCGGCCGGATGCAGGGGGTGCCGAGCTGTCGAGCGTCAGCGCACCAAGCCGGGACGGCTTCGCCAGGGCCACCTGGATCTCGTCAATCTCGCGGACAGCCGCGTCGTACTTGCCGCGCAGCACGTCGGACGTCTCATCCCGCGCAACTTCTACGCTGACGACAACGCGCGCTTGTGCGCGCAGGTTGTCTACGATCACCATCGTGCGCGTGAATACGAACAGCGCATCGGGCATGTCCAGGCGGGCCGGCTTGCGATGCGGAAGCCGCTCGATGAGGCGGACAATGTCGTAGCCAAAGTATCCAACCGCACCCGTCCAGAAGGCTCCCAGCTCGGGAACGTCCACGGGACGCGGCGTGGATATGAGCGCATCCAGGTCGGCGAGAGGATCGGCCGGTGTTCGGGCGTTGTGCCATCCGCTCGACGTGTTCCAGTCCTCAACCACGCCGTCCTTGTAGCGCCAGGCAGCGCGCGGCCTGGAGCCAAGGAAGGTGTAGCGAGCCCATGTCTCTCCGCCGGCGGGTGCCGACTCGAGGAGAAAGCCGAACGGCTCGCGACTCAGCTTGGCGAACGCCGACACAGGGGTATCGGCGTCGAACAGGCTGTCGCGCCAGACGGGAACGATCCGCTCGCGCTGCGCATCGTCAGCCGCCGCCGCACCGTCAGCAAGGCCGACCGTCGTCGCGAGACGGGCGAATTCTTCGAAAGTCGAGCCGCTCATTGCGCGCGGAACGGGACAGACAAGAAAGTCGTAATCAATTGATCCGGCACATTCTCCACGTAACTTTCTCTGATGATGCGACGGTTGATAGCGGTGCAGCTCGCCGCGTGCGTGCTTCCGCTGGTAATGGCAACTCCCGCCGCTGCCGGAGCACAGGAGTGGAACGACGCCCGGTCACGCGCCCTCGTGGAGCAGGCAACCGAGCGACGGGCGCGACAGATCGCCGATACTGCTCTCGCAAGCTACCGCGCATCCGCACACGGTTATCTCACTTTCCTGGCCCAGCTCGGCGAGGGCTTCACCGAGCCACCCAAGATCGTCAAGGCCGACGAGCTGGCGCTAGAAGTGTATTGGAAAGCGCCCAACCTCAGCAAGCAGTGGATTGTCGGCCGGCGCGACACGCTCCTGTTGCCGACGGACATCAACTACCACCGCGATCACCTGGGAATCGTCCAGAACAATTTTCCGAGCATCATCCGCCTTGGTGAGGGTGATGAAGTAAAGGACGTTCCCCATCCACTTTCGGCGGTCGGACTGGCGGAGTACGATTTCGCCATCCGCGATTCGCTGCGCATCGGGCTCGGGCCGCGAACGCTCGAGGTGTACGAGGTGAGAGTGCGCCCGAAAAACGATCGCGCGCCGCGCGCAGTCGGTGCCGTGTACATCGACAAGGAGAGCGGTGAAGTAGTCCGCATGACGCTGAGCTTCACCCGCGCTGCATTGATCGACAAGGACCTCGACGACGTCAGCGTTGTGCTCGAGAACGGCCTGATCGACGGACGCTTCTGGCTTCCGCGGCGGCAGGAGATAGAGATCAGGCGAACGGGCACCTGGCTCGATTATCCCGCGCGCGGAATAATCCGCGGCCGGTGGGAGATCTGCTGCTATCAGGTGAACGTACCGCTTCCCGCCGGCTTGTTTGCCGGTCCGGAGATTCTGCTCGCGCCGCGGGGGTACGTCCAGAAGAACAAGTTCGTGGGCCAGATACTCGACTCGCTGCCACCGGACGTTCGCGCCGTGACCGATGCTGATGTTGCCAAGGTTCAGGAGGAAGCGCGGGCGCTCGTTCGCGCCCAGGCCCTGGCCCGCAGCCGAACTGTCGCACTTTCTGCCCGAAACGTCTCCGACTTCGTGAGGGTGAACCGCGTCGAGGGGCTGGCGCTCGGGGCGGGACTCACCCGGCTTCTCGGGTCAGGACTTTCAGCAACGGGGCGGGGCCGCTACGGGTTTGCCGACAATGTCTTCAAGGGGCGCGGAGAGTTTGCGTTCCGGACGGCGAGTGGCGCGGGACTCAGCATCGCCGGCTACCGCGACTACCGCGACGCCAGTGACGAAATGGAAACCTCGACGGCCAGGAACAGCATCGCCGCGCAGGAATTCGGCAGCGACTACACTGATCCATTCGAGGTAAGGGGAGTCTCCATCGCTGCGCGGAGCGGAACTTTCAGCGCCTGGAATGCGACGGTCGAAGCGGCTCTCGAGCGCGAGGGACCGCTGCGGGTCAATGCGACTCCCGCCACCGGGCGCTACGAGCCGACAATTGCTGCGTCGAAGCTCCGCGAGCGGCGCATCAGCCTGACGCTGGAGCAACCCACACGGCTCACCGTCCTTGGATTCGAATCGCAGCTTCGACTCGGAGCCTCGGCAATCGGGTATCGGCCACTGGATTCGGCGAGCTACCGGTATCTTACCCGTGTTTCGGCGCAAGGAACGTTCGAGCGGCCATTTGGGCGCAACCGTTTCATTGCCCACTCGCTTTTCGCGGCGGCGATGGGCGATGACACGCTTCCAGTGCAGCATCTCGTTTTTCTTGGCGGCCCGACAACCGGGCCCGGGTACGATTTCCATCAGTTTGCGGGTCGAATGGGTGCGAGCCAGCGCGTCGAGCTCAGGACGCCCGTGCCATTTCCGTCGTTCCAGCTCGGACGCTACGGAAGGACACCCGCCAACATCACGCTTGCGCCCTACGTGAATACCGTCTGGATCAACGCACCCGCGTCGGCTCGGTCGGAGAGTGGAAAGGCGCTCAGTGCAGAGTCTCTCCGTAGAGGGTGGTACCCGTCTGTCGGGGTTGGGGCTTTGTCGTTGTTCGATCTCCTGAGGATCGATGTTGCGAGAGGGTTGCGGGACGGCAGATGGACGTTCTCTGTAGATGTTGGGCGGGAGTTTTGGGGCGTTCTGTGAACTACCCGCTACCCGGTACCGGGCAGCGGGCAGCGGGCAGTGGGGCAAGGATCTGTTGACACTCGCGCGATTGCGATTCGGTCGCGGCCCATGGTTGTCGCCATTGTGCGGCCATGTCATCGGCGACCGTCAGCAGTCCCCGCGATCAGTGGCTTCTTCCCATCCTCGAGGAGATTCTTTCCGCGGACGACATCTCGCGAATTGAGTCTGTGCTCGCCGACAGTTACTGGGAAGCGGCGGTTTCATCCGGATGCACGAGCGATGAGCGGCTGCTCGCAGTCGTTTCACGGCGTGCCCACACGCCTGTCGCCGAAGA
>DATBZT010000234.1:0-2480 GCA_036513055.1 Gemmatimonadaceae bacterium | reverse complement strand
ACGGGGATGGACGGGCCGGTGCCGGTAAGAAATTCGTCGGAAACTATTTCCGTCACGATCCGATCGCGTCCACCGGTGACTCTCTGCGCCGGTGGCACGATGCGCTCGATCTGGACGCGACGGCGAGCTGCGGTTGCGGTGAAGCCTCCCGCGAAGCGGAGAGCATCAGCAAGCGTTTCGTTGGGACGCATTTCGTAAGTCGCGGGACGGGCCACTTCACCGACAATGCGAGCCCTGGCGCCGTGGATGGGCACGAAAACGAGATCGCTGTTCGTGAGCCTCACGTCGTGCGCAGTGTTGCCGTTGAGCAGATAGTCATAGACGTCGAGCGTATCTACGGCGATGCCCCCCCTGCGAACCAGAACCTGTCTGAGGCTTCCGTTGTCCGAGGGCCCACGCGCGGCGTACAGTGCGCTTAACGCCGTACCAGCGCTGGAAACTCTGTAGCTGCCCGGCCGCACCACGTCTCCCGTGACGTAGATCTGGTTGCTGGAGAGTCGCGCGGGAGTAGCGTAGAAGTGGGTGGTTGCACCCGCCCCACGTCGCACGCCCGAATACACTCTCCCCAGGCGCGAGTAGAGAACATTCTCCAGCTCTGCCATCGTCAGATTATTCACCCAGATCTGACCGACTTGGGGAATGACGATGAAACCCTCGCGCGTGACGTCCAACGTGTACGACTGCTCCACGTCTCCCGTTAGCACGAGCACCAGCCTGTCCCCCGGATTGATGCGGTAGTTGGCATCGACCGGGCCCGAGAGATTGGGGTCGAACTGGGAGGTCGCATTGCGGAAGAAATCCAGACCGAAGATGACGAAGCCGCTATCGACATCGGCTCGTGGTCGCGCAATGCCGCGATTCAGCGAATCGGTGCGCGAGGCACAGGCGGCGCGCGCGGCCTCTCGCCGCTGTGCCAGACGGCGCTTGTTCATCGTCGTGTCGATGAGTCCGGAAGGGAGCGTGTCGGGCACAGTAAGCGTGTCGGTGTTCACTCCGCACCGAAGCAGCTCGACTTCGACCGTGTCTGCAATTCCGAGTTGTGAGATCGCCGAGAAAACGTCCTCAGTGGTGGCGGTCGAGTCGGCGCCGGAGCCGCCAGGCAGATATGCGTCGAGCAGATTTTCCGGATAACCCTCCGCTCTCAGACGGGCTCTCACTTGATCCGGCGTCAAGCCACTCGTCATGATCTTTTGACGAAGCTGCTGGAGAAGGGCCGGATTCTGGAGCATCTGCTGCGCCTGTGCAGTTGTGGGTTGTTGCGCAGATGCGAGCGAAGTGATCGAGAAAAGGCCAGCGATGATGAAAAGCGAGCCGAGCTTCGAGAATGTCATTCGGTGTTGTTGAGTGATTGAACGTGGTTGGAATGGTCGCGCAGGGACTCGAACCCCGGACCTCTGCTGTGTGAAAGCAGCGCTCTAACCAGCTGAGCTACGCGACCGTCGAGACAGCTCCGAAGCGCCGCGAAGCCGGAGCCGGCCGAAAGAGTCTATAAGGTTATAGGTCGGGTGGCTTCGGCGGTAGTAGAGCCCGAGCGGCCTAGTGCGCTGTGGCATAACTAGATGGGACGGCGTAGTAGTGCGCTGTGGCATTATGAGATTTGCCGTCCTGTTATGGGCGTGTGAACTGCACCGCGTCGGTCGCGCTGATGCGAGACATCGCCCCGCGCAGCGTGGTTCCGGTCACCTGGCCGGTGAAGGTCCCAGCGTCCTGCATGTAGAAGAAGACCTGAAGCACCGTGTTCAACCCCGAGATCGTCCCCGAAATCGCGCACGGCCCGGTCGCTGGACAGAACTGAAGGCCGTTCGTCCCGATGACAGTGTACGTCCCTGTTAACGATCCATCGGGAGCCTGCGCCAGATTGATCGAGATGTTCGTCATTCCGGCCGCCGGACCGGGCGAGACCCAGGCGCCCGATATGTCGGTGCTCGACGGCGTCGTGAGCGCTGGGCCGCACGAGCCGAGTGCGAGCGCACCGAGGGCGAGCAGTAAGAACCTTGACGAACGCGAGGGAAGTGTCATTGAGAGAGAAAAGTGGGCCCTGCAGGGCTCGAACCTGCGACCGTCGGATTATGAGTCCGCTGCTCTAACCGACTGAGCTAAGGGCCCCGCGTACGAAAGTATCGACCGCCCCGCTAAAACGAAATGCTCCAGCGGGGCTCGATCGCGATCTTCACCCTTCCCTCGAATGCGGTGTGAGTAGCGCCGACGACGTGCAGATCGTTCGTCAGGTGATTGACGCCGACATCACCTCCGACTTCGAAGTCGCGCCACCTGGATGCACCGCTAACTGCAACACGCGTCACTCCCATCACCACCCCGCTGAACATGCCGGGAGTCGTCGCGTAATCGGCGGGCGCGGGAAACGGTACGTTGTAACTCCCTTCGCCCTGGCGACGATGCGCGACGTAAAGACGGAGCGGCGTCGTCGGCACCACCGCGAGATCGAGTCCCGCCTTCACCTCGTCGTAGTCGCTGAATCC
>DATBZT010000233.1:0-2262 GCA_036513055.1 Gemmatimonadaceae bacterium | reverse complement strand
ACGATCCTCGATGCCGTGCAGGACGGCTCAGTCGTATTCGACCCGTGATGCAATGCCGCGAGAGACAGGGACACATGGAGGGGCCGGTCCATGAAGACGTTTGACTGGAAGCCGGCGGTGGTCGGTAGCTGGCTATTGCTTAGCTTTTCCGTACCGGTTCATGGGCAGGCAACAACCCCTGCTCAGGCCGCCCCGTCAAAGGAGATGGTCGTGACAACTCGCGCAACGGGAACGTTCGAAGTAAAGGTCAACCCACTGGCGGCATACGATAACTCCGAGGGCTCGCTGCTTGGCAGGATGTCCATCGACAAGCAGTTCCACGGCGACCTGGAGGGAACCAGCAAGGGCGAGATGCTGACCGGCATGACGAGCGTCAAGAACTCAGCGGGGTATGTCGCGATGGAGCGGGTGACCGGAACACTCAACGGACGAACCGGTACGTTCATCCTGCAGCACATCGGAACGATGACGCGCGGAGAACAGCAGCTGGCCGTCACCGTTGTGCCGGATTCCGGTACCGGCGAGCTGTCGGGGATTGCCGGCACGATGAAAATAATCATCGAGGGCGGAAGACACTCCTACGAGTTCGCGTACACGCTGGCCGACTCGCGTTGAGCGACGCCCTGCCATCGTCGCTGTGAGAGGGCTGCTCCGCTCGCTGCTTCGCCTCATCCTCAGAGTCTTCTTTCCGCGCATCGAGATCTCCAACATCGAGCGGGTGCCCCGACATGGTCCAGTAATTCTCGCGGTCAATCACCCGAACGGGCTCATCGATCCCCTCTTCCTGCTCTGCCTGTCACCCCGCCCGGTTTCGTTTCTCGCGAAGGCGCCCCTGTTCGACATGCCCGTGATCGGGTGGTTCGTAAAGGCACTTGGATCCATTCCCGTTTATCGCCGGCAGGACGAAGGGTTCCAGCCGGAGAAGAATCGTCAGACGTTCGAGCGCGCCCGCGCAATTCTCTCCGGCGGGGGTGTCATTGCCATTTTCCCAGAAGGTGCGTCGCACGATGACCCGAAGCTGCGGCCGTTGAAAACCGGAGCGGCGCGCATTGCGCTCGGCGCCGCAGCGCTGGCCAATGGAGGCGGCGCGGAACTCACTGTGTCGCCAATGGGCATCTACTACACCGCCAAAGGAATCTTTCGAAGCGAAGCTCTGCTCTACTTTGGGCAGCCAATCACCGTTGCGCCGGCCGCATTGGGCGCTGACGGCGAGCCACCGCCGGACGAAGTGCGCCGCCTCACCGCCCGCATCGAAAGAGCGCTGAGCGAAGTCACGCTCCAGGCCGACGAGCACGAAGCTCTCGCGCTCGCTGCCCGCGCCGAGGAGTTGTTCGAGGCCGACCAACCGGCCTCGAACGAACGCCTTGCACAGCAATTCGAGCTGCGCCGCCGAATACTGGCGGGCTACTCCGCACTTCGCAGCCAGGCACCGGAACGCATAGCGTCACTCTCGGCGCGCATCGCGCGATACCAGGCGGAGCTGGCTCAAGCCGGTGTCGATCCCAAAACGCTCGCCCCCGCGAGAACCGCTCCAGCGAGATCGGTTGGCCATTTGGTCAAAGGCGCCGCGTTTTCCTTACTGGTGCTGCCGGTTGCCCTGGTCGGAACGCTCATAAACTATCCGGCATATCGCCTGGTTGGCCTTCTCGCGACGCGACTGGCGCGCGGGGATGACGGCCTCGTTGCAACGATCAAGATATTGGCGGGAGCACTTCTCTTTCCGCTCACGTGGATCGCCGTGGCTGTAGCCGCGGGCCTGTATCGCGGGATTGCCTTCGGATTGGGCGCGCTCATCGTGGCTCCGCTCAGCGGGTATGTGTCGCTACGCTTTTTCGAGCGGCTCGATGAGCTCAAAGCGTGGGTGCGCGCATTTTTCTTCTCGCGCTTCCGGCGGTGGGGATACCTCCGGCTTGTCGCCGAGCGTCAGGGCATTCGAGAGGAGATTCTGCGGCTGGCGGACGAGTTCGGCCGGTGACCGTCCTGCGCGAGATGCGCCACTCGCGCCCCGCATTCCTGCACCACGACTATATATAGACTTTGGGGACAAATCGAGGTATGACCATAGATGCGCATTCTCCTCCTTCTTGGCAGCATTGTCCTGGTTGGTTCCGCGCTTGCGGCTCAGTCCACGCCTGCCTCACCAAGCCGTTCGTTCGTGTGCCCGCTGCCTGGCGACACGCTTTCGTTTCTTCGCCCAAGCGACGCCGGCTACCGCGACGCGATGCAGTTCGCGACCACATTGCGCCGCGGCGGTTTCGTGAT
>DATBZT010000232.1:0-2095 GCA_036513055.1 Gemmatimonadaceae bacterium | reverse complement strand
TACCGTGGTCGCCGCCATTCTCATTCGGTATACCGGGTGGCTCCTCGCCGATCCGCTGGTCTCGTTCCTGACGACAGCGCTGATCGTCCGGGGGTCGTGGCAACTCGTGCGGGAGTCGGTGGACATTCTGCTCGAGTCGACTCCGGGCCACATCGATCTCGAGGTGGTTCGCACTCAGCTCGAGGCAATACCGGGCATCGAGTCCGTTCACGACCTCCATGTGTGGTCGGTGACGCCGAGAATGGTGGCCATGAGCGCGCATGCGATAGTGCGCGACTCGGAGGCCCAGCAGCACGCGCTCGAGCACATTCACGACGCAATGCGGTTGTTCGGAATCCAGCACGTCACCGTGCAGCTCGAGCGGCGGGAAATGCACGGCCGGGAGGATCACGTGCACGCGTGACTTGTGGGCTGTTCGATGGTCAATGAAGTAATGCCCAGAATAGATGCTTTGCTCACCGCGATGTTGAGCAACCGCGCCGACTCGGTCAGTCTCGCCGACGGCGACATCGCACACCTGATGATCGGCGGAACACTCCGCCCGCTTACGCGCCAGCCGCTGGCAGCAGGCCAGCTGGTAGCTCTGCTGCGCGAGATGGCGCCGCCGCACGTCACGCACCAGCTCGCCGTCGGCGGTCCACTGGAATTCATCTATGCGAACGACGAGGGGAAATTCGTTACCAGAGTTCGCATTGACGACGGGAGAATGCTGGCGACGGTGAGTCTCGCGCCGGCGGCCAATGGGTCCAACGGATCAGCAGCCGGCACGAGCAGTCGCAACGGTTCGGCGCTTCACGCGAGTAACGGAGGGAACGGAGCGGAACCGAAAGTGGCTTTGGCAGCTCTGGCCGCCGCCGAAGAGGCAGAGACAGCTTCGACGAAGGAAGCGCAAAAGCTAAAAGTTGCCGCAATCACAGTCGACGTGGACCCATCTCCTTACACGGCAAAGGACGAAATCGACGGACTGCTCAAGGCGCTGGTGGATCAGTCGGCGTCCGATCTTCACCTTCGCGTCGGTGAGCCGCCCATCCTGAGGATTCATGGTGAGCTCAAGCGGATGCGGGGCATGGAACCCGTACGCGGTGCGCGACTCGAATCGATGCTCGCCGCCATCATGCCGGAACGGAACCTGGCTGAATACAGGGAGATCAACGACACCGATTTCGCTTACGAGATCGAGGGCTTTGCGCGGTTCCGCGCGAATGCGTTCCGCGATCATACGGGCGCCGGCGGTGTGTTTCGCGTCATCCCGGCGAAAGTCGCAACAGTCGAAGCGCTCGGAGTTACGCCGGAAGTGCAGAACCTTTGCTTCCTGACAAAAGGCCTCGTGCTTGTCACCGGGCCCACAGGATCGGGTAAATCCACGACTCTCGGCGCATTGATCGATCTCATAAACCGCTCACGCGACGATCACGTGGTGACCATCGAGGACCCGATCGAGTTCGTCCACAAGAACAAGCGGTGCGTCATAACGCAGCGGCAGGTGGGGCTGCACACGGCGTCGTTCAAGAGCGCGCTTCGGGCTGCATTGCGCGAGGATCCTGATATCGTTCTCGTTGGTGAGATGCGCGACCTCGAGACTGTGTCCATCGCGCTCGAGACGGCCGAGACGGGTCACCTGGTGTTTGGAACGCTGCATACGACGACGGCTGTCGGCACGATCGACCGCATCATCGACCAGTTCCCGCCCGATCGCCAGGCGCAGATCCGCGTGATGCTGGCCGATACGCTGAAGGGTGTGATCTCCCAGACGCTCTGCAAGAAGATCGGCGGCGGTCGCGTGGCGGCACGGGAGATACTGCTGTCCGTTCCCGCAGTGTCGAATCTCATCCGGGAAGCCAAGGCGTTTCAGCTCCAGTCGGTAATGCAGACGTCGCGCAAGCTTGGAATGGTCCTGCTGGGAGACGTGTTGATCGACATGGTGGACAACGGGATCGTGGAGCCGAAGGAAGCGTTCATGAAGTCAACTGACAAACCGGCCTTCCTCAATGCGCTCAAGAATCGGGGACACGACATCTCGTTTACGATGGTTTAGAGAGTAATCGTCTAGAGAGTAATCGGCCTACAAAAGGACCGTCGGCACGGATAACTTTCT
>DATBZT010000231.1:0-6694 GCA_036513055.1 Gemmatimonadaceae bacterium | reverse complement strand
CTGCGCTACGTGTGGTGGAACATGGCGCGTCTGGTCGCGCGAAGGTGGAGGCGATACGGACGCGCATCGGTTGTGATCGGAGAACCATTTCCGCTGGCGCCATGGCTCGAGCAGCAGGACCGCGAGACGGGAGGATTGTTCGCGATCGAGCGAGCGGAGCGTCTGGCGCGCGTTCAGACCCTTTCCGATTCCGTGCTCGAGAGGATCGCCGCGATCATCCCCGTGACTCCGGTGACGCTCGCGTGCGCCGCGATTCAGAGCTTCGACGGAGACTTCATCTCGCACGAGCAGCTGATCGCGCGCATGGGTGAGATGCGCGATGTGCTGCGCGAGCTCAACGCGCGCGTGATCCATCGCGAGGGAAGCGTGGAGGAGATCTTCGACCGCGCATGGCGCATGTTGAAGATGCGGCGGATCCTGGTGAGGATCGGTGCGGGATATTCGGTGATGCCGGGCAACCGGCCGCTAGTGAGCTATTACGCGAACAGCATCAGCCACCTGCTCGGACCCTTCGCGGAAGGAGTTCGTGAGCGCGATCTGCTTCCCGCGCTCGCCGCCGGCACCGTGAGAGCCCTGTAAGGATCGCGACCGCGACTGGGCATCGCGTGGAGGTCTGGGGGCCCCGCAAGTCTCCGTGCCGCGCCTTCAACTCTCCGTATCACGTTCGCAGCTCTCGCTCGCAACTCTATAGGTAGCAGGCACTTTGGAATAGGGTGAAAACCCCCGGCGCAACAGCTCATCCACAGCATTTCGAGGATCGTTCGCGCAACTATTCGTGCTCATGACCAGACGAAATTTCCCCTTCAGCTGTCTAAGCCAGCACCTGGCACTCGCTGTTACAAGTGCCTACTATTTCCAATGAACGCTCTTCGGACCAATGCAGTGCGCTTCGGCACGCACATCGTGCCGCCAACCACCGTTTTGGAGAAACGGTTAACGAACGCGCAATCCGGATTGCGCATCAATGCCCGCTCCGTCGCAGAGCGAGCAATCACGTCACCCGTGCGAACGGGTTCACATGCAGGAGGGGAATTATGTTGGACAATTTTCAGTCAGGAGCTCGACCGAATTCCGGTTCCCACCCACCCAATGCAAAGAACAGCGTAGGCAAGAACCTTCTAGGAAAGTGTGTCGCAGCGGTCGCGGTGCTCATCTGCGCCGCGTCCGTGGCCAGTGCTCAGACCGGTACGACTATCTCCGGCACTGTGACGAATGAGCAGGGCGTCCCGCTTCCCGGGGCGACGGTTCTCATTCAGGGTACGGCCACTGGCGCGCACACGGACGATGCAGGTCGTTACGTGATTGTCGTTCCGGCCAACCGAGCGAACGGGCAGTCAGGAGTTCTTGTTGCCCGCGTGATCGGCTACAGCGCGCGCCAGGTACCAATCGTGCTCGCGGCGGGCTCCACTATCAGCCAGAACTTCTCGCTCGTGGTGAATCCGCTCAACCTCGACGCCGTGCTCGTGACGGGCGCGGGAACATCGACGACACGTGAACGCCTGACGACCACCATCAACACGGTCGACAGCAGCGCGCTGACGCGCGCGGCCAATCCACAAAACGTCGTTTCCGCTCTGGCGGCGCAGGCACCCAACGTGGAAGTTCGCACGCAATCGGGCGAGCCCGGCGCTTCCGCATCGATCAAGATCCGCGGCGCGGCGTCTCTGTCCGGCACGAATCAGCCGTTGTTTGTGGTCGATGGACAACCGATAGACAATCAGACGTTCTCGACGCAGAGCATCGCGAACGGCTCTGGCACTGCGGCGGGCGCCGACGCGAGCACTGTCGCGCCGAACCGTGCGTCGGACATCAACCCGGCCGACATCGAGTCCATTCAGATTCTGAAGAGCTCCGCGGCCGCCGCCATTTACGGCGCCCGTGCTGCGAACGGCGTTGTGCTCATTACGACCAAGTCCGGTACGCCTGGTGCGACGAAGTACACGATTTCGTCGACTGAGACGTTCGACCGGGTCAACATGCCCGATGTTCTCCAGCACACGTTCGTGCAGGGAGTGAACGGTGCTGCCGCTACATGCGGGGGACCCGATTGCGTGGTGGCCAGGTATTCGTGGGGTCCAGCGGCGGCAGCCGGCACCCCGCTGTTCGACCATTCCACCGAATTGTTCGATACGGGCGTAACCGCCGACAACAATTTGCAGGTGTCGGGTGGAAACGATCGCACGACCTTCTACGCGTCCGGTGGCCTGATGAATCAGAATGGCTACCTGAAGGGCCCCAACAACAAGTACAATCGTGCCACGATCCGGCTCAAAGGCACGCAGCAGATAAGCTCGAAGCTCAAGATCGGCGGCAACCTCAGCTACATCGATACGCGCGGAAAGTACGTTCAGAAGGGATCCAATCTTTCTGGTGTCATGCTCGGCGCGCTTCGCACGCCGCCCAACTTCGACAACGAAGACACGTATCTGCCCAATGGTCTGCAGCGGGCCTACCGTTTTCCGAATGCCACGAGCGTCCCGGCGATGGAAAACCATGTCTACTACGACAATCCGTTCTTCGTTCTGGACAACCCGGGCAATCGCAGCGAGCTCGGACGGTCAGTCTCGAACCTGACGGTCGACTGGACTGCTCTCGACTGGCTCTCTGTCAACGAGACACTCGGCGCGGACTACTACAACGACTGGCGACTCGAGGCGCTGCCGCTGACTTCCGGTGGTGATGCAGTTGGAAATGTCACGCGCAACGATCTCAACAACCTCGAGATCGATCACAACCTTATCGCTACGGCGAAGCACACGTTCGGCACGAACACCGATCTGACTCTCACGGTCGGTCAGAATCTGAATTCGCGCCGCCTGCGCCAGACGTATGCGTTCGGCGAGCAGCTGATCGCGCCGACGCCTTACAACATCCAGAACACGATCACGCCACGGGTTCAGGAATATCGCGCTCTGCGCCACATCGAAGCGTATTTTGGGCAGGCGGAGCTGAGTCTCTTCGATCAACTCGTGGTGAACCTCGGCGTCCGGAACGACGGGTTCTCGACGTTCGGAAGCGCGAATCCCAGAGCCAACTATCCCAAGGCGAGCGCGGCCTGGACTTTCAGCAATCTGCTCAACAATCGCGATCGAACCGGAATCTTCTCTTACGGGAAGCTCCACATCGCCTACGGAGAGACCGGTAAGGAGCCGCCTGCATACGCAGCGGTTACCGCCCTCAACTCCACCACGTTCTTCGGCCTCGGCGGGTTTGGAGATCTTCTCAAATCCGGCATCAACGGCCAGGGTGCGTTGTCGACCAGCTTGATCGTCGGGAATCCGAATCTGCGACCTGAGAGAAACAAGGAAACGGAGATCGGTGCCGACCTTGCGTTTCTCAATAGCAAGATCGATCTCTCCGCGACCGGCTACAACAAGCGCGGGTCAGACATCATTCTGAGCGCGCCGATCAACGCATCGGCGACGGGCTCGAATCAGCAGATTCTGAACGCGGCGACGATTTCCAACAAGGGCCTCGAGCTGACGCTCAATCTTCATCCGATTCAGCTCCCGAACGCGGCCTGGGATATCGGCGTCCAGTACGGACGCAACAAGGGAAATGTGTTGAGCCTCAACGGCGCCCAGTTCATCAACTACAACTCCGAAGGGTTCACCGGCGCGATCGGTACGTCGGCGATTGGCTTCGCTCCGGGCGTCATTCAAGGATCCGACTTCGTTCGGTGCGGACGCGGCATTACGAACGTCGCGGTCACGGGCATGGGAGTCGTTCCCGACATCGATGCCGTGTGCGGAAACGCACCAAAGGGTGCGCTTTTCCTCGGGCTGGATGGTCTTCCGGTTCCGGATGCGACCCAGCGGATCATCGCGGATCCGAATCCGAAGTACACAATGTCGTACAGCAGCAACGTGCGTTGGCACAAGCTGTCCGTTTCCGGCCTGCTCGATGTTCGCAAGGGCGGAAGCGTGTGGAATGGCACGCGCGGCGTTCTGGACTTTTTTGGAACGGGCATTGATACGAAGAACCGTACGGCCACTAATGGCCAGTATGGCGTGAACTACGCGACCAAGATCTATCCGACGACGGCCGGTCCTGGCGTCAACGTGATTCCGTTCCAGACGCCCAATGCCTGGCAGAACTGGTTCCAGGGCGACGGTGGCGGCTTCGGAACTGTAGGCGCGCAATTCGTCGAAGATGGCAGCTTTGCCAAGCTTCGCGAGATCTCGCTCACCTACACACTCGACACCCAGATGTTCAAAAACCTGACCGGGTTCTCGAGCGCGGACATTCGCTTCGCTGGCAGAAATCTCAAGACGTGGACGAAATACACCGGCTTCGATCCAGAGGTAAACCTGGGCGGAGCTGAGTTCCTGACACAGGGACTCGACTATTTCATCAATCCACCGACGCGGTCGTTTGTCCTCTCGTTCAGCCTCACTCGCTAGCCAAAACGGAGAATCCAGAAGTGACTAACCATATAAAACACGTTGCGGCGAGGATCGCGCTCGCGGCCACAGTCGTAGCCGCCGGGGGGTGCAACAACTTCCTGACGAGCGGTGAATCGAGCACCGATCCGAACCGCCAGATCATAGCGACAAACGATCAGTTCTTTGTCTCCACGCAGGAAAATCTCTGGTCCTATTGGGGCAGCGATCCAGCCCGCCTCACCGGTATACTGGCCCAGGAGTTCCACGGGATCGCGAATCAGTACGGCGCACTTGACGCGACTTATTCGCACGACCCAACGACGACCAACGGAACGCACGCCGCGCTCTACACGTCGGGCGGGCTGGTCGACATCAAGAAACTGCAGACCGGCGCGAGATTGATAGGTGATTCGCTCTATGTCGGAATCGCGCAGGTCGAGGAAGGAGCCTTGATGGGCACGGGCGCCGATCTCTTCGGAGATCTCGTCTACAAAGAGGCCCTTCAGGGAACGCTGAACCCTGTTCTCGACGATCAGTTCTCTGTCTACGATTCTGTGCAGAAGGTGTTGTCTGCCGGGATCGCCAACATAAACTCGAGTGTTGCGACAAACGTGGGACCCGGGGGTGCGGATCTCGTCTATGGCGGTGATCCCGCTCTTTGGGCACCGATGGCCCACACACTCAAGGCCCGATTCTTCATGCACACCGCTGAAGTGAGAGGAGCCGCCGCATACGCATCCGCGCTAGCGGAAGCGCAGCAGGGAATCATGAGTGACGCCGGAAATTATTTTGGTGCGTTTACATCAACCGCATCGGAAACGAATTTCTATTTCCAGTTCCATGGGCCGGCAGGCCGGGGCGGCGACCTTGGCATCGGCATTACGCTCGAGACGCTCATGGAGTCGCGCAACGACCCGCGTGTCGCTCAGTATTTCTCCCTTCCAGACGACTGGTTGAGCAATACACGCGGCGATGCCGGGTTCCAGCAGCCGTACGTCACCTACGATGAGAACACACTCATCTGGGCGGAAGCCGCGTATCGCACCGGAAATCAGGTCGTGGCTCTGGCGAAGCTCAACGAGGCACGCGCCAATAACGGCGTGCCCCCCGAAGCAGTCGCGGGTCAGGCGCTTCTCAATGAGATTCTCATCGAGAAATACATCGCCGACTTTCAACTCGGTGAAGAGGCTTGGAACGATTACAAGCGTACCTGCACTCCGAACCTGGCTCCGACGGCTGCCGGGCAACCGATACCTGGCCGCCTGTATTACGATGCATCAGAACAGAATACGGATACCAACATTCCGGCACCAAATACCGGCGTGAATGGTCTTCGCAACAAGAATGATCCGGTGAATGCCACGTCAGACGGTACCGGCGCGGCGTGCAAGGGTCAGTTCTAGCAGACTGAAGTTGCCCGAAGAACGTTCGAGCCCAGTCGATGTCGACTGGGCTCGAATGCTTTTTTCACCAATCGAATCTTGTTTCGCTCAGCATCGGGAACAGCCTCGTCAAGGGAAGTTGTTTCGGTTCCTAGAGAAGAACTCCATGAAAGACATCGCGCTCATCAAGAATCAGGTTCGAACGGCGTTGATCTCGGCGTCATTCCTCACGGCGTCCTCGTGCACTGCCTACACTCCAATTCACGGAGTAGAAGCAACGCCCGGGTACGATGTCCGCCTACGCCTCTCCGATAAGGGCGCAGTTGATCTCGCGCAGAGAATTGGTCCGCGGGCGCGACAGCTGGAAGGAACTCTCAAGCAGGTGACCGACTCGTCGATGCTGGTATCGATTCGCCGCGTCATTCGGGAAGGTGGGGGCGAGGACACGTACGATGCGCAGGAGATTTCAATCCCGTCGCAAGACATTGAAACCGCGGAAACCAGCAGGACCTCAGTGCCGCGAAGCATTCTCGCCGCCGGTGCCATACTCGTTTCAGCGTTCCTGGTCGCCAAAGGCACCGGCGATCTCTCTGGCGGGACTTCGAGCCGGCCGCCGCCCGGGGGCCGCTAGTCGCTTCCGGGGGAGGACCAGGCTTCGGTCACAATGCGCGCGGCCGGAATCGACGCATTCGCTACGGTACCAGTTACGCTGCCTTCCAGACCCTACGCTGCTTACCAGACCCTACGCTGCTTACCAAACTCCTAGGCTCGAGTGGTTGAGGCTGCTCTCGATCGTCAATCGAACCGAGGAGCTCCCGCGCACTGAGATCGCCTGCGACACATAGCTATCGGTGCCGCCAATCCGGCGGGCGGCGATGCGAATCACGCCCATCTGTCCCTGAAGGCGGGGCGGGATCTCGATCGAAA
>DATBZT010000230.1:0-2327 GCA_036513055.1 Gemmatimonadaceae bacterium | reverse complement strand
GAGCGCATCGATGCGCCGGCAACCGCGGAGCAGAAGAAAGTTCTCGCGAAGCTTTCAGCGAGTGACGTCAAGGAGTCGGAGCTCGCGGGTGAGAAGATCGTGAGCATACTGACGACGGCGCCGGGCACGCCTGACTCGATTGGCGGAGTTAAAGTGGTGGCCGAGGGCGGGTGGTTCGCCGCTCGGCCGTCCGGGACCGAGGACATCTACAAGCTCTACGCGGAAAGCTTCAAGGGCGCAGAGCATCTCAAGCGCATTCAGTCGGAGGCGCAGGAGATCATCGAACGTGCGTTCAAGGGCGCCGCTTCTTGATCGCCAGCTCGATCATCGTCCGAGCCTTCGGCGGATCTTCGACCTCCACGATCAGCCGCTTGTAAGTCTCATGCTCGAGTTCCAACACGACGGTTCGCTCGGGATCGTGAACGTCGTAAAAGACAACCCCACCTTGTTGATAGAAAGTTCCAGCCGTGAGGATGCCAGGAATATTAGATCCCAGGAGCCTTAAGCCGTGCCACCATCCGCGCGCTGGCTCAGGGTCGATCTGAACCGCACGAATATGTGCGAGTGGAATATCGAGTCGACTCCTCAGCGCCCAAAGCTTGTCGAGTCCCTCTACATCGAAATGAACGCGATCGCCTTCGATTGAGATCTGCACCATTGTCTTTCCTTTTCGGGATTACGGACGACATTCAATGGCGTACACACCCCCTTGCCCAGTGAAGTACACGCTACTCCCGTCGGCCACGAACGCCGAGGTGTAGGTTCCCTCCGTGTCGAGGTGAACATTGAACGCCCCGGTGTACGCACCGGTCGCGGCGTCCAGGCGCTGCACCATTTCCTGATTCGCGATGACTCCGCCAGCGCAGTATGTGGAGGCAGAAAATGACCCACCCGTCTTCTTATGCCACAACAGGGCACCGGTCGAGAGCCGCGCCGCCCACGCGTAGAGGTCGTTCGACGCACCGAACACAGTATCGCCGACAATTACCGGAGTCGAGAGCGCGTAGTGCGGCACGGCCCACTGGAGTTGTTTGGAAAACCGGTCGATTCCCAGCGTGCGGCCGCCCTGGACGTCCGAAACCACGATCAGTCTTCCGCTCACAGCGGGCGCGAAGTGAAATCCTGAAGCTGTATCGGGCGACTCGTAGCGCCAGAGCTCGGAGCCATCCCTCCGATCGAGTGCGACGAGAACACCCTGCGACAGATATCCGTTGAGTGTCAGGAACCGCCACACGTTGACGTAGACGGTGTCTCCGCTCACCGCGAGTCCTTTCACATGACCGGGGAAAGTCCAGCCCACCCCGACATTCATCTTCCATAGAAGCCGCCCGTCGCCGACGGAGATGGCGTATACCGTCGGAATTCCGCGCTGTCCTGCGTACAGCGCATCGTCGTCGACTGCCGGGAACGCCCCCGCTGCTTGCGAATCGGGACGCACATTCCAGAGCGTGTGACCGTCCGCGGCATCCATCGCAAGAATCGAATCGGCCTCTGCGATGAACACTCTCCCACTGCGGGCCAGTACCGCTTCCGCGGCAGGAACCGGGGCTACTCGGACCGGGCGCTTCCAGAGAGCCCGCCCAGTGAGAGCGTCGAACGCGGCAACCTTGTTGGCGTCCTCGATAAAAAGCTTCCCGTTGTCGAGTGCAGGCTGGCCGAACCAATACCTGACGTCTGTGGCCTCGGTGGCAGTGTGCCAGATCAATCTGAGCGGAGATGGGTGCTCGTTGTCGACCCTCGGACCGACGATCAGTCTTTCGATGCCGTGACAGGCCGAGGCGGACCCGAGTAGAACGGCCGCGGCCACAGCTGCGAGGGCATAGTGTCCGAGTGAATTGCTCTTCACTACTGCGTGAGCCGGAGGAATACCGCGCGGCATTGTTGTTCGCTCTCCACCATGAATGAGGTTAAGCGATTTGACACTGGGTTGGGCAGCCTCAGGCCGCGAGTATGGAAGCCCCCAGCGAACAAGCCGCAAAGCCTTCAGCCCCCTGCCTCGGTATTCTCGAACAGAACGGACGAGCGTCACTCGTCCGTTCGAGGGAAATACGTCTCAGTCTTTAGCGACCACTCGCCCCGTTCGAGGGAACTACGTCTCAGTCCTTGGGAACGGCCCGTCCAACGACAACCGTGATATTGTCAGAACCACCGGCATCGAGAGCATCCTGAACAAGATCCTCGGCCAGCTTGCGCGCCGATTTCATCCCGGAGAGCCTCTCAGCGATGCGCGAATCAGGGACGTGCCGAGTGAGCCCGTCGCTGCAGAGGAGGTGGACCGTCCCCCAGGAATTCGGAATCCGGGTGACGACGGGCGCTGTCTGCTGTCC
>DATBZT010000229.1:0-5088 GCA_036513055.1 Gemmatimonadaceae bacterium | reverse complement strand
CTGGCACTCGCCGGCTGCGCCACCGCTACTCAGCCTGCCGCAACCCCAGCCGTTGGCGGCGCTCCAACTGTAAGCGTTCAGCTCTCGGCGTCGAACCCGTTTGCTGCCGCGAGCACGCTTCAATACGAGGCGCCGCCCTTCGACCGGATCAAGGACGCAGACTACCAACCGGCCATGGAAGCCGGGATGCGCCAGCAGATCGCGGAAATGGAAGCCATCGCCAATCAGTCAGCCGCACCGACATTCGACAACACGATCGTGCCAATGGAGCGCTCCGGCGCACTGTTGACCCGCGTGGCGAAAGTATTCAATGGGGTGACGGGAGCCAACACTGACGACACGCTCCAGCACATTCAGGAAGTGGTTGCACCAAAGCTGGCTGCGCATAGCGACGCGATCTACCTCAATGGCGCTCTCTTTCAGCGGGTCAAGACCATCTACGACCGCCGGGATGCCCTCGGGTTCACTCCCGAGCAGAAGTTCCTCGTCGAGCTTTACTACAAGAACTTCATCCGCGCGGGCGCACAGCTGTCCGAAGCAGACAAGACTCAGCTCCGCGCGCTCAATCAGGAGGAGTCGAAGCTCACTACCGATTTCCAGAACAAGCTGCTCGCCGCCACCAAGGCCGGCGCGCTCGTCGTTGACAATCCCGCACAGCTGGATGGGTTGAGCGAAGGCGAGATCGCTGCCACCGCGGCGGCGGCAAAGTCACGCGGATTGACCGGTAAATGGGTCGTCCCGCTGCAGAACACGACGCAGCATCCAGCGCAGGCATCGCTCAAGAACCGTGCAGTTCGCCAGCAACTGTTCATCGCTTCCACCACACGCGCGGAGCACAGCGACTCCAACGACACCCGCGGAATTGCTAAGCGCCTCGCGCAGCTTCGCGCCGACCGCGCCAAGCTGCTTGGATTCCCGACCTACTCGGCGTACGCGCTCGACAACCAGATGGCGAAAACGCCGGAAGCCGCCACCAAGCTGCTGACTGACCTGGTTCCGGCCGCAACAGCAAAGGCCCGCTCCGAAGCCGCACAGATGCAGACACTCATCGACAGTCAGAACGGCGGGTTCAAGCTCGCACCGTGGGACTGGCAGTATTACTCGGAGCAGGTGCGGAAAGCCCAGTACGACCTCGATGAGTCACAGCTCAAGCCCTACTTCGAGCTCGACCGGGTGCTGCGTGACGGAGTGTTCTACGCCGCCAATCAGCTCTACGGGCTGACGTTCAAGGAGCGGAAGGACATTCCCGTTTACCATCCCGACGTCAGAGTCTTCGAAGTATTCGATGCCGACGGCAAGTCCATGGCGCTTTTCTACGCCGACTACTTCAAGCGTGACAACAAAGGCGGCGGGGCGTGGATGGACAGCTTCGTCGACCAGTCGGGCCTCATCGGAACCAGGCCGGTGATCTTCAACGTCGCCAACTTTACCAAGCCCGCGCCCGGGCAGCCGGCGCTGCTGACGTTCAGCGACGTGACGACGATGTTCCACGAATTCGGCCACGCCCTTCACGGGATGTTCTCGAACGTCCAGTACCCCACACTGTCGGGCACCAACGTGCCACGCGACTTCGTCGAGTTCCCGTCGCAGTTCAACGAGCACTGGGCACTCGATCCGAAGGTCTTCGCAAACTACGCAAAGCACTACCAGACCGGCGAAGTGATGCCCCAGGCGCTGGTGGACAAGGTCAAGAAGGCAAAGACGTTCAATCAGGGCTTTGCAACCACCGAGTACCTCGCTGCTTCTCTGCTCGACATCGCCTGGCACACGCTGCCGCCCGGATCGCCACAACAGGACGTGGACGCGTTCGAGACTGCGGCGCTTCAGCGCTATAACGTCGCCATGTACGAGGTGCCGCCGAGGTACCGGACGACTTACTTCGCGCACATCTGGGGTGGCGGTTATGCGTCCAGCTATTACGCGTATCTCTGGAGTGAAGTGCTGGACGATGACGCGTATTCCTGGTTCGTCGAGAACGGCGGTCTGCTGCGCGCAAATGGCCAGCGCTTCCGCGACATGATCCTCTCGCGCGGCGGAACGCAGGATGTGGGCTCGCTCTATCGCGGGTTCCGCGGCCGCGACCCGAGCGTCGAGTCACTGCTGGAGGAGCGTGGACTCAAGGAGGTCCCGAAAAGCAAGTGACTGACGCTCAGCGGCGGCGCGTAAGATGGATGAAATTCTGGAGTGAGCTCCAGCTTCACCACGGGTGATAAGTTCATGAGATGACGTCGCGATGGCCGGCCGGCGTGCGGAGAGCGCGCGATCTCGTGATGGAGTACGGCTGGAACGCGACCTCTTACCAGATTGTCAATCCGGGAATCGATCACTGGTTCTCGGAACGCGGCGACGCCGTCGTCGGCTATGTCACCCACCGCAGCGTCCGGGTCGTGGCAGGCGCGCCGGTCTCCGCTGCCGGGCGCCTTTCCGATGTCGTCGATGAATTCGAGCGGGCATCGGAAAGGGCTGGCGAAAGGGTCTGCTACTTTGGCGCCGAGGCGCGGCTGGAGTCGGTGCTGGGAACACGGGGCGATCATGCGATGGCGCTCCTCGGGGCACAACCATCGTGGAGGCCATCGAGCTGGGTAGAGCTCCCACGAACGCTGTCGTCTCTGCGCGCACAGTTGAATCGTGCCGCCAACAAAGGCGTCCGCATCAGCGAATGGCCGGCGGCAGAAGCTGCGTCTTCACCCGAGCTTCACTCGATTCTCGACCGGTGGCTGCGCGGACGGGGACTTCCTCCACTGCATTTTCTTGTCGAGCCGGATACTCTCACACGGCTCGACGACCGACGGGTATTCGTTGCCGTGCGAGACGACACGGAAGCGGGTGCACCCGGAAATCCGATCGCCTTCGCGGTGCTTTCCCCCATACCAGCGCGAAACGGCTGGCTGGTTGAGCAATTCCCGCGAACTCCTGAAGCACCGAATGGAACAATAGAGCTTCTGCTTCACGGAGCAGTCACCACAATCGCCCGTGAGGGGTGCGATTACGTGACTCTCGGCCTTGCGCCACTTGCCGGGCGGGATGCCGCCGGATCGTTGCCCGAGCCGTTATGGCTCAGACTGATGCTTCGCTGGGTTCGGGCACATGGTCGAAGGTTCTACAATTTCGGAGGCCTTGAATCTTTCAAGGCGAAATTCCATCCAGACAGCTGGGAGCCAGTCTATGCAATCGAACACTCCCCGCAGTTCACACCCAGGGCACTGTACGCCATAGCGGGCGCTTTTGCTTCATCTCCTCCACTGCGCCTTGCAGCGGTGGCGCTTCGCCGCGCCATTACTCAGGAGGTTCTCGGCCGGAGTTACGCTCTGGAGCGATGACACTCTCAAAAAGTGCATCCAGCTCCGCTGCCGGGTCATCACTCACTCCCTCATGCACCGGCCCGCACTGAATCACATCCGACCGCGGAGCAGTGAGCCAGTGAAAACGTTCGGATGGCGGTGCCAGGGCAATTGGGCCCGCAGACTCGTCGCCGCGGCAGATTGCTTCGCACGATTCCAGGTATCGCACCAGAAGATCCACATCCACTCCCGGCGCCCGCGCATTCAGCTCGACCGCGTCCTTCAGCACTCTCATGCCAAGAAATTCGGCGGTACGCGCGTGTACGATCACACCCACCGGCACGAATGTGCCGATGTAAACGTGGGGAACAACACGGAGCACCGCAAAGTCGTACGACACCCAGCCGTCGCTGATTTTCGTCTTTCGCCTGGCGCTCATCTTCGTGCCGCGACTCGGAGAGGCGCCATACGTTGAGCGCGTTCGCGTGCCGCAATGGCTTCAATTACGAATGCGCGCGGCGGGCGCAACCTTGTCACCAGGTAATCGAAATACCGTTCCCGTGCGGCGGTGGGGCTGGCGAATTCTCCGGATACGACGCTGTCGTTTAGCAGTGCGTCCGGCACAGCAGCAACAGCTCCTGCGATTTCTTCTTCCGTCACTGCTGCCGCCATTTCCTCTTCGGCCTGGCTGATGTCGCCACTCTCTGCCAGCAGCACATGATCCCTTATCAGCGGAAATGGCGATCGGGTGCGCGCTTCATCCACGGACTGCCAGTCGTGATGGGCATATAGCGCTGCGCCATGGTCGATAAGCCAGGGCTCGCGATTCCATATCAGCAGATTCGGATTGCGATGCGTCCGGTCGGGGTTGGAGACGAATGCGTCGAACCAGACGATCCTCGCGGCAAGCTCGGGCGATATGAGCTCACCGGCCGCCGAAGTGTCGAAGTTGAAAGCTCCGTCGAGGTATCGAACCCCGACATTGATGCCATGGCTTGCGCGAAGGAGATCCTGAATCTCAGGATCGGGCTCGGACTGGCCAAATGATTCGCGGACGTCGATCAGCGCGAGCTCGGGTGTGGGAAGCCCGGCCGCCTGTGCCAGAAGTCCGACGATGAGCTCGGCAATGAGTGATTTAGCGCCCTGCCCCGCGCCGCGAAACTTCGCGACGAACAAGCCACCACCGTGAGTATCGACTATTGCCGGGAGCGACCCGCCTTCACGAAGAGGCTGGACATACCTGGTCGCGGTGAAGGCCGGGAGCGTGGACATGGTACCGCACAAGATATCTCGCGGCTGCTTTATTCGCTCTCGCCATGGTGATGCTGCCTCCCAGGCTTTGCTTCAATCGTCAGCTGGTGATCGTCAACACGCCACTCGTTGCGTTGTAACTCGTATTGAGCGACGTGAGATTCGTTGTCGGCTGCCCGCCGATCCATGTGCCCGTCGACGCATACCGCGATCCGTGACAGGGGCAGAGAAACGATGAGCCGTTGATCCCCACCGTGCAGCCGAAATGGGGGCAAATGAGAGAGAACGCGGCGAAGGTGCTCGCTCCGGTGCGCACCGCAGCCACCGGCGTGCCGCCGTTGTCGACGCGCGCAATCCCGCCCACGGCCTTCAGCGGAGGGTAATTCGATATCTGCACCGAAAGAGACACTGGGCCGGTGTTCACTCCTGTCGCACCCGTCACACCACCGCACGCAGCCAGCAACAGCGCAGCGGCCGCCGTCGCGGCGGATGTCGCGATGAAATCGCGGCGGCTCGCGCCGGCCTTCTCCGCGCATTCGGCGCAGCCTTCTCCGTT
>DATBZT010000228.1:0-3719 GCA_036513055.1 Gemmatimonadaceae bacterium | reverse complement strand
TTTCATAACCATCTTATGCCCGGCGTCGACGACGGCGCCGTGGACCTGGACGAATCACGGGTCGGGCTCGATACCCTGCGAAGGCAGGGCGTCCGCGACATCATCACGACGCCGCACATTCGCGCCTCTCTCACCGAAAGGCCCCGGGAGCTCGGCATCTATCTCGGTGTCATCGACAAGGCCTGGGACAGAC
Organism: Gemmatimonadaceae bacterium; assembly: GCA_036513055.1. GTDB lineage: Bacteria > Gemmatimonadota > Gemmatimonadetes > Gemmatimonadales > Gemmatimonadaceae > UBA4720. The sequence goes on along the minus strand of DATBZT010000228.1, from coordinate 3,526 downwards.
TGCGGACCCTTGCCGAGGCGGAGTTTCCGGAGATGCGGCTCGAACGCGGGGTTGAGATCATGCTCGACATACCGCATCCCGATCTATCCGATCCGAGGCTGCGGCTCGCCGGCACATCGTTCGCGTTGGTGGAGTTCCCCTTCATGAGCATCCCGCCGCACAGCACCCGCGCCATCGGCGAGATCGTCGAGCGAGGGTGGACGCCGGTGATTGCCCATCCCGAGCGCTACTCGAACATGCCTGCCCACTACGACCTGGTTGACGACTGGAGAGATGCCGGTGGGCTCATTCAGGTCAATTCGGGATCGTTCCTGTCGTTTTACGGTTCCGCTGCAAAGCGGTTCGCGTGGTACCTGATTGGGCGCGGGTGTGTCGACTATCTGTCGAGCGATTATCATTCGCGCGGAAAATGCGCCGTCGAGCCGTGCGGTACGGAGCTGAAGGCAATTGGTGCGGAAGCCCAGTGGCGGGAGCTGACGACCACCAATCCGCAGCGGCTGCTGCGCGACGAAGGGCCGGTTGCCGTTCCCCCGTTCGAGCCGAAAGGCCGGTCGCTGCTCAAGCGCCTGCTTGCATGGAGATGAGCCACCAGGGCGCTCGCTGATGCTTTTCAACTCATTCACATTTCTCATTTTCTTCCCGGTGGTGGTGGCGGTCTATTTCGCCATTCCGCACCGCGCCCGATGGGCCTGGCTGCTCGCTGCGAGCTGCTACTTCTACATGGCCTTCATCCCCATCTACATCCTCATTCTTTTCTTCCTGATCGCGATCGATTACACGGCCGGAATACTTATCGAGAGTGCGGAAGGCCGGCGGCGAAAGTGGTTTCTGGTGATGAGCATCGTCGCCAACGTCGGCATGCTCGCGGTGTTCAAGTACTTCAACTTCCTCAACGCCAACGCGCGCGTAATCGCCGAAGTCTTTCATTGGCCGTACGGCCTGCCGGCGCTCAACATCATTCTGCCGATCGGACTTTCGTTTCACACGTTCCAGGCGATGAGCTACACCATCGAGGTGTACCGCGGCCGGCAAAAGTCAGAGCGCCACCTCGGCATCTATGCGTTGTACGTGATGTTCTTTCCCCAGCTCGTCGCCGGCCCGATCGAGCGCCCGCAAAATCTCATACACCAGTTCTACGAGCGGCACGACTTCGATTATGACCGGGTGACCGCCGGCGTCAGGCGCATGGCCTGGGGTCTTTTCATGAAGGTCGTCATCGCGGACCGGCTGGCGGATTACGTCAACCCGGTCTACAACAATCCTTATGCGAACGAGGGGCTGACGCTCGTCGTCGCGACGCTGTTCTTCGCTTTTCAGATTTACTGTGACTTTGCCGGCTACTCCCAGATGGCGATCGGTGCCGCTGAGGTCATGGGGTTCAAGCTGATGCGGAACTTCAACCGGCCGTATCTGTCGCGCTCGATCAGCGAGTTCTGGTCGCGCTGGCACATCTCGCTGTCATCATGGTTTCGGGACTACGTGTACATCCCGCTTGGCGGCAATCGCGCTGCGCCACTCCGCTGGTACTACAATCTGTTCATCACCTTCCTGCTGAGCGGTCTCTGGCACGGCGCCAACTGGACCTTCGTCATCTGGGGAGCGCTCAACGGGTTCTATCTAATCTCGTCGATTGTCACGCGCGGAATGCGCGATCGCGTGACCGCTGCTGTCGGACTCATGCGTTATCCATCCGCTCATGCCGTGCTGCGCGTGCTGGCAACATTCACGCTCACCTGTTTCGCCTGGATCTTTTTTCGCGCGGGCTCGCTCCACGAGGCGCTCCACATCATCTCGCACATGCTGGTGCGTCCCGCTACGCATCAGCTGCTCCCCGACGCGCTTCGCGCAGAGGGCATCACCAAGCTCGAGGTGGCGTACTCCGTAGCGCTCGTCGTAGCCCTCATGGCATATGAATTTGTCGGAACAAGGGTGAACATCGCGGCGGCCTTCGCGCGACAGCCGGCGTGGGTACGCTGGCCCTCATACTACGTGCTTTGCATGTGCATCTGGCTCCTCGGTATGAGCACCGAGGCCAGGGCTTTCATCTATTTCCAGTTCTGACCGGATGACCAAATCACATACGGCGCGTGGTTTCCTCGTGAAGTGCGCCCTACTTGGCCTGGCGGTCGTGCTCACCGGCGTGGCGATCAGCCAGTACGACACGCGTATCGGCGACGACAACTATCTTGCCGCGGTGCTGGAGAAGGACCACCTCATCCGAACGACGCCGTCGCCAAAGATCATTCTCGTCGGCGGGTCGAACCTCGCCTTTGGAATTGACAGTCGGATGATGCAGGACTCACTCGGCTTGCGCGTGGTGAACATGGGTCTCTACGCCAAGCTCGGTCTCCGCTACATGCTTGCCCAGGTGAAGCCCTACATCAATCGGGGCGACATCGTTCTCATCGTGCCGGAATACGATCAGTTCTACGGGAATTTCTCCGAGGGCGACCAGACGCTCAATACCGCTCTGCTGTATGCCCCGGCAGATCGCATCAGGGACTTCGTCAAGTCGTACTCAGTGATCGACGTGGTGCTGAGGCCCCGTGTCGAGAGCGTCCGCCGCTCGTTCTTTCAGGCGACGGCTTCGGCTTTTGGTGTGAAGGACAAATATTTTCCGCCGGACACGAACCCGGTGTACAATCGCCACTCGTTCAATCAGTTCGGCGATGTGGTGAGCCACCTCGGCAAAAAGAGCATGAACCCGGACTCCATCTATGTGAAGGAGCTGCCGCCGGCGAAGGAATTCAACAATCGCACGCTGAACGAGCTGAACGAGATCGGCGACGCCGCGCGCGAGCGGGGCGCCCACGCATATTTTCTTTTTCCCTCGTACATCGACCGGTCATACAGTATCAACACCAGTCAGATCGCCTGGCTCAACGACCGTTTGTCCAGGCGAATGAACGTGCCGATTCTCGGGTCACCCGCCGATTTCGTCTATCCGTCGAACTGGTTCTTCGACACGCGCTTCCATTTGAACGCGCTCGGCCGCGGCCCGCGCACGGTGAAGACGATCGATATTCTGCGTGCCGCCCGCACCGCCGATCGCTGGTGATGCCGCTGGATTGACGGGCTCGTCGCGCGGGACGTAGGGCGGTGCCCTGGGAGAAAGAAAGTTCGCGCGAGCAATGTGCCACAGCGCCGCCATTCCATCCTTCCAGCCGATCTTCTTTCCTTCGGCGTAGGTGCGGCCATTGTAGGTGATAGGCACCTCGTAAATGCGCGCGCCGGCCTGAGCCAGGCGCGCCGTCAGCTCCGGCTCGATGCCGAAGCGATTTGCCGTCAGGGAAAGGGATTTGAAGAGATCCGTCTTCACTGCCTTGTAGCACGTTTCCATGTCGGTGAGATTCAGATTCGTCGCCATGTTGGAAAGCATGGTGAGGAGATTGTTTCCCATGCTGTGCCAGTAGTACAGCACGCGCCGTGTGTCGCCCCTGAAGCGGCTGCCGAACACGGCGTCTGCGCGTCCGTCGACCAACGGCGCGATGAGTCGTGGCAGCTCGCGAGGGTCGTACTCCAGGTC
>DATBZT010000227.1:0-20127 GCA_036513055.1 Gemmatimonadaceae bacterium | reverse complement strand
GACTCGATTACGCGCGGGCAACCGGCGCGCGATACGCCGCCGAGGCGGAGAAAACACTGGCGGCGCTTCCCAAAACGGTAGCGCGGGCAGCGTTGATCGAGTCTATTTCGTACGTAATGGAGCGACACTCATAATGCCGCCGCGCGGGGCGGTGCGGCGTGGACCCGCATTCATGGGACTGGTTCTCGCCAGCGGCTTCATCGTCGGGGGACTGTTGACCCAGGTCGCCCGCAAGTTTCTGCCGCCCGGGTCGGCGAAGGAATTCTTCACCACTGGTGTAACACCATCCGTTGGCCCGCTGCCGCTGGATCTGGTGATTCTCAAGTTCGCCCTCGGTCCGGTGGCACTCGATGTTTCGCTGTTGAGTCTCGTGGGCGTACTGATCGCATATCTGATCGCGCGCTCACTCTTCTAGGAGGTAGGAAAATGTTCGGCAACCTCGGCTTTCCCGAGATCCTCATAATCATGGTGATCGTTCTGCTCCTGTTCGGGGCGAAGCGAATTCCGGAGATCGCGGGCTCGATGGGCAAAGGTATTAAGGAGTTCAGGAAGAACATCAACGACGCTACCCGGGAGATTGGTCCCGAGGCGCCGAGATATGAGCCGCGGCTGACGGCTGCCGAACTCGAGCAGCGGCGTGCGGCACAGGCCGAAGAGCCAGCTCGGCCCGAGCCGAAGCGGCTGATCTGAAAAAAGACCGCGCCTGCATGGCGCGGTCCTGATTCGTATTGAACCTGCTGCGTTTTCCTACTGGGAAACGCGGCGGTTCGCGGCCTCGACGTCCTTCCTGTTGTCGTCGATTTTCGCGGACTCGCGCAGGCTCGTCAGAAACTCCCTTATGCGTTGCTGGCGAATCTGATTCGTCAGCTGGGCCCGCTGAACGGCCTTCTGCTTTTCCCAGGCCGCACTGTCGGAGAGAACCCGCCAGTCTACGCGCTCGATGAAGATCGCTTCGTGGGTCTTGAGCGGAGCACTGACGGTGTTCATCGGCAAGCCGAAGGCTGCGCCAATCGCTTCGTTCAACCGGCCGATTCCTTCGGCGCCACTGACGCGTGAGAATTTGGGGCTTTTGGTGGCCGGAACTCCGCCAGTCTTTGCCGCATCTTCGAGTGACGCCGCCGCTGCGGCCGCTGCAAGCGCACGTGCCCGCGGCATCAGCTTGTCGAGCTTCTTCTGTCTGGCCAGCAGTGCACGGATTTCCGGCGTCACCTGGTCGAGCGGCGGAATGCCGCCCTTTACCAGCGAGTCCAGCCGTCCCAGGTAGTAGCCGTCATCGGCGTCGTACAGATCACTCGTCTCGCCGGGTTTTGCACCCGAAAAAGCCCACGGCCCGACGCTCGGAATGAATCGTCCGTTGATGGTGAGCGCGTCTGTCTCAACGACCCACGCTTTCTGAATCGGCATGCCGAGGGTGCGCGACGCCTCGTCCAGCTTCTCCGGCTTGTCAGTGGATGCCGCGATCCGCGCCAGCTCGTCAGCTTTCTTGTCGGTGATGGTGGCAGCCGAATCGCTCTGCTGGATTCGGAGGAGGATGTGCCTCAGGGAGAGCGTGTCACCTTTCCGCTCGTCCACCCTGATGAGATGATAGCCGAACGGAGTCAGCACCGGCTGGGACAGCTCTCCGACCTTGAGGGCGTAAGCCGCGCTCTCGAACTGCGGCACGAACCGTCCTTTGCCGCCTCGGCCAAGTGAACCGCCAGCGGCGCCCGACGCTGAGTCGGCAGATTCGGCCTTGGCTACATCCTCGAATTTCTCTCCCTTAATTATCCGGTCGCGCAGAGCCAGCAGATGATTTCGAACCCCGGCGCTGTCGGCGGCGCTCACGCTTCGCGGGATGATGATGACCGACACCTGAGCTTTCGCCGGCAGCTCGAAATCTTTCTTGTTCTTGTCGTAATACGCGGCGATCTCATTCTGTGGCACCGTGACGGCGCTGTCGGGAAGCATCTCCGGCCGAAAAGCGGCATAGGACACCTGCGCCGAATCGTGGCTGTCCTTCCACGTCTGCCACAGCCGCGTATCACTCAGAAAGACGTCCGACGCGACCTGTTGAAAGAGCTTCTCGCGCGGAATTGCATCCCGGTAATACGCCTCGAGCTGAAGAAGCAATCCTTCCTGCCGCGCTGCCGGACTGGCGAGGAAACGCTGGTACTTGTCGGGGTCGAAACGGCCGTCCGTCTGCAGCTCCGGGCTCTGCATGAGCTGTGGCGGCGGGCTGGTGCGTGCTGCGTCGGCAATCTCCTCGTCGTTGACTGTTATTCCCCGCCGCTTGTACTCCTGCCTGAGAAGTGCATCGGCGACAAGCTGCTCGAACGCCTGATCCTGCAACCGCTTGCGGTCGTCGAGCGAGACGCTGCGACCCGACTGCTGGGTAGCCTGCTGCTCGAGCTGTTGCGTTGCGCTGAACCAGGTTGTGGCGAGGATCTCTTCACCATTGACCTTGGCGACGGCAGTCGAAGTCGTCACTGGAGCGCGGCCGAGGAGACCCGAAGTTTGAACGAGCAGAAATCCCCCGACAAAGAAAATGACGAGGAAAATCCAGATATATTTTGCGGAGGACCGCATGGATTGCAGCACCGGGTATTAACTCCTGCCAGAGCCTTTAGAGGATGCGAATCAGGAAGATGTAGAACCTCAAAAACTACCGGCTCCGATGGCGTAAAAGCAAGCCGCACAGTCACTTCACATTGACGTAGTTCGGGCTCGCGCGGTATCTTGAGCCGTTCCGTCCCGATGGCGAGCGGGACGTTACGACCAAGAGGTTCAAGGATGCAGAGTTCACCGCGGATCGAAGAGCTGAGGCAAAAATTCCACGAGAATCCGCGGCGCTATTTTGCCCCGCTCGCCAACGAATACCGCAAGGCCGGTGACCCCGAGCAGGCGATAGCGATTTGCCGCGCGCACCTCGCCCAGCAGCCCGCCCACATGAGCGGTCACGTTGTGTACGGCCAGGCACTTTACGACGCTCACCGGATTGACGAGGCGCGCGAAGTTTTCCAGTTGGCGCTCGCCCTGGACCCGGAGAACATGATCGTTCTCCGCCACCTTGGCGACATCGCGCGACAACGCGGCGAAGTCGAAGAGGCGCGCAGCTGGTACTCGCGCGCACTGGATGGCGATCCCCACGATGCGGAAGTTGCCGCCTATCTGGCCGAGCTAACCGAGCCACTCGTGTCGCGCGGCGTCGAGAGCGAGCCGGGCATGCCGACGTCAGACACGGTCCAGCCAGCTTCCTCGACGATAACACCGCCGGCAGATTCAGCTGAGCCAGTTGAGCCGGTGGAAGCCACGGAACCGGTGGAACCGGTGGAGTTCGAAGAGAGCCCATACCTCGAGCCCGAAGAGGTCGCGACCGCCGCCGCCGCCGAGCCCGTCGCGGAATCCGTGCCCGAGCCGACGGCGGAATTCGTCGCTGAGCCCGTTGCGGAATTCGTCGCTGAGCCCGTTGCGGAATTCGTCGTCGAGCCCGTTGCGGAATTCGTCGTCGAGCCAGTCGCAGAATCCGTTTCTGAGCCGGCAGCCGACTTCGTCGCGGAGTCAATCGAAGAGCCCGTCGAAGAGCCCGTCGAAGAGCCAGTCGCAGAACCGATGCAGGAATTCGTTGTCGAGTCGGCGAGTGAGCTGGCCGACGCAGTAGCTGATGAGCCTGTTCCCGAGGTCAGCCCCCAGCCGGCGGCAAGATCATCGCGACCGACTCCCACCAGCGAGAACTTTCCGATCGTTACCCGCACACTTGCCGAGCTGTACCTGCAGCAAGGCCACATCGAGGCCGCGCTCGACATCTATCGGCAGCTCGCCGCCCACGAGCCGGATGATGCAGGCCTTCGCGCCCGGCTGGTGGAGCTCTCGCCTGAGGAAAGCCCGCTGTCTTTGCGCGATCTCGAATGGACTGAGCTGGAAGCCGAGGGCGTCGTTACGGGTGCTGCTGACGCCGGCCAACCATCCGAAGACCGGTCTCCCGGCGCGCAATCGTCAGATCGTCTGTGGGACACGGCCGACTTCTGGGGCACCGGTTTCTTCGAAGACACCGAAGAGGCGGATGAGATTTTCGGTCTCTCCGATGACTCGCTGTCATCAGCCGCGGGCCCCACCGAACGAGGCGACACCGTGGTGGAGGCCGAAGAACCGGTCACTCAGCCGGAGCCGGCGGTCACGGCACAGACAGGGGCGCCGCCGGTTGATGAAACGACGACGGAACGCTCGCCGCTCGTCGAGGATGAAACCGAATCGTTTGGCCCCCCGCACGAGTTCATGTCTGCGAACCTCGCGGCGGCGGCCTATTTCGAAGAATCCTCGCCAGACAACGAATCTCCGTACAGGGCTGAGCGGGTGGAAGAGCTCGTCGGTGAGGAGGCGGAGCCGGCCCATGCCGACATCACGCCTGTCGAGTCCGCGCCTGCCAAGCCTGCACCCAGAGAGCTGACCGTGCGCGAGTTCTTCGCCACCCTTGGGTCGATCCGCCCCCCAGCCGCCGGGGCGGCAGGCGGCGATACTGCCGACCAATCGCAGCCGTCAGAGTCCGCCGCGGTCGAGACTCCGGCGGAGGAAGCATACCGGTTCGCCGACGACGCATTCGCAAATCTCTTTGCTGACTCGCCAGTCAGCGCCGAGGACAGTCGCGCCGCTGCCGCATTGAGCGGTGCTGTCGCGCACGGCGTCCCATTCGCAACACAATCGCATGCCACTCCGATGGCTCCCCAGGAGACGCCGGCGCCGCGCGCAGCAGAGCAGACAGCAAGGGAATCGGAGGAGGATATTCGGCGATTTCGGGAGTGGCTCGACGGGCTCGCGGAATCGTGAGAATCGCGGTCATCAATGGTCCCAATCTCAATCTCCTCGGGCAGCGCGAGCCGGCGATATACGGCTCGACGACATTGGCCGAAATCGAGACGCGACTTCGCGAAGTTGCGCGCGACCTCGAGACCGACATCACGTTTGCCCAATTCAATGGAGAAGGCGAGATCATCGACGCCATTCATGCGCTGAAGGGTAACGCCGACGGAGCGCTGATCAACGCCGGCGCGTACACCCACACAAGTCTGGCGATTCACGACGCCCTCACCAGTGTCGCAGTTCCATTTGCGGAGGTTCACATCACCAACATCTTTGCGCGCGAGCCTGAACGCAGGAAGTCGCTTCTGGCTGACGCGGCCGTCGCGGTGATCGCCGGCTTCGGACCCATGGGCTACGAGCTCGCGCTCCGCGGGCTCGTCGGGAAGCTCTCCAGGTGACTGATGCCAGACGCCGCCGCCTGGAGTCTCTGCGAGAGCGACTCCTCGCGGAGAAGATCGACGCTCTTCTTGTAACCGCTCTCCCCAATATCCGCTATCTCACCGGATTCTCCGGTTCCAGCGCGCTCCTCGTGGCGACGCCGACCGAGACCGTTTTCATCACTGATTTCCGGTACGAGATCCAGGTCACCGACGAGGTGGGCGACTTGGCCGATGTCCGGATCGAGCCGACCAGTCTCTGGACCGGTCTCTGGGATCGCCTGCCGGCAATGTCTCACGTGGAAGTCATCGGGTTCGAGTCGGCCCATCTCGTTCACCGGGACTTTCAGCGACTTCTCAACGAAGGCTCACGCTGGCAGTGGCGCGCGCAGATTGGGCTGGTGGAGGACATGCGGGAATCGAAGGACGAGGGTGAGGTTTCGCTCATAGCCGAGGCGGCGCGGATGGCCACGAGCGCCCTCGGCCGCGTGGTGCCGCTGATTCGCGCGGGACTGTCGGAGCTCGAATTGGCGGGGATCCTCGAGAAGGCCCTTCGTGACGAAGGCAGCGAGGACGCCCCGTTCTCACCGATCGTCGCCTCGGGCCCGCGAGCGGCACTCCCGCACGCCAGGCCGTCGAGAAGGGTGATCGAGCGGGGCGACTTCGTGCTGCTCGATTTCGGCGCGCAATTCGGCGGCTACTGCTCGGACGTGACACGTACCGTGGTGGTCGGGCCCGCTTCCAGCGAGCAGCGCGAAGTCTACGACATTGTCCGCGAAGCGAACCGCATCGCCTCGGCGCAGGTTGAGGCCGGAATGACCGGAATGGCTGCCGACATGCTCGCGAGGAGCTACATTGAGCAGCGCGGGCACGGAGCGGCGTTCGGACACAGCCTCGGCCACGGCCTTGGCCTTGAAGTGCATGAGGCGCCTCGGCTTGCTCGAACCGTGGAGGCACCGCTCAAGCAGGGCGCGGTGGTCACGATCGAGCCAGGAATTTACCGCGCGGGGTGGGGAGGCGTCCGTATCGAGGACGACGTTCACCTCTCGGCAGCGGGCCCGACGATCCTCACGAACTTTTCCCGGGAGCTACTAGAGGTCGCATGAGACACATGACTCTGAGACATCAAGGAGACGTGAGAGGGCGTTTCGGGTCGCATCCAATAGGGACGATGGCATGATCGATCTGCGCTTCGTCAAGAAGCTCGTGGATATGATCGACGCTTCATCGGTGGATTCGATCGAGATTTCGTCCGATAAGGGGATGAAGATCAGGATCTCGAAGACCCCCAACCAGCGGGCGAGCGTTCAGATTGCGTCGCCGATGCAGATGCCATCGATAATGGCGCCGGCGGCGGTCGTCACCGAGCGGCCTTCATCGGGCGAGGCGTCCGCCCGGCCCGAACCCAAGGCGGCGTACCTCGAGGTGAAGTCCCCGATGGTCGGCACCTACTACGGCGCTCCGGAGCCGGGCGCGAAGCCCTATCTCGCGGTCGGCGACCGAATTGCGAAGGGCCAGATACTCTGCATCATAGAGGCAATGAAGATCATGAATGAAATCGAGTCCGAGTTCGATGGAGTGGTGAAGGAAATACTCGCCGTGAACTCGCACCCGGTGGAATACGGCCAGGTTCTTTTCCGGGTCGATCCAAATGGGTGAGCGCACCCCCGAGCACGGCACCGAAGCCGTCGGATCAGGTTTCGACTACCGGCAGGCCCTCCGCCAGATGCTGGAGGAGAATGCTTCCGACCTGCATCTCAAGGTGGGTTGCCCGCCGACGCTCAGAGTGGATGGCCAGCTTCGGTCTCTGGGCACCGCCCCATTGCGGTCTGACGACATGAAGGCGCTGGCCGACCAGATCATGCCCCCAAAGCGAAGGCGTGAGTTCGAGGAGCTGAAGGAAGCCGACTTCGCCCTCGGCGTCCCCGGCATCGGCCGGTTCCGCGTCAACGCCTTTCAGCAGCGGGGCACCATTGCTTACGCGTTCCGTGTCGTGCCCTTCCAGGCGAGCACGATTCACGAGCTGAACCTGCCGCCGGTTGTCGAGCAGATCGCCCTCAAGCCGAGAGGGCTCGTGCTCGTCACCGGAATCACCGGCTCCGGCAAGTCAACCGCGCTCGCCGCGATGATTCAGTACATCAATCAACACCGGGCGGCGAACATCATCACCATCGAAGACCCGATCGAGTTCCTCCACCGTGACAACAAGTCCCGCATCAACCAGCGCGAGGTGGGGACCGATACCGGCAGCTTCGAGCAGGCGCTGAGGCGTGTTCTTCGGCAGGACCCGGACGTGCTCCTCGTCGGCGAGATCCGCGATCTGCCGACCCTCGATACGGCGATGAAGGCCGCCGACACCGGACACCTGGTTTTTTCCACGCTTCACACCACGGACGCGACACAGACGATCAATCGCGTGCTGTCGTTCTATCCTCCACACCAGCAGGCGGAAGTCCGCTTCCTCCTCGCGAGCGCACTGGAGGCGGTCATTTCGCTGCGACTCGTTCCCCGCGCCGATCGGCCGGGCCGTGTGCCGGCCGCCGAAATCCTCGTCAACACCGCGGCGGTGCGGGAGAACATCCGCGACATGTCGAAGTCGCTCAACATTCCCGAGCTAATTGCCGAGGGCACTGTTCAATACGGCATGCAGAGTTTCGACCAGTCGCTCATGAACTGGTACACCAAGGGCGTGATCTCGTACGAGAACGCTCTTTACAATGCAACAAATCCGAGTGAATTCGCTCTTCGTGTGCAGGGCATCGCCAGCGCCAGCGACGCGAAATGGGAAAACCTGAATCAGGAAGTAAAATCCTGATCCACTGCGGCGCATGTTCAAGAAAATCCTGATTGCCAACCGGGGCGAGATCGCGCTGCGCGTGATCCGCGCCTGTCGTGAGCTTGGCGTGCAGACAGTGGCTGTGTACTCCGAGGCCGACAGGGAATCGCTGCACGTCCGGTTCGCCGACGATGATGTCTGCATCGGACCGGCGCCGGCACGCGATTCATATCTCAAGATTCCAAGGATTATCGCCGCTGCCGAGATCGCAGGTGCCGACGCTATTCACCCGGGTTACGGCTTTCTTGCCGAAAACGCGGAGTTCGCCGAGACCTGCGCCGCCAGCAACATCGCCTTCATCGGGCCGACGGCGCAGCAGATAAGAGTGATGGGCGACAAGGCCGCAGCGCGCAACGCAATGGCAGCCGTTGGCGTACCAATCATTCCCGGCACGCCCGGTCCGGTTGAGGACGCGGAAGAGGCGCTGGGGTTCGCCCGCGAAATTGGCTTTCCGGTGATCATCAAGGCCGCCGCCGGCGGCGGGGGCAAGGGAATGCGAGTCGCGGCCGAGCCGGAGGATTTCACGCGCTCGTTTCAGCTCGCCCGGTCGGAGGCGCTGTCGGCCTTCGGAAGCGGTGACGTGTACGTCGAGAAGTATCTCGAGCGGCCGCGGCACATCGAATTCCAGATAATGGGCGACCGGCACGGCAACGTGATTCATCTGGGAGAGCGTGACTGCTCGGTGCAGCGCCGCCATCAGAAGCTGATCGAGGAAGCGCCAAGCCCGGCGGTGACGCCACGACTGCGCGAAGCCATGGGCGAGGCGGCGGTGCGGGGCGCCAAAGCGATCGACTATGTCGGCGCCGGCACCATCGAGATGCTGCTCAACGAAGACGGGAACTTCTATTTCATGGAGATGAACACCCGCATTCAGGTGGAGCATGGCGTCACTGAAATGCTCACCGGCGTGGACCTCGTAAAGGAGCAGATCCGCGTCGCCAGCGGCGAGCGGCTCTCAGTGCTGGAAATGCCGCCGCTCCGCGGGCATGTGATCGAATGCCGCGTGAATGCGGAAGACCCGGCACGCAATTTCCAGCCGTCTCCGGGGCGAATCGATGTGTTTCATCCTCCCGGGGGAACCGGCGTTCGTCTCGACACCCACGTCTATACCGGCTACACGGTGCCACCGTACTACGATTCGCTACTCGCCAAGCTCATTTGTCAGGGCCGCGACCGTCCCGAAGCCATTCGCAGGATGCAGGTGGCACTCGAGAGCTTCATCATCGAAGGCGTCACTACGACGATCCCATTTCTCGCGCGCGTGATGGCCGACCCACATTTCCAGGCAGGGCAGGTGGACACCAGGTTTCTCGAGCGCGAATCGTACTTGATGAAGGAGCCGGGGTAAGTGAGACTCGACGTCTACCTGTCGCCGGGTGAGCTGGCACCCGGCGATGCGGCTGGACGGGTGGTCGCTGTGATCGACGTGTTGCGCGCTTCGACGACCATCGCCGTGGCACTGGAAAACGGCGCTCGCAATGTGGTGCCGGTGGAAAGTGCTGACGTCGCCATTATGCGCGCCAAGGCCTTCGAGCGTGCGGATGTCGTCGTCGCCGGAGAAAAGAAGATGCTTCCCATTCCCGGCTTCGACCTGGGCAACTCGCCCTTGTCGTTTTCAGCCGACGCAGTGGGTGGCAAGACGATTCTGCTGACGACGACCAACGGCACCCGGGCACTCATCGGGCTTCAGGGTGCGCGCGATATCGTGGTCGCCGCCTACGTCAACCATGCCGCGGTGAGCGCGATGCTGGGAACGGCTGCGCGAGCCAACACCGATGTCGCGATTGTATGTGCGGGCGACGAGGGCCATTTTAGTCTCGAGGACGCCGCGTGTGCGGGCCGTTACGTTCGCTCTATTTCCCAGCGTGGCCAGTCTGTCGTTTGCAACGACGCGGCCAGTGCATGCGAGCTCATTGATCGAGAGTATGGCGACAACATCGCGAAAATCTTCCGGGACTCGTCCCACGGGAAAGCGCTCGCCGAGGCAGGCTTCGACGAAGACCTCGTCATCTGTGCTGCACTGGATTCGCACCCTGTTGTCCCCATCTATCAGGAGCGACAGATCACCAGACTCGGACCTGACCGCGAACGCTGACAGCCAGGGCGGCTCGGCTCTCAAACGCGAGCTGGCCGGCATTGCGCTGCTGCTGTTCGCGCTCTTCCTCGCCGGCGCTCTCGCCGCGGTGGGCGTGCGCCTTCTTGGTGGCGCAGCGGACGTCCGCAGCAACTTCGGATGGGCAGGGGACCTTCTCGCCCTGCCGGTTGTCCACACCCTTGGGTGGCCCGCTGCCGCCCTCCTGCCGCTGGCGCCCGCAGCCCATGCGCTGAGACTGTTCGGCCGCCTCGATCAGCGCACCGACAGGTCGTGGATGGTCTTTCTCCTCGGCCTCGTCGTGTGGCTGCCCATGGTCTTTGGTCTGGCGCAGGGAGGACTGCGCGAAGCTACGGGGCTGTCGGGGCTCTGGGGGAGCCTGGTTGCTTTCTATCTGCTCCAGTTTGCAGGGAACGCGGGTGCCTGGATCATCCTGGCGCTCGCCCTGAGCGCGCTCATGGCCGCCACCCTCTCGTGGAATCCGATACGCGCGATCATCAGCGCGCCGGCACGAGCGAATGTGTCTGATGGTGGGGAGGTGGAAGAGGAGCCAGAAATTGCGACGCTCCGCACACAGCGTGGCGGACGGCCGCCCGAGCCAACGCCGGAAGAGATGCCGGCCCTGGATCTCTCGCTTCTCAGCGTGCCGCTCGTCAGGAATAACGTCGAAGCCGACGACGGCCGCTCGCCAGAAAAGAAGAAACACGAGAAAAAGAGCAAGGCCGAGGTCGTCGCCGACCACGCCGATCGAATCGCGGCAGAAATAGGCTCGACGGGGTATGCGGGCGACCTCGAAGGTGAGGAGGAACGGCCGTCGGCCGACCTGCTGACGCCGGCGCCGCCGCGGAATACTGAAGTGGACAACCGCGCGCTTGACGCGATGGGCGTGAAGCTGATGGACGCGCTCCGCACTTTTCGCGTGGAAGGCGATCTCGTGGGACGCACCACCGGGCCCGTCGTGACGCAGTTCGAGATCGTGCCGGCGGCCGGCGTGAAGGTGCGGCAGTTCGCATCGCTGGCGAACGATCTCGCGCTCGCGATGCGGGCGCAGAGTATCAGAATCGTCGCTCCAATTCCTGGAAAGGGTGCTGTGGGAGTGGAAATTCCGAATCCGACTCCGGAGATAGTGCCGTTCCGCGAGCTGCTCGAGTCGCGCGAATTCCGCGAGATGCGTGCGGCGCTCCCAATCGCCCTCGGAAAGGACCTCGAGGGCCGCCCGGTAGTTGCCGACCTCGCGAAGATGCCACACCTGCTCATCGCCGGCGCCACCGGCTCCGGCAAATCCGTCTGCATCAACACCCTGATCACGAGTCTCATCTTTCGCCACACGCCGAAGACCTTGCGGCTTCTCATGGTCGATCCGAAGATGGTCGAGCTCTCGGTGTACAACGCATTGCCGCATCTGCGCCACAAAGTCGTCACGGACAATCGAGACGCGGCAGCGGTTCTCAAGTGGGCGGTCCTCGAGATGCAGGACCGGTACGAGCTGCTCGCCGCGAATGGGGCGAGAAACATCCAGGACTTCAATCGAAAAGTTCAGGACGGAGCGAAGCTGCACCTGGCAAAGCGTCCCGACGTCGCGTTCGAGAATACCGAATACAAGGCGGGCATCCTTCCGTACATCGTCCTCGTCATCGACGAGCTTGCCGACCTGATGATGACCGTTCAGGCCGAGATCGAGACTCCGCTGGCAATGCTCGCGCAGAAGGCACGAGCGATTGGAATCCACATCATCCTCGCCACGCAGCGGCCGAGCGTGAATGTTCTGACCGGTTTGATCAAGGCGAACTTTGCCAGTCGAATTGCATTCCGTGTCGCGTCTCAGATCGACAGCCGGACAATTCTCGACGGCATGGGTGCAGAATCACTGCTCGGAAATGGCGACATGCTGTTCGTCCCGCCCGGCAAGTCAGAGCCGTCGCGGCTGCAGGGAGCGTTCATTTCCAGCGAGGACACCGAACGCATCACCGGTTGGTACAGTGAGCGCGCCGCTCGCCGCAAGGCGATGGCTGAAGCACAGGGTTTCTTCGCCGAGGAAGCGGCAGAGGACGACATCATTGCGAAAGTCCGCCAGAAAGAGGCGGAGGAGGCCCGCGGGTCGGAAAGAGAGGACGCCGGCGACGACGATCGCGACAAACTGTTCCGGGAGGCGGCCGAAGTGGTGATTCAACATCAGCAGGGATCCACGTCACTCCTTCAGCGGCGGCTGAAAGTCGGCTATGGCCGCGCGGCCAGAATCATCGATCAGCTGCACGCGGCGGGAATCCTCGGTCCGCCCGATGGCTCGAGGCCGCGTGACGTGCTGGCCGGGTTGGACGACCTCGACCGTATCTGCGGGAGCCGCTCCTAGCTTCTTCCTCTATCCCGTGCCTCGATGGCGCGTCTGCCCGGGGCGAGCCAGTAGAGCGGTTGAGCAATTGCCTCCGAGTCCGGCCTCGGCCCCGCCGTCGCTACTGCGACAGCCATCGCGATGCAGACGTTGTTGCCGCGGCACGGAGGCACCTCGGCGACGTGGATGCAGGGTGAGCACGGGATCTTGACGTAAGTCGCCTCCTCGCGCGCCGGATCGAAATCCTTGAGCAGCGTCGTCGGATCGGTGGGCCCCCAGAACGACTTTGTCGGCAGGCCGAACAGCCGGGCGAAATGAATCATCGCCGAGTCGATGCCGACGAACAGCGAGCACTGCGACAGAGTCCTCAGCGACTCGTCGAGCGGACGTCCATCACAGTCATTGTGCCAGCGAATTGCGGGAAGCGTGCGCTCCAGCTGAGCCATGAGGGCGTTCGCCGAATCCCGGTCGGCCTCTGAGCCGAGGAGATGTACGTCGGTGATGCCGCGCAGCCGTGGCGGAAGCACGCGCGCCCACTGGTCGGGAGTCAGCATGCGCTCGCGCGCCAGGTCAGAGCATGCAAAGCCGAGTGCGGCGTGGTTCCCGCCGGCAACCGGCGGAAGCAGTGGGGCCGCGGCCGCCGGACTCGCATCGCTGCCGCCGAGACGGGTCATGACGTGATTTGCGCAGGCCGCCCGGGTTGCCGCTTCTGCGCCGAACAACGCCGCGACTGCCTCGTAAAAATTATGGTTTCCAGAGAAACGATTGAAGAAAATCAGATGAGTCGAGAGGCCTTCGCGCCAGAACACTGTCTCGAGATAGAAGCCGACGCGGTTTCGCGCTCGCGTGAGGACAGACAACACCGTGGTGAGCCGGCTGTAGACCTCGAGGTCGATCACCGTATCGACGCCATAGAGGTTATTGACGGCCGCGAGAGTGGAAGCGACCAACCGGCCGATCCCTCGGTCATCGAGGATCAGCACCTCGTCGAACACTCCGAGTGACCGACCGAATGGCGCGATGGCCGGGGTGGTGACAAGGGTGAAGTGGCACAGCGGGTAGCGTTGGCGGAGCCCGAGCAACGCGGGGAGGGCGATCACCAGGCTTCCTCCGCCCATCAGTTTGATGACGGCCAGCCGGTCACGCAGCTCGGGAGTGTGATCGCGGTGAAGAACTCGCCCGAGCAGCATGACAAAGGGCTTCAGCAGGCCGATAAAGATCCCGCCGAGCGAAAAATCGAGAAACTTCTTTGTGCGGAGCTCCATCCGTGGGCGCAATATCCGATGATGAAAGGACTTGGGCAATGTATGCGCTGCACCTCAGGGGTTGCGAGCTACCGCTTGCGGAGGCGGAGAATCGATGCGGTGGGGTTAGGCGAGACACCTAGTTTCACGGCCATGCTCGAGGCTCGTCAGGTGCTGGGAGAAAGAGGCGAAAGAGCCGCTGAGGGCTGGCTGGCCGATCGGGGCTGGAAGCTCGTGGAGCGAAGGTTTCGTAGCGGCCACCGCGACATCGACCTGGTGGTCGAACGGAGCGTCGGGGAAGCCGGCTCGAGAATGGTCGCCTTCGTCGAGGTCAAGGCCCGCGCTTCCAGCGGGTTTGGCGGCCCACTGGGCGCAGTCGGCTGGCGGAAGCAACGCGAGCTGGTGAGGGCAGCACGGGACTGGATGACACGTTTTCACCGTTCGGGCGACGTTTATCGGTTCGACGTCGTGGGCGTGGTGTTCGGGAGCGGCCGGCCGGAGATAATCCATGTGGAAAACGCGTTCAGCGTCAGATAACGCTTGAGAATATGGCGAACCCTTCGTAGTTTATTCGGGTAGCAATCAGGCCGTCAGCAGGGGCAGATTCAACGCCCAAGGTTGTGCCCAAAGCCCGGCGTGTCAGGTGAAGTTCAACGTCAACGAGAGGGTGGAAGCGATGGCAGTGTCGGTGATGGGGGAAGACAAAAAGAAGGCGTTGAACCTGGCAATTGCGCAGATCGAGAAGATGTGCGGCAAGGGTTCGATCATGAAGATGGGCTCGGACTCGCGAGTTCGCGTGGATGCGATTCCGACGGGCGCAATCAATCTCGACGCGGCAATCGGCGTGGGCGGAATTCCCCGTGGTCGGGTGACCGAGGTCTTCGGTCCGGAATCGAGTGGAAAGACCACGCTGTGTCTCCATGTCGTGGCCAACGCGCAGCGCGCCGGGGGAGTTGCGGCATACATCGATGCTGAGCACGCGCTCGACACTGACTACGCGCAAAAGCTCGGCGTCGATATCGACAATCTGCTAGTCTCGCAGCCCGATACCGGCGAGCAGGCAATGGAGATCTGCGAGATTCTCGTGCGGTCTGGAGCGGTGGACGTCGTCGTCATCGATTCTGTCGCGGCACTGGTGCCGAAGGCGGAGATCGAGGGTGACATGGGCGACTCGCACATGGGATTACAGGCGCGGCTCATGAGCCAGGCGCTGCGCAAGTTGACGGGAGCGATCGCCCGGTCGAGGACGTCGGTGATCTTCATCAATCAGCTCCGCGAGAAGATCGGCGTGATGTTCGGTAACCCCGAGACGACTACCGGCGGAAGGGCGCTCAAGTTCTATGCATCGGTCCGCCTCGACATCCGCAGAATTTCGGCGGTGAAGGAGAAGGAGGAGGTCATCGGATCGCACGTCCGCGTGAAGGTGGTGAAGAACAAGGTGGCCCCTCCGTTCAAGCAGGCGGAGTTCGACATCATGTACTCCGAGGGAATAAGCCACGCATCGCTGGTGCTCGACATCGCGGCTGAATCCGGCATCATCGACAAGTCGGGCGCCTGGTACAGCTATGGCTCGCAGCGCATCGGACAGGGTCGTGAGAATGCAAAGATGTATCTCAAGGACAACCCCGCGCTGCTTGCCGAAGTAGAAGAGAAGGTCAAGACAGTGCTTGGAATTCGGCCGTCCGTGGGTGATACGGAGGTGGAACCGGCGGAGGAGTAGGCCAGTCGCTGCCTCGCCAGTGTCGCGGGGTCGGTTGAGCGTTCGATCGGCGGGGCCCGGTGCATCCGCTGCTCGACGTTCATCCGGCCCCCTTTTTCCGCTACCGGGCAGCGGGTAAGTAGGATTGCC
The DNA here is from genome assembly GCA_036513055.1 of Gemmatimonadaceae bacterium. GTDB lineage: Bacteria > Gemmatimonadota > Gemmatimonadetes > Gemmatimonadales > Gemmatimonadaceae > UBA4720. Next base: position 4,567 of record DATBZT010000227.1, on the reverse strand, counting down.
TCGATCGGCCTACGACCACGCACTGAATCTTCTCACGGCCCGCCCGTACACGGCGCGCAATCTGAGACGAAAGCTCGTCCAGAAGGGATTCGCGCCATCTGAAATCGATGCGACGATGGAGCGGCTGCTTGGCAATGGCCTGCTCGATGACGCTCGCTACGCCACCCAGTTCGCCCGGGGGAAGCTGCTCGGTCCGGGTTCGTCACGGCGCCGGATTCGCCAGCAGCTTTTTCAGCGGGGTATCCCTGGCGAGCTGGCGGACTCGGCCATTGACTCCGTGATCGAAGAGGAAGCAGTCGATCTCGAAGCTGTCGTCGAGAAAGATGCGCGAAAGAAACTGGCCTCGCTCGCCGGTCTCGATCCGCTGGTGGTGAAGCGGCGACTCTACGCGCATCTCGCCCGGCGTGGATACGATCTGGATGAAATCAACGCCGTATTGAAGAAGGTGATGAAGGCGGAGTAGGGCGGCGCGTATATTACCTGCCATGCAAGCAGCCGAAATCAGACGGAAATTCCTCGAATACTTCGAGAGGCAGGGCCATGCGATACGGCCCAGCGGATCTCTCGTTCCCGGCGACGACCCAACGCTGCTGTTCGCCAACGCCGGCATGGTCCAGTTCAAGAAAGTCTTCCTCGGCCAGGAAAATCCGGATTTCGGCAGGCGAGCAACCACCTCTCAGAAGTGCGTTCGCGCCGGCGGCAAGCACAACGACCTCGAGCAGGTGGGGCACACGGCTCGCCACCATACGTTCTTCGAGATGCTGGGAAATTTTTCTTTCGGGGACTACTTCAAGCGCGATGCGATCCGGTTCGCGTGGGAGTTTCTTACGAATGAGCTGAAGCTCGACCCGGCGCATCTGCGTGTGAGCGTCTACCACGAGGATGACGAGGCGCGCGCACTGTGGCGCGAGATCGCTGGCCTGTCCGACTCGCGGATCTACGGGCTCGGAGCTCACGACAATTTCTGGCAGATGGCCGACACCGGGCCGTGCGGACCGTGCTCGGAGATCTTTGCCGACATGCTCCGCCTCACGGAAGATTATCGCCTCCCTGCCGGTGCATCGGGCGAGTGGACGGAGGCCGATCGCGCTGAATTCTCGACGGAAACGTTCGTGGAAGGCGCCGAAGCTGGTCGGTTTGTCGAGATCTGGAATCTGGTTTTCATGCAGTTCGACAGGCAATCGGACGGCGCGCTCAATCCGCTTCCAAGCCCATCCGTGGACACGGGGATGGGACTGGAGCGCACGAGCGCCGTGATGCAGGGCGTGGACAGCAACTACCACACGGATCTCTTCGTGCCGCTCATCGAGACGATCGAGAGAGTCACTGGCATTCCTTATCGCGGTCGTGAGTCGAATGAGAGCTACACGCGCGAGCTGCCCGCGTCGTCACGTGGTGGTTGGTCGGTGGCGGTCAGGCACGGTGGCAAGGTTATCGTCGATCCGGCGGCTTTCCGCGTCATTGCGGATCATGCGCGCGCCGTCGCGTTCCTTCTTGCAGATGGTGTGTTCCCGTCAAACGAGGGTCGCGGTTACGTCCTCCGGCGCATTCTTCGCCGCGCTGTGCGGCACGCGTGGCTGCTCGGCCGCGCAACGCCGACTCTTGCGACAGTTGTCGAGCGGGTGATCGACGTGATGGGTGACGCATATCCGGAGCTGCGGCAGCGAAGCCGCCACATCATCGACACGACTCTCGCCGAAGAGCAGCGCTTCCTTGCCACGATCGATGGAGGCATGCGCCGCTTCGAGGAAATTGCGCCCGCCGACACGACACGGGGCTCCGATACGCTCCGCGGAACGATTTCGGGCGAAGATGCTTTCCGGCTTTATGACACGTTCGGTTTTCCAATCGACCTGACCGAGCTCATGGCGCGTGAGCGTGGCTACACAGTCGATATTGCCGGATTCGAGCAGGCGCTCAACGCGCAGCGAACGCAATCGCAGGAAGAGCGAAAATCGAAGAAGATTGGAATGAGCCTCGATGCGCTTGCGACGGCACGTTGGGGGTCCACTTCCGCGGGCAGTTCCGAAGATGCCGGAGCCCGAAGCACGCCCGAGTTCGTTGGCTATGAGCGCACTGACGTGGAGACCGACGTTGTCGATTTCGCGACCCTCGGGGACAACCGCGTGGCCCTCATGCTGCGCGAGACGCCGTTCTACGCCGAGTCAGGCGGGCAGGTCTCCGACAGCGGTGTGATCAGCGGCGACGGCTGGAAAGTGCACGTCGATGAAGTCCGGAAAATCGACGGTCGCGTCACCGCGATAGGGAAGGCGGAAGGTGAGGTTGCTTTCGGACACGCGCACGCCACAGTGCCGCGCCTGAAGCGCCTCGACACCGAACGTAACCACACCGCCACACACCTGCTGCATGCCGCACTGAGGTCAGTGCTTGGCGAGCACGTGCATCAGGCGGGATCGCTCGTTGCGGCTGATCGCCTGCGTTTCGATTTCTTGCATCACGGTCCGATGACCGGAGCCGAGACCGACCGCGTTCAGGATATTGTCAACCGGGGAATATTCGACGCCATTCCGCTCGAATTCGAACAGAAGAGCTACACCGAGGCAAAGGCTTCCGGCGCGATGGCGCTCTTTGGCGAGAAATACGGCGACGTTGTGCGTGTCGTGACCATTCCCGGTGTGTCTCAGGAGCTTTGTGGTGGCACGCATGTTCGCAACACCGCGGAGATCGGGCTGTTCCGGATTGTCAGCGAATCCGGAGTAGCGGCCGGGGTACGTCGCATTGAAGCGGTCACCGGGCCCAAGGCGTATGCCCTCCTGAGGGGGCTTGCCGCGCGGCTCAACGAAATTGAAGACATTGTTCGCGCCACGCCCGGCTCTGTTGTGAAACGCGTCCAGTCTCTGGTCGAGGAGCGGCGCACTCTGGAGAAGCGACTGGTGGACGCGGCGCGCAGTGGAAGTGGAAACGAGGTTGACCGCCTGGTGGCTGGGGCGGAAAACGTGGACGGTGCGCACGTCGTGGCGGCACAGGTCATCGCGGCCGACAGCAAGTCGTTTGGTGCGCTGGCCGATGCTGTCCGCGACAAGCTGGGAAGTGGAGTGGCCGTTCTCGCTGCGGAGGTGAACGGCAAGCACACTCTGCTCGCCGTTGTCACTGATGACCTGCGCGTCCGTGGAGTGCGCGCAGACGCAATTCTAAAGGAAGTGGCGGGGCTTGCCGGCGGTCGGGGCGGCGGCAAGGCGCACATGGCCCAGGCAGGAATTCCGGATGGATCGCGCATCGGCGAGGCGCTGAAAAGTGTGGTCCCAGTCGTCAAGAAACAGCTTGGTTAGGACCCTCAGAATAATTGTCGGAAATAGTTCACGGGTGGTTTCGGAGGTATGTCGCGCATGCAATCCGACGCCCGCGCGGCAAGACGCTCCTACATGCGTCCAGTCCGTGGCGGCGCCAATAATAAATGCTTTTCAATTCGCTGCAGTTCGCGTTGTTCTTCGTGGTCGTCACGACCCTGTACTTCGTCCTGCCGCACAGAGCGCGGTGGCCGCTCCTTCTGGGGGCGAGCTGCTACTTCTACATGGCGTTGATCCCGATTTACATCGTGATCCTCGGTGGTACGATTGTCGTCGACTACGCCGCGGGAATCCTTATTGAGCGATCGACGGGCACTGCCCGACGGGGATGGCTGATCCTGAGCCTGCTGGCAAACGTTGGAATCCTCGCTGTTTTCAAGTACTACAATTTCCTCAGTGCCAACGTCAACCTTGCCCTAAGTGCGTTTGGGCACGCGAATCTTCTTCACTCACTTGATCTCATCCTGCCCGTCGGCCTGTCATTCCACACGTTTCAGGCGATGAGTTACACCATCGAGGTCTACCGGGGGCGACAGAAAGCCGAGCGGAATCCCGGCATTTATGCGCTGTATGTGATGTTCTATCCCCAGCTTGTCGCCGGGCCAATCGAGCGACCACAGAACCTGCTCCATCAATTCCGCGAGCGGCATGTCTTCGATGAAGAACGGGTAGTGCTCGGGTTGCGCCGTATGTTTTGGGGTCTGTTCAAGAAACTCGTCATCGCGGACCGCCTCGCACTGCTCGTCAATCCAGTCTTCAATGCACCTGGTAAGCATTCCTCGCTCGTTCTTTTGCTCGCGTTATATGCTTTCGCGTTTCAAATCTACGCCGACTTCTCCGGATACACGGATATTGCGATTGGTGCGGCGGAGGTCATGGGATTCCGCCTCAGGGAGAACTTTCAACGTCCGTACGCGGCGCGTACGATTTCGGAATTCTGGTCGCGGTGGCACATCTCATTGTCCACCTGGTTTCGTGATTACGTATACATTCCCCTCGGCGGGAACCGTGTGACGAGGATTCATTGGTATCGGAATCTCGTCATCGTGTTCCTGGTGAGCGGCCTTTGGCACGGCGCCAACTGGACATTCATTGTCTGGGGAGGGTTGCACGCCGCATTCATGATATTCGGTGTGATGAGCAGGGAGTGGCGAGCGCGACTTGCCGAGTTCACCGGCGTCACTCGCCATCCGCGTATTCACAACGCTCTGGCCTGGGCCTGCACTTTCAATCTCGTCACTCTCGCGTGGGTGTTTTTC
>DATBZT010000226.1:0-5073 GCA_036513055.1 Gemmatimonadaceae bacterium | reverse complement strand
GGACGCAAGGGCGACCTCAACATTCGTGGAGCCTTCCTCCACATGGCCGCCGACGCGCTGGTGTCGCTCGGGGTGGTCGCGGCTGGCGCGCTCTATCTCCGCACACACTGGACGTGGCTCGACCCGGCGACGAGCCTGGTGATTGCAGCGCTCATCGTACTGGGGACGTGGTCGCTGTTTCGCCAGTCCCTGCACCTCATGCTCGATGGCGTGCCAGACGCGATTGAGCTTACCGAGGTCGACGCGTATCTGCGTTCGTTACCTGGCGTGGAAGACGTACACGACCTTCATGTCTGGGCGACAAGCACTTCGGGCACCGCTCTGACCGCTCATCTCGTGATTCCGGCCGGGTATCCTGGCCCCGCGTTCTTCGCCGCAGCTGCCCGAGCACTACATGACCAGTTCGAAATCACTCATCCAACACTTCAGATCGAAACCGCTGGACTCGACGATGATTGCGCACCGTCGTCGGCACGATCGCCAAGCCAACGGCCTACCGGGTCGTGACGGCGCACATTCCCATTCCATTCGCTACCAATCAGGGAGACGTTGATGTCCAGGAAAGTGGTGATCCATATCTTTCACGATGACGAGAGTTCGCTCAACACCGCGGCCCATGTCGCCGAACGCATCCGCCAGGTAATGGACGAACAAGGCGTCAGCCTCGAAGTGTTCGTGTTCGGCCCGGCCGAGAAAGCGCTCGCCGCGTCCGCGGGCGCCGAGATGCGTGACAGCCTGGTGGCGCTCGCCAAGGAGGGCGTTCCTGTGCTCACCTGTCGCAATACGGCGGAGGCCATCGGCAAGGCGGTGGAGTTCACGCAGATGGGCATCGGGCTGGAATACGCGCGTGACGCATTCGTGCGGTACGCCGTGGAAGGTGCGACCGTCATCAGCTTCTGATCGACGCCGATCGATGACCGACAGCGCGCCGGACTGGTTTTATCCCGAATGGGCTTCGACCGCACCTGGCAGCCGGGCGATTCTGGTGCTCGACACCGACAGCGCCCTAGGGCGATACTCGCTGGAACCAAAAGCGGTTGGGCTGAAGGATCTCGCGCGCATCCATGGTCACCTGTGCGACGGCCTCGTGATAAGCTTCGTCGAGATCAAGGCCGTTTTCGAGCAACTGTTCCCATCCGGCGTGGTCGATCGCACGGACTTGCGGGCTGTCTCCAAGAATGGCCCATGCTGGCTGGACGCTGTGGCGTTCATGACCGGTGCGCGCATCAACTTCCAGACACTCCGCGTCGACAAAGCCGTGGGCGATGGCTTCATCATCCAGAAGGTTTCCACCGGGGAGACCTACGCCGTCCATCTCAAGGCGGGCGTGTTCCCCGAGCCGCAGGCCGCGCGCGAACGTCAGATGCGCATAGCGAGGGCGCAGGGGCAGCCAGTGTCGGCCGCCGACATTGAAGCGGTGGAAGAGATGGCCAATGCGTTGAGCCGTCGGTTGCTCAATGCGCGAGCGGAGGACGTACTCGACGTGCACCGGCTGCAGGGGTACCGGTTTGTGCCGAACGACTTCTTCGGAGAGCGAGGCGACGTCATCAACAAGGACATGCCGCGCTAAAGGACGTGATCCCCGACAGCTAGTCGCCGGAGACGCTCACGATCCGGCCAGTTTGGTGAGTGCCGCCAGATCTCGCACCACGTAACGACCGCGTCCCGCGGACGCGATCACGCCGGCGTCGCGCAACTGCGCGAGCGCGCGAACCACAAGCTCGCGCACCGTGCCGAGCTCCTCGGCGAGCTGGCCCTGCGTCAGCCCAAGGGTGAAGGGTCGCGCCTCGGTCGAGTTCGCACGCGTGAGCAGGAACGACGCGAGTCGGGCGGGAATCGCTTGGGTGGACACTCGGTCGAGACGCTCGACGAGCTCGCGCACGCGCGTCGAGAGCCGTCCGAGAAATAGCCACGCGACCGCCGGATCCTCTTGCATCGCCGCGCGGAGCGCGTCGCGGTTCAGCACCAGGCAGCGCGTTGGCTCGGTCGCTGCGGCAGTCGCGGGAAGCAAGCCTCCTTCGAAGAATGGTATTTCGGCGAGCGTTCCACCCGGTCCTTCGGTGTGCACCACGTACTGGCGACCCAGTCGGGACCGGGTGACGCGGACGCGACCGGAAAGCACGAGGTGGATTCCCGCCGGCTCGGTCCCGGCCCGAAACAGCGTGTCGCCGGTCGCGAACACGCGCTCCACCGCGTTGACGCTCAGCATTCGCCGCGTCTTCGCCGGAAGGCTCGCGAACAATGGAAGCGTATCCAGTGTCGCGGATTCCGGCACAGCAGCGGAGTCGTGCTTTGGTCGTCGCAACGTGACTTTAGTCCCTGCGCTCTGGCCGGCCGCGCCGTATCATGTCGAAGGTCGAAGGTCGAAGGTCGAAGGTCGAAGGTCGAAGGTCGAAGGTCGAAGGTCGAAGGCGTTGGCGTTGGCGTTGGCGTTTGGCGTTTGGCGTTGCCGTGGCCCGTCGAGAGAAAGCGAAACGAAGAATATACAGGAGGCTGTATGTGGCGGCATCGGTGGTCGGTTTTCGCAGCAGCGATTTTCACCATCCCTCTCGCCAGCGCGCCAGCGCATGCGCAGCGCCAGGGCGGCGGCATGATGGGCATGGGCGGCGGAATGATGAGCATGGGTCACGATTCGGCGACGATGGCCCAGATGGCTATGATCCACGAACTGATTCTGAATCACGACCGGATCACGCGTACAGTGACGAATCTTCCCGATGGGATCCGGACCGTCACCGAGTCGGATGATCCGCTGATGGCGCGGCGCATCAAGGAACACGTCGCGAGCATGAACCGGCGCGTCGTGGCGGGGAATGATCCCGGCCTGCCAATCGAGAGTGCGGCGGTCCACGCGATCTTCCGCAACAAGGACAAGATCCGCACCCACGCCGACACGACCGCGAAGGGCATCGTCGTCGTGCAAACGTCGAGCGACTCCGTGACCGCCGCTGCACTCCAACAGCATGCGTCGGAAGTGAGCGATCTGGTTCGCGGCGGCATGGTCGCCTTGCACCATGCGATGATGAAGAACGGCGGTATGATGCAGCGCGGTATGCTCGGCCACGCGTTGGCGGATACCGCGGCGACAGCTCACACTGGTCATGCCGGAGGCAACCCTGACAGCACCTTTGGCGCCTTGCAAATGCGCGGCGAAATGGCCATGGGCGTCGACCAATACACCTCGACGCACAAGTTCGACGCGCTGCCAGATGGCGGCCGGATCGAGCTTCAGCGAGACGTGGACGACAGCGCCGGTGTGGTGCAGATCCGCGCGCACCTTCAGGGAATCGCCACGGCGTTCAAGTCCGGCGATTTCAGCACGCCCGCTTTCGTCCACATGCGGCAAGTACCAGGTACCGAGGTCATGGCAGCCAAGCGCGCAGCGATCAGCTACACCTACCGAGAGCTTCCGCGAGGCGGCGAGCTGCGGATCGTGACGAAAGACCCGAACGCGCTCAAGGCGATCCATGAGTTCTTGAAGTTTCAGCGGGAGGACCATCACGCCGGGGGAATGGACCACGCCGGGTTACCACGCTGATCGATGCGATCAGGTCGCGGCGGATGACCCTTCCTTGCAGGCCGAGTTACAGGCGCTGGATTTCACCACGTCGCATTTCGACGCGCTGGAGCAGAGCGGGCTGCTGAGCCGCATCGATGGACGGCCGGCGGCCTTCTCCATCTTCGAGCGCTAGAACATCGACACGGCGACTTCAGGCAGAAGTTCGCCCCTGCGCAGCCGGACGGAGCCGACCGCTGACCAATAGGTAGAGCAGCGCCAGCACCGCCTGCACGAGCATCAGCAGTCCCGCCAGCACCGGCGCCATCTCCATGTCGGCGTTGTTGACGTTGTGGATGATGCCTTGAATCAGTCCACCTGCGCCCACGCACGCGGACAGTCCTTCGCCGGCGAACAGCGCACCAGTGGCAAGATCTCCCCAGTGATCGAGATCACCGCGCAGGTACAGGATCGTGTACGCACCTTGAATGAGAAGCGATCCGCCGATGAACAACACGATGATCGGAACGCGCTGCCACATCGTTGCCCAGGTAGCGATTAGAACCAGCCCGCCGGCGCAGTTTGCGATCGACGCGAGCATCACGAGCAGTCTCAACATCAGCATTCTCCGCGAGGGTAGCGGCTTCAAGATAGGGGGGCAGTGGTCATTCCCCGCTCTCGACCGGTGCCCCCGCGGCCTGCCACGCGCGCCAACCGCCCGCCATCGACGAGACGTTGGTGTATCCCATTTTCTGCAGATTGTCCGTCGCCAGCGCGGAACGAAAACCGCCGCCACAGTAGAGTATCAGCTCGGCGTTCTTGTGGGGAACGCTTTGCTCGACGTCGCGCTCGATAACGCCCTTCCCCATGTGCTGGGCGCCGCGCGCGTGTCCCGCCGCCCACTCGCTCTCCTCGCGCACGTCGATGAGCCTCGCCTTCCCGCTCTCGAGCTTGCGACGCGCTTCATCGACGTCGACCTCGCGAACGCGCGACCTCGCGTCGTCGACGAGCTTGAGGAATCCGGGGGAGTGCTTCACAGGCCCACCGGGGCGCGCTTGCGGCTCAGCTGCCTGAGGCCCAAGTGTGCGCTGCGTCGCGCCACCAACTCCGCGGTCGCCACCGCTGCAGCGGACAGCGCCGTCCACGCCAGCGCCTGCGACCAGTTGTCGCCTTTCTTGAAGCGGGGAGGCTCCTCGTCCTTCCAGGCACGCCACCCGCTCTCAAGTCCACGCTCCATCAATCTCCCCGCCACCATCGCGGCCCCGGCCCCGACCAGGAGCCAGGTCGTCCGCCGCGAATTGCTATTGCTTTTGCGTCTCACCTGCACCGTCCCTCAAGTTGTCTGAAGAAATGAGGCAAGCGCGGTGCCGCGCGCGAGTGGTGCCGGCTGTCCGTTGACGCGTGGCGCTACGCGAAGAAAAGAACAACTGCGAGAAGAGCCAGGTGGGGAGCGCGGCGTACCCCCCGACCTTACTCCCCTCCCGATTAAACGTGACAGCTGGCCAGTCCGCGCTTCTCCAGATAACGCTGGTGGTAATCCTCGGCGGGATAAAACGTGGAAGCCTCGGTGATCTCGG
>DATBZT010000225.1:0-17005 GCA_036513055.1 Gemmatimonadaceae bacterium | reverse complement strand
GAAATCCTCCACTGCGCTCAGCAGATCTGCCAGCTCCCCCGGATCTTCATCAGAGTCTATGTCGACTCCTTTTTGCGCGAGGCGGCCGCTCAGCTCTACAGCGGCTGCTTCGCGCTCCTCGTCGCGATGCGGGTCGAGCATGTCGTTGAGTGACTCCGGGTCCTCCCGATGAACTGCCATCCGGCCTCCTCGCTGTTGAAGTCATCCCTGCTCAATCCATGCAATTCCCGTGACGCGGCCGCCGGCCACACTTGCCGATGACCGCGGCGACGGGCTACATAGGTGCCACACGCGCTACACCGCCTTTTGGAGAAACGATAGTGACGAACACCATCCGTGCAACCGCGGCGCTGCTTGTAACAGCAATACTGATTCCATCCTTGTCCACGCAGCTTTCTGCGCAGGCCGGTGTGGCCACTCCCTCAACCCGATCGTCGTCCGCCGCTCAGCCGGCATACGATTCGTCGGCATTCGCCGGGCTCCGGTGGCGCGAGATCGGACCGTTTCGCGGGGGCCGCTCCGTCGCCGTTGCCGGCTCGGCAGCGCGTCCGATGGAGTACTACTTCGGGACGACTGGCGGCGGAGTCTTCAAGACCACCGACGGCGGGATGACCTGGGCCGCGACCACGGACAAGTACTTCGGCGGAGCCATCGGCGCGATTGCGGTGAGCGAGTCCAACCCCGACGTGGTGTATGTCGGCACCGGCGAGTCGCCCATCCGCGGCAACGTGTCGCATGGCGACGGCGTGTTCAAGTCCACCGACGCGGGCAAAACCTGGAGCTATGTCGGTCTTGCCGAAACGCAGCAGATCGGACGGGTGCGCATCAATCCGAAAAACCCCGACATCGTCTACGTGTCCGCGCTCGGTCACGTTTTTGGCCCCAATTCCGAGCGGGGAGTTTTCAAAACCGCCGACGGCGGCAAAACGTGGCGGAAAGTCCTGTTTCGCAGCGACTCGGCCGGAGCGTTCGATCTCGTGCTCGACCCATCGAATCCCGAAACCATCTACGCGACAATCTGGCACGCCTACCGCACACCGTGGAAGCTGGTGTCCGGCGGCTCGCAGAGCGGCATTTTCAAGTCAACTGATGGCGGCGAAACATGGACCGACATTACCCGGAACCCCGGTCTGCCCGGCGGCGTCATCGGCAAAGTCGGTATTGCCGCGTCCGCGGCGAAGGCCGGGCGACTGTGGGCCCTCATCGAAGCGGACTCGGGTGGAGTTTTCCGCTCCGACGACGCCGGCGCGACGTGGACGAGAACCAACGGGGAACGAAATCTCCGTCAGCGGGCCTGGTATTACACACAAATCTACGCTGATCCGAAGGATCCTCAAACCGTCTACGCCCTGAATACCGGAATGTATCGATCCACCAACGGCGGAAGAACCTTCCGCGCCATCCAGGTGCCCCACGGGGACAATCACGATCTATGGATAGCGCCAACCGACCCGCAGAGAATGATCGAGGCAAACGACGGCGGCGCCAATGTCTCATTCAACGGCGGTCGCACCTGGACAGAGCAGGATCAGGCCACGGCTCAGTTCTATCACGTCGTCACCACCAATCATTTCCCGTACCGCGTCTGCGGCGCCCAGCAGGACAACTCGACTCTCTGCGGTCCGAGCAGATCGAACGGCGGCGTCGACATCGGCGACTGGTATGACGTGGGCGGTGGCGAGAGTGGATACATCGCCGTACGCCCCGACAATCCCGATATCTCCTACGCCGGTTCATACGGCGGATATCTCTCGCGCGTGGACCATCGCACCGGCTCGTCGCGCGACATCAACCCGTGGCCTGACAATCCGATGGGTCACGATGCAGCAGATGCAAAGTTCCGCTTCCAGTGGACCTATCCGATCGTGCTGTCACCACACAATCCCAACACGCTCTACGTTGGCAGCAGCGTGGTCTTCAAATCCACCAACGACGGCCAGAGCTTTGCGCCAATCAGCCCCGATCTTACCAGGCACGACCCGGCTACGCTTGGTCCGTCCGGGGGTCCGATCACCAAGGATCAGACGTCGGTGGAGTACTACGCGACTGTCTTCACCATCGCCGAGTCGCCGGTAACCGCGGGAGTGATCTGGGCCGGGTCGGACGACGGTCTGGTGCACGTCACGCGGAATGCCGGTAAGACGTGGACCAACGTGACGCCGAAGGGACTGCCGGAGTGGAGCCGCATCTCGATCATCGAGCCGTCACACTTCAGCGCCGGCACTGCCTATGTCGCCTCCAATCATTATCAGATGGACGACATGCGTCCCTACATCTACAGGACGACAGACTTCGGGGCCACCTGGACGCTCATCACGAACGGCATCAATCCAACCGAGTTCGTCCGCGTGGTGAGAGAGGATCCCGAAAGATCGGGCCTGCTGTACGCGGGTACGGAACGCGGCGTCTGGGTGAGCTTCGACGATGGATCGAGCTGGCAGACACTGCGGCGCAATCTTCCAATAGTTCCGGTGCATGATCTGGCGATAAAAGAGGGCGACCTGATCGCCGCCACTCACGGGCGCTCTTTCTGGATTCTCGATGATCTTTCTGCGCTGAGGCAGTTATCGCCCTCCGTCATCGCGAAGCCGGCCCATCTGTTCAAGCCGCGGAATGTCTATCGCGCCACATTCAACGGAGGCGGAGGCACAGGTGCCGCCGGCGGGCATCCCACGGGGCAGAATCCTCCTTCCGGAGCCGTTGTCTACTACTGGCTCAAGTCGCCGAGGCAGGTGGTGACGATGGATATTCTCGACGCCAAAGGAGCTGTGATAAGGAGCTTCACCAGCAACCAGGATCCCGCTGCCACCGTGGATTCAGTCCGATCCGACAGCATTCGTACGGCGCGCGCCGACAGCCTGAGAAAGGCGGGAGTCAGAGAGGATTCAACTGCCCGCACTGAAACTCGCGGCGAAGAGACTCCTCCGGGGGGCGAGGATGGACCGCGCCGCGCAGCGCCTCCTCCTCGTGTTCCCAACAAGGCCGGGCTCAACAGCTTCTCCTGGAACCTTCGTTACCCCGACGCGTCGACGTTCCAGAACCTGATCATGTGGGCCGCAGGAATACAGGGCCCGGTCGCCGTTCCCGGTGCTTACTCCGTTCGCATGACCGTTGGCGGACAGACCCAGATGCAGTCGTTCGCCGTATTGAAGGATCCCCGCTCCACCGCCTCGCCGGCGGCGCTAAACGAGCAGTTCGCCTTCCTGCTCGCCGTTCGCGACAAAACGACGCAGGCCAATGACGCGGTGAAGAAAATCCGCAGCGTGAAGCGCCAGCTCATCGATCGCACGGCCAGGATGCCCGCCGCGCAGCGTCCGGCGTTCAAGGCAAAGGCTGATGCGCTGGCGGCTCAGCTGTCGGCAATCGAAGCGAACATATACGAGGTGAAGAATCAGTCCGGGCAGGATCCGCTCAACTATCCGATAAGACTCAACAACAAGATCGCCGCGCTCGCGGGGGTCGCCGGAAGTGCTGACGCGCGTCCAACCGATCAGACACGTGAAGTGTTCCGGATTCTGTCGGGTCAGCTCGACGCTGAGCTGGGACGTCTCTCGACGACGATGGCCTCGCTCGCTGCCATCAACTCCGACCTCAAAGCCGCGTCAATTGCGGAGATCGTTCCAACCACCGACGAGCCAAGACCGGCCCCCGGTGCCGCCTCCTCAGGGGACGAGATGGAGGATGACGGCCAACTTTAGGCGGAAGATCAAGGACAGCGGGGCGCCGACGCAGCGGGTAGCTCGACCGGCTGCGTCGGCGCGCTGGCCGTTGAGAGAATCTGTTACAGCACCACTGGACCAGTGTCGCCCGGCTTCTGCTCCCCTTCGCTCAGTGTCTGCTGCCTCAGTGCGGCCGCTCCCATCAGCCCGCCGATTCCCATTGACTCCACCGCTGTGCTCGGCACGAGCATCAACGCTCCCTTTTCCTTCAGTCCCTCCATCAGGATGTTCATCGCCCGCAGATGAAGCGCTGTGGGATTGTTCTGGTACGACTTCGACGCCTGCTCGAACAGCACCGCGATTTCCACCTCGGCCTCACCGAGGATGATGCGCGCCGCCTTCTCGCGCGACGCCTGAGCCTCGCGTGACATGGCGTCCTGGAGCGACGTGGGGATGACGACGTCGCGCATTTCCACCGACTGCACCGTCACGCCCCACGGATTCGATCGCTCGTCGATCAGCAGCTGAAGATCGGCTTCGATGCGCTCGCGTCCGCGCAGCAGCTCAGCGAGAGAAGTGCGGCCGATGATGTCGCGCAGGCCCGTCTGCGCCGCCCAGCTCACCGCCTGGGCGTAGTCCTGCACCTCCAGGGCGGCCTTCTCGGAGTCGTGAACCATCCAGAACAGCACGGCGTCGACGTTTACCGGAACGGTGTCCGAGGTCAGCGTCTCCTCGGCCGTGAAGCTCGTGGTCACCACGCGCTGGTCGATCCACGAAGAAACCTTGTCGACGAACGGAAGCACCCAGAAGATGCCCGGGCCGCGCAGGCCGATGTATCGCCCCATCCGCAGCACCACGCCGCGCTCCCATTGCTGCGCTACCCGGGGCGACTGAGCGAACAGGGCGCCGAGCAGAACACCGAGAATGAGCCAGACCGGATTTTTCGACGCCGCCGTTCCAACGAGGCCGAGCGCGGTACCGAGCGCGAGGATGATGGTCGATACGAAGTTGAAGCGAAAGGTCGACGGCTGGTTATTGCGTTCACGCTTTGCGACGACGATGGCCATTGATTTCTCCTGCTTGCTGCTACGGTGGACATGGTTGATAACTTACGGAACTGTGAAAGCGAGCGCGGGTATGTCGGCTGTGAATCGGCAGATCGACGCCGGTCATATCCCTGTCCTGCAAGAGGTATACAATGGCGATAACATTGGTACGACTGGTGCGCAAGCCGTTCCCCACAGTGTATGTTTCGCCTGCCCGTAAACGCCAGGACGAGCTTCTGTTTTGCCCGATCAAGACCACAATCTGAAAACCGATCTAATCGAGCAGTGCCCCCTCGCCGGAATTCTCGCCCAGCGGCTTCGCCAAGACAGCACTGAGCTCACGCGTCGCTGGCTGGGGCGTATCAATGCCCGGGTCGAGGTTTCGGCGGACCGCATTTTCCCGAGCCCCAACCTGCTCAACCACGTTCCGCTCCTGATCGTCGGGGTTGCGGACTATCTCGAGGATCCGGAGCGCGTCGTGACCGGCGAAGTTTCCGTCGTCGCGAAAGCGATGGAGCTCGGTGAGCTTCGGTTTTCTCAGGGATTCGACGCCTACGAGCTGCTCAAGGAATACGAGATCTTCGGGGGCATCCTGTTCGCGTACATGTCGCGGATTGTCGACGAGATCGATCATCCGTGCACGCGAAGCGAGCTGCTCGGCTGCGCGCACCGGCTGTTCACGGCTATTTCAATGATTCAGCAGGCGACCGTCACCAACTATCTCTCGCTCGTCAGCAGCCGTCTCACCGAACGGGAGGAGCTTTTGCGCGGGTTCAACCGCACTCTGTCGCATGAGCTGAAGAACAGAATCGGAGCAATAACGGGCGCTGCACAGGTGCTCGAGCTCGACACCCTGGCCGAGATCGAGCGCACCAGGCTCGTTTCCGTAATCTCGCGGAATGTACTTGGAATGCGGGTAGTGCTCGACAATCTGGTGGAGCTTTCACGGCTGGAAAACGATGCCCGCCAGCAGCGCCACGTGACGCTTCCCGCCGCAGCCGCAGAAGTCGCGCGGCAGCTACGGGACACAGCCCGGGCGAAGGGCGTCGAGCTGCGCATCTCCCCCGACATCCCCGCGGTCGAGGTAAACGCGGCAGCGGTCGAGCTATGTCTCTCAAACCTTATTTCCAACGGAATCAAGTACGCCGATCGGTCGAAGCGCGAGAGATGGGTCGAGGTGAGGGCCCACGGCGAATCCGCCAACGACGACGAGAACCCCGTCGTCGTCGAAGTGCACGATAACGGGCTTGGCGTGCCCCCGGAGAAACGCAGCCGACTTTTTGAGCGGTTTTATCGCGCCCACGACGACATGGTCACGGGCGCGGAGGGGTCGGGACTCGGTCTCAGCATCGTGCGCGATACCGCACAGTCACTCGGCGGAAGCGCGTGGGCAGACTTCAGCGGCGGCGGCAGCGTGTTCGCCTTCAGTCTGCCGGGAAGGCGGGCGCACGACCAGGACGCAATTCGCGAAGCCGAACACAGAGCCGCGACGAGCTAGCGGATCACACGATCGAATCGCACTGGATGCTCGACGTCGTAACTGAAGTGCCACCACTCTTTTTCGTAATTCAGAAATCCCTGCCGCTCCATGGCGGTCCTCAGGCGCTTCCGGTTGGCGGCAAATCCTCCTCGGGCGTTGGCCGTGTGCGCCGCGGCTGAGAAAGTGTCGAACGGCGTTCCCATTGGCACCTCTCGTCCGCTGGCCAGCTCGATCAGAGTGCAATCCACCGCGACACCCAGGTTGTGCCGGCTGCGAGCCGCAATGTATCCGTCGCGCAGGAGGTCGGTGCGACCGGTGCGCTGCGCCCACGCCACCATTGCCTCACTTGCGCGTACTGGACGGTAGGCATCAAAGATCTTCAGCGCATACCCTTCGCCATGCAGGTCCGCGTTCGCGACCGCCAGCGCGATCGCGGCTTCGTCGCGAAGGAAGGCGTGATTGCCCTCGTATCCCGGTAATGGCGCGCCCGTAAAATTGTTGGGCGTGGCATAACGAAGCTCGACAATCGCCGTGCTGTCCACGCGCTGGACGTCGACGAGAAGCGAGTCGGCCGCAATATCGGTGGCAATGGGAAGGTCCGGCGTATTGACCGGCTGCTGGGGAACGCGCTTGAACGGCACGCATGCCGAGATTCCGACGGCAAGGACAAGCAGCGATTTGCGAATACGCGTTGACGGCACGCGCGAAAGATAGTCGCCTGCCGGCAGGCCGCAGACCAGCGGGCGGTGCTGCGTGCAGCCGGTTATATTCTCGCGCCACAGAAATGCTCCGCGATTTTCTGGCGACACCGTCAGGATCCGCTTTCCCACCGCTGGCGGCCAATCAGAGTGAACCCTCTCGAAGCTCTCGCTGCGCTGTTCGGCGTCATCAGCGTCTATCTCAGCGTACGGCAGAATATCTGGAGCTGGCCGACGGCCATCATCAACGTCGGTCTTTACGCGTTCGTTTTTCATGCCTCGCGCCTGTACGCCGACATGGGGCTGCAGGTCGTGTATGTCGTCATCTCGTTCTATGGGTGGTATGAGTGGCTCTACGGGGGAGCAAACCGGACCGAGCTCAAGGTGTCGAAGGCGTCGCGCCGGCTGGGCGTGGCGTTGGCGGCAATCGGCATCGCATCCACGTTTCTGCTCGGAACGCTCCTCCATAGCACGACGAATGCCGCGCTCCCCTTTCTCGACTCGGCCACCACCAGCACCAGTCTCGTCGCCCAGTGGATGATGACCAGAAAACTCCTGGAGAACTGGCTTGTGTGGGTGGCCGTGGACGTCGTCTACATCGGAATGTTCATCTACAAGGCGCTGTACGTGACCTCACTTTTGTATTTCATCTTCCTGGTGCTTTCCGTCATGGGCTACCGGCAATGGAAGGCAACGCTGAGCGAGCGGGGGCTCGAAACCGCACAAGCCGCCTGATGGACCAGATTCCCACCGCCGGTCCGAACGCGAGAATCGCGAACGACCAGCGCCATCCCTCTGTGCGGGCAAGTGCCGGAACGAGCTGCATTGGCAGCATCGTCAACAGAAATCCAGCGGACGTCTGAACGGTGAGTGCCGTGCCCACCGCGTGGGCCGGAACAGATTCGGTTACCAGCGCGCTGAACTGCGCGCTGTCGGCAACGACAAAGAATCCCCAGACGAGCGCGAGCGGAGCGAGAAGCCACATCGACGAGGCGAAGAGAAATCCGGCAACGAGGCAGCAGGCGCCGCTAGCGGCCATCGCAATCGTGACGAGGCGCTCGCGCCCGAGGCGATCGGCCGTCAATCCGCCCCAAACGCAGCCGGCGCCGCCAACCGCGATTGTTCCGAATGCAATGAGCGAAACTGCCCCGCCCCCTGGCCGGCTGGCGGCTGCGGACGCACTCGCTGCCGCACTCGCCGCGAGGAACGCCGGAATCCACGTCCAGAACGCGTACAACTCGAACATGTGGCCCAGATAGCCACCGGTGGCCAGTCGCCATTCACGAACGCGCACGACGTCGGACACCAGCTTCCACGAGAAGGGCCGCGCGGCAAAAGGGTACGGACCTTCGCGATAGCCAATCGCAACGAGAATGGCGGCCATCAGGGCCCCCGCAGATGCGGTGAGCACGACCGGCCGCACACCAACGCCGGGGATCGCGTGAACGAGGTACGGCGTCGCTTTTCCAATAGTGAGCGCGCCGACGACGGTTCCGATCGCGAGACCACGCTGAGTCCTGAACCACGTGGCGATCATCTTCATCGCCGGCGGATAGACGCCGGCCAGGCACACACCGGTGAGAAATCGCAGCGCAAGGGCAACATGAAAACCGCCCGCCCACAGGATGGCGGCATTCGCGACCGCGCCGGCCAGCGCCGAACAGGCGAAAAGAATCCGCGATGGCAGAATGTCGGCAAGATTCAACGCCGCAGTGAGCGCCGTGCCAGTGACGAAACCGAGCTGCACTATTGTCGTCAGCCATCCCGCCAGTGCAGGGTCGAGATTCCACAGCGCGCTGAGCTGCGGAGCCACAGCGCTCGCCGCAAACCACAGGGACATGCCGAGCAGCTCGGCAATGGAAAGGAGCGCGAGCAGCCGCCACCGGTGCGGGTGAGAGTCGCCGTTCATTCCACGAAGCTACAGGCAGCGAGAGCGCGCTGGCAGTGCGGCGCGCGCGCGGCTCAGGGCAATCGGTTCGACGCCCGCCGCCCGTAGTCGAACACTTCTATCCGCTGCGTCCTCTTTCCCGCCTCGTCGGTCGACGGGACCACGATCTTCAGCGATTCGATGTCTTTCCTGAACGTGGGATCGTTCGGATCGATGGCGGGCCAGGCACCAGGAGAATCGGGTGCGAACACCCCGTCCATGTTGCCCATCGCCCCGTCCGCGATGGTCGTCTGCAGTGGACTGTCGTACTCCGCCACCACGCGATACCGGTGCCCGCCACGAAGTCGTACAGGCCTGAAAAGAAAGATCTTCTGCGCCACTCCGAGGATCTTCCCGTCAGCGTCCCGCTTTCCTGCCAGCCATATCAGCACCTTTCCCGTCTCGGCGTCATCGAGATGCAGGCCGGCTCCGTAATCGTGGAGGTGTCCACTCACGCCGATGAGATGCCCACTCACCGGGGCCTCGAACTCGAATGCCTTGGACGACCTGCCGGGTGGGACATCGAACGTGTTGCCGCCACCGACCACATTGTTTACATCGAGATAGATCGGCATCACCGCCGTAAAGTTGCGAGCGACTTTCCGCGGCACCCAGTTGATGACGATGCGTAGCTTCGCCCCCGAGACGTCGTGACCGGTTTCGTTGTGCCATACGACGTAGAATCCCAGCCGCTGACCTGGGTCGAGCGGCACTGCGAGCGTTCCTGGCAGCGACGCCTGCTGGGCTTCCCTGCCCACCCCGAACAGCCGCTCTGTGGCCGCGTACGCAAACTGGCGGCGATCGAAATTGATGCCGATCAGGTGGTGGAGCAGCGAAAACGGAAGCGGCGCACCGGCCGAATCGCGCAACTCCACGCGGAAGCCACGGCCAAGGCCGTCCACCGGCCAGTCGAAGCGGAAAACCTGCACCTCCTCATCGTGATGCATTGCCACGTTGCCCACCTTCATTTCCATCAGCATTTCCGGATCTTCGGCGGGAATGGCAAATGGGCCGGCCTCGATCACGACTTCGTGGCGTGCGGAATCCACGCGCGTCGTAACCGTCTGAGCAGACAGGCTTGCCGCGCAGGCAAACGGAAGCAGGAGCTGTAAAGTCGAGATGCGCGGCAGGAAAGCACGCATGAAATGACCCCCGATTGTGAGTGTGACAGGCCGTGCGGTTTCAATCGGCAATAGAATACAACGGCGATCCATTGGCATCCATACGTAACTTTACGTATCGGCGTCCGCCGGCAGGCCTGCGATTTGCCAGATATCGCAATCGGAGGCACCCGGTCCCGCCAGCCATATCGGACGACGACCTGCTGACATTTTACGAGAATCAATGCCCGATCCGCATCGGCCCGCAGAATTGACTGTACGCCGGGCCGCATTGCTGCTCGGACGCGCTCTTCGACTGCGCTGTCCGAATTGCGGCGCGAAGGGTTTGTTCGCGTCGTGGGGTCGCCTGCGGCAACGCTGCCCCGACTGCGGCCTGTGGCTGGAGCGCGGGGAAGACGACCATTATCTTGGCGCGTACATGGTGGCCTTGCTGGTTGTCGAATCCCTGTTTGCCGTCGGGTTCGTCCTGATCCTGGTGGCAACATGGCCGGATCCGCCATGGGATCTGATACAGTGGGGCGGAGCAGTCGTCCTCACAGCAGGTGTTCTGATCTGCTATCCATTCTCGAAGACTGTCTGGCTCGCGATAGACCTCATATTCCGGCCGCCGACCCTGGACGACCTCTCGGCGGACGGACCGATTGCCGCGCACGGTCCTGCACATGAAGAAACCCGCCATCACTGATCGCGAGGCGGAAAGCCGCCTGGCCGATGCACCCGACCTGTATCGCCTGATGGTCGAGAGCGTGCACGACTACGCCATTTTCAGCGAAGAGCGCTTCCGGCTGATGGTCAATGCGGTGCGGGATTATGGAATCTTCATGCTCGACCCCAATGGCAATGTGGCGACGTGGAACGAAGGGGCGGCGCGAATAAAGGGTTATCGGGCGGAGGAGATAATCGGCCAGCACTTCTCGAAATTCTATCCAGAAGTTGACGTTGCACATGGCAAGCCTGACCATGAGCTGACGGTCGCAATTCGCGAAGGGCGGTACGAGGATGAAGGCTGGCGCGTCAGGAAGGACGGCTCGCGCTTCTGGGCCAACGTGGTGATCACTGCGGTTCGCGGAGCAGACGGGCGGCTCACCGGCTTTGCCAAGGTGACTCGCGACCTGACCGACAAGCGCGCCGCCGAGAAGCGGGCGTTGTCGGATGCCCGGCATCTCGCAGCGGAAGAAGCGGCGCGGATAAGCGCCGAAGAACGGGCCGAAGAGCTCGCGGACCTTCTGGAAAAGCTGCAACAGCAGTCCGCGGAGCTGGCCCGACGAACGAAGGATGCCGAAGAAGCAAATCGGGTAAAAGGCGATTTTCTGGCGTCCATGTCACATGAGTTGAGGACCCCTCTCAACGCAATTGCCGGCTACACCCAGCTCATTGAGCTCGGCCTGAGAGGGCCGGTGACGGACGAGCAGCATCGCGATCTCGACCGGATCCGCGCCAGTCAGGCGCACCTGCTCGGCGTCATCAATGACATCCTCAATTTCAGTCGCATCGAGGCCGGCCAGCTCACCTATCAGATCGAAGAGGTCGCGGTGCCTCAAATCATGACGTCGATCGAAGGGCTGATGTCGCCGGTGGCGGCGGCGAGGAATGTGACACTCGAGATGGCCCCCTGCGCCGCTGATGCGGTGGTTCTCGCGGACCGCACGAAGGTCGAACAGATACTGCTCAACCTGCTTTCGAACGCCCTCAAATTCACGGCACCCGGCGGCCATGTGGCGCTCGAGTGCACGCTGAGCCCTGACTCGACCATCATTGCGGTGAGAGACACCGGTGTTGGCATCGAGCCTGACAATCTCGACGCGATTTTCGATCCGTTCGTTCAAATCGGCCGCAGCCTTTCGCAGCCCACCGAAGGTACGGGGCTCGGACTTGCCATCAGCCGCGACCTGGCGCGTGCGATGCACGGAGACGTCACTGTCGAGAGCAAGCCGGGAACAGGCAGCAGGTTTTCGCTCGTGCTCCCACGGGCGACAGGCACGCGCGACTCCGGCACGGGGACGTCCGACTAAAAAGTGCGTACCGTGAGCCGCCCAGTGGCAGTGCTCCCGGGTTGACACTGGAATGATCGCCTCCAACTTGCCGCATCATGCGGATCGAGATCGACGACATTCGTGAAGCGGCCCGGCGCACAGGACCCTACCTGCACCACACGCCCATGCTTTCGTCGCGCACCCTCGGCGACCGGGCCGGCGTGCGCCTCGAGCTCAAGTGCGAAAGCTTCCAAAAGACCGGCTCCTTCAAGCCGCGCGGCGCGCTGAACGTGGTGTTGTGCCTTTCCGCGGAGAGGCGTGCCCGCGGCCTCATTACGGTATCCGCAGGGAATCATGCGCAGGCCGTGGCCTGGGCCGCCGGCGTAGTCGGCGTACCTTGCACTGTCGTCATGCCGGCGGATGCGCCACGCTCCAAAATGGAGGCCGTCCGCGGTTACGGCGCGACTATCGTTGCGCACGCTGACCGCGCGACAGTCTTCGACCGGCTGAGGGAAGAGGAAGCCCGCACCGGCGCGACATTCGTGCACCCGTTCGACGATCCGGTGGGCATCGCTGGAGCCGGCACCGTTGGACTCGAGATAGTCGAGCAGGTGCCCGACGTAGAATGCGTGGTAGTGCCGATCGGTGGGGGCGGGCTTATGGCCGGTGTAGCGTGCGCTGTGAAGGCGCTTCTTCCACACTGCCGGGTAGTGGGAGTGGAGCTGGCCG
Organism: Gemmatimonadaceae bacterium; assembly: GCA_036513055.1. Classification (GTDB taxonomy): domain Bacteria; phylum Gemmatimonadota; class Gemmatimonadetes; order Gemmatimonadales; family Gemmatimonadaceae; genus UBA4720. Next base: position 4,372 of record DATBZT010000225.1, on the reverse strand, counting down.
CCGGACCAGGCATGACGCCGGCACTCGCCGCGCGCAAACCCGTGCCGGTCACGCGTCCTCCGACATTGGCGGATGGGCTTACGCCGCCATTCGTGGGCGCCGTGCCGCTCGAAGTTGCGCAGCAGGCGCTGGACGACCTCGTCCTCGTGACCGAAGAAGAAATCATGGAAGCCATGCGCTCGCTTCTCGTCCGCGCCAAGCTCTACGTCGAAGGCTCGGGCGCCGCAGCGACTGCGGCCCTGCTCGCCGGCAAAGTGAAAGTTCAAAGCGGCGCGAAGGTCGTCGCCATTGTCTCGGGCGGCAATGCAGATCCCGAGCGAGTCCTGGGACTGTTCTCGGCCGGCGCGACTGGGGCGGCCACGTGAAAGTCCTCTTCGTCAACGAGGCGGGCGTACACGAGCTGCTGAGCATGCGGGACTGCATTCCGCTCATGCGTGACTGTCTGACATCGCTGGCAAATGGCGATGTAGTCCTGCCGCTCCGCACGAAGGTCCGCCTGCCGGATGGCTCCGGCATCCTCGGTCTCATGCCCGGCTACCTTGGGCATCCGGAGAGCTTTGGCCTCAAGGTCGTCACGGTGATGCCCGGCAACCACGGCACGCCGTACGACTCGCATCAGGGCGTTGTGATGCTGTTCGGCGTCGCGCATGGCGAACCCCTGGCCATTGTCGACGCGACTGCCATCACCGCCATCCGCACCGCGGCGGCGTCTGCGGCCGCGACGGAGGTCCTTGCGCGCCCCGATGCCGGCGATCTCGCGCTCCTCGGCTCTGGTGCTCAGGCGCGTACGCATCTGGCGGCGATGCAATCCGTGCGCACGCTGCGCCGAGTGCGCGTCTGGAGTCGCACGCGTGCAAACGCCGAGCGCTTCGCGCGTGAACAGAGCGAGCGCAGTGGAGTCACCATTGAAGTTTCGAAGAGTGCCGCCGAAGCTGTGCGCGGTGCCGACCTGGTCTGCACGACCACTGCGGCCCGCGAGCCCATTCTGCGCGGCGAATGGCTCGCGCCCGGAGCGCATGTGAACGCTGTCGGGGCCTGCTTTTCGACGAGCCGTGAGCTCGATACCGAAGCTGTGCGGCGGGCGCGGTTCTTCACTGACTGTCGCGAGTCATGCCTGAACGAAGCCGGAGATTTTCTGATCCCGCGCAGCGAGGGCGCGATTGACGACGCGCATCTGCTGGGCGACCTGGGCGAAGTTTTTCTTGGAAAGGTCCCGGGCCGGGCGTCGCGCGACGACATTACGATCTTCGAATCGCTGGGCGTCGCGATCGAAGACCTGGCGGCCGCGCATTTCATTCATCGGCGCGCGCTTGAAACCGGCGCGGGGATGTGGCTCGAGTGGGGCGGCCCATCCGGCAGCGCATGACTCCTGGCCGCTGAGCTCACGTAATCCGTCATTTGTCATGCGTGCGAGCCGGAGGCTTGGCGGCATCTTCCTGGGATGGCGGGCGGAAGCGGATCTGCCACAGCATGGCGAGCTCCCCACGTTCCTCGCTGACCATCTCACCCCCATTGCGCTCCAACCCGTCGCGCAAACTATCCACCTGCGCGCTTTGAAGGTGGGAGCCGTACACCCACGCCATGGCCGACCCGCTGGCCGCCAAACGTCGCATCTCTGCGTTGCCCCAATTCGGGTCCGGGCCGGGGGTCAGCCAACCCGGCCCCATAACGAACAGCATCCCGGTGGATCGCCCCACGAGCTCGATGCCGTTGAGACCGTGCCATTCGACGGCCGGCTCCCCATCCATCACTGCACGGCCTCGTGACGGAACATTCCGGCTCGGTTCGACACGCGCATACCAATCGAGGCGTGCAAGGTCGGGATGGCGCCAGTCGGTGGTGTAGAATACCCAGGTCGGGACGCCGCCAGGAAAGACGTACACGGGGGCCATGGCGCGCCGCGGTGAGAGGCTGGCGATCAGATCACGACTCGCCTCGAGTGGGGGGAACCGGGAGGGTCGCGTGATGTTCAACGCCACGCCAAGTATCACGAGGCCCACGACTGCGACTTTGATCCCGGTCCGGTGCGGCGATGCGGGCCAGAGAAGATCAGCGAGGGCGCCAAACCACAGGAACGCAATCGGCGTGAGAAAGAGCGCCAATCGTGAGTCGACAGGCCACAGCCCGAGGGCGGAAGCCAGCAAGGCGAGGCCGAGAGACAGCGCGAGCATGAGCGCCGCAACAATGCCCGAGCGCTTCCAGATGACGAGAGTACCGATCCCGGCTGCGACCGGCGCGAGAAACCGGAGAACTGGCCAACCGGGATCCATGGCACCCAGAATGCCGGACCGCACGGAAAGGCCAAGCCGACTGATCCATCCGGGTTCCCCAACCCGGATCATTACGCCGCGCCAAAAACTCTGCATCTTGGCCTCGGTCGCCACGTCACTGTATGTCAGGTGACGCTGGAGAAGGAATGCGCACATCCAGATGACGCCCCAGATGGCCGTCGAAGCCGCCGCCGCCCAGCTTCGACGGCGCCATGCGGAAAGCAACAGTGCGCCACCGATTCCCCCGAGGATGAACACGGCCGGGATAGAAAACCCGATCCCAACCACACCGGCCAAACCCAGCGTCAGACGCCGTCCGCTGTCGTCGCGCTCGTGCACCCGCAGGGCAAACAACAATAGAATCGCGCTGACGCAGGCATCCAGCTCATACGGCTTTGCCTCCGCTGCATACGCCACCAGCATGGGTGCAGTCGCCGCCAACGCGACCGCGACCAGGGCACCGACCTCCGACAGCACGCGCCGACCGAGGAGCCAGACCACCCAGAGCACCAGCACGCCCGCGGCGAGTGAGGGCAGTCGCAGCGTCCACTCGTGCATTCCGAGTAGAGAGGCCCCTCCCTTCAACAGCCAGAGATAGAGGATCGGCGCGACCTGGTTATAGTCGAGCGGCTGAAGCAACCCGATGAAATCGCGGCGCCCGATGCTCAGGGCAAGCTTCGCCTCGTCGATCCAAAGCGGGCGGTTCTCGAGAAAGCGACCAACCCGAAGGCCGATGCCTGTGAGTAGCGCAACGACCAGAACGAGGCGGCCCCAGCGCGAGCGGGGAATCGCGTCACGTGGCACCAGGAACGCACCTCGGAGTTAGCAGTGGCCGAATGTTTGACGATCCGCCGGATTGGCATAACCACTGATTCTACAGCCGAGTCATACTACGCGAGGATCAACAAAGCTACAAGCAATCGGGACAGTATCGGCGGGGACGCGTCGCTGGGGAACTCCGCAACGGCTACCATTCAGTGTGGCTGTGAATCATCAGGAACCAATCGTAGTAGCCTGCGCGGCAAACGCGTCGTACGCGATGCCGCTGGCGGTCATGCTTCGATCCGCCGCGACCCACCTCGATTGTGAGCGTCGCCTTGTAGCGTACGTGGTGGATGACGGCATCGCCCCGGACGACAAGCGGCGGGTAATCCAGTCACTGCCTGAGCGCGCATCCGTCAATTGGATCGAGCCTCGACGCGAGAATTTCGACGGCCTTCCGTTGTGGGGACGTATGCCGATAACGACATACGACCGGCTCAGGATCGGCGAGTTCCTTCCCGCCGAGGCACACCGGGCGATCTGGCTCGACTGCGACTTGCTTGTGCTCGCCGACCTCTCCGCACTCTGGGATCGGCCGTTCTCCGGAGCGATGGCGATGGCGGTGCAGGACTCCCTTGTTCCCTTCGTCTCCTCGCGGTTTGGCGTTGGAGGTTACGACGAGCTTGGAATACAACCGGACACTCCGTACTTCAACGCCGGCATGATGGTGATAGACGTCGACAAGTGGCGGACCGTTGGCATATCGCACCTCACACTGGAGTATCTGAAGAAATACCACAGGCGCGTATTCTTCTGGGACCAGGAGGCGCTCAATGCCGTCCTCACCGGCAAGTGGACTCCGCTGGAGCCCCGGTGGAACTGGAGCGCCAATCTCGACCGGCTGGCGGGCAGCTCCGCACATCAACGCCATCCAATGGCGGCACAGGCGCGCGTCATACACTTCAACGGAAACATCAAGCCATGGCTGGTCAACGACGGCGGGAACCTGGATGTTGCCTACTTCGAGATGCTCGATGAAACGGCGTGGGCTGGCTGGCGCCCTGCACGAACGATGCGCAGCAGGCTTCTCGGCTGGTATGGCTCATCGCGCGTGCGGCGGCTACTGTATCCCGCCGAGCAGTGGGGAGTTCAGCTGCTTTGGCGCCTTACCAAGAGGGATTCGTAGGACATGATGAGCGTTTCAAAAAACGAAGCACTTCTGTCGGTCGTTCTTGCGACAGATACGTACGAGCGCGGCCGAAACGTGATTGACGCTCTGGCCCGCCAGACAATCGCCGACCGCATCGAGCTGATTCTGGTTACGACATCGGCGGACGAGG
>DATBZT010000224.1:0-8427 GCA_036513055.1 Gemmatimonadaceae bacterium | reverse complement strand
AGAACGTCCTTCTGCTCGCCGGTGAGAACAGCACCCTGGATGGCCGCTCCGATCGCCACGACTTCGTCGGGATTCACGCCCTTGTTGGGATCTTTGCCGAAGAACTTCTTGACGATCTCCTGAATTTTCGGGATGCGCGTGGAACCGCCGACGAGAATGACCTCGTCGATCTCGTTGGGCTTGATTCCGGCATCCTTGAGCGCCTGCTCCATGGGCGGAATGGTACGCTGGATCAGGTCGTCGACGAGCTGCTCGAACTTGGCCCTGGTGAGCGAATAGTTGAGGTGCTTGGGTCCGCTCTGGTCGGCCGTGATGAACGGCAGGTTGATGTCGGTGGACTGAGTGGTGCTCAGCTCCATTTTCGCCTTCTCGGCAGCTTCCTTGAGGCGCTGAAGGGCCATCGGGTCCTTGGAGAGGTCGATTGCCTGGTCGCGCTTGAATTCGACGACGAGCCAGTCGATCACGCGCTGGTCGAAATCGTCGCCGCCAAGGTGGGTGTCACCGTTGGTGGACTTGACCTCGAATTGGCGCGAACCCTCGACGTCGTAGAGCTCGAGCACCGAGATGTCGTAGGTGCCTCCGCCAAGGTCGAACACAGCGACCTTTTCGTCCTTCTTCTTGTCGAGTCCGTAGGCAAGTGCCGCAGCCGTCGGCTCATTGATGATGCGAAGCACGTCGAGGCCGGCGATCTTGCCGGCGTCCTTGGTTGCCTGGCGCTGCGAGTCGTTGAAGTAGGCGGGTACAGTGATGACCGCTTTCTCCACCTTGTATCCGAGGTAGTCCTCGGCCGTCTGCTTCATTTTCTGGAGGATCATCGCCGAGATTTCGGGCGCGCTGAACCGTTTTCCCTGAACCTCGACCATTGCGACGTCGTTCGACCCGGAGGCGACTTTGTATGGAACGCGCGCGGTCTCTTCCTTGACCTCGTTCATCTTGCGTCCCATGAAGCGCTTGATCGAGAAGACCGTATTCTGCGGATTCGTCACGGCCTGACGTTTGGCGATCTGGCCAACCAGGCGCTCGCCATCCTTGGTGAAGCCCACAACCGAAGGGGTTGTCCGGCCGCCCTCCGCGTTGGGAATGACAACGGGGTCGCCACCCTCCATCACGGCGACAACCGAGTTTGTCGTTCCCAGATCGATTCCAATTACCTTGTCTGCCATGTCATCCTCATGATTGGTTATGCTTACCGTTCGTGGGCTCGTTAGAGGCAAGGGCGGGGCCGCGAATTTCTGCCAAAACGGCGCACTTCAGCCTGAACAACGGCAAACAATGATCCCTCTGGGCGACGACCTTGGAACCCGACGGCCTCCGGTCATGACGTATTTGATCCTGGCGACCCTCTTCGGCGTCTGGATCTTCGTTCAGGGAGCGGGGGTCAACGAGGTTCAGCTCGCTACCAGTATCTGCAATCTGGGCCTCGTGCCCGGCGAGATCACGCACATGGCCCGGCTGGGGACGGCCGTTCCGCTCGGCAACGGAATGGCGTGTGTGGTGGACAACGAGCCGATCAATCTTCTGACTCCCCTGCTTTCGATGTTTCTGCACGGCGGTTGGGTGCACCTGCTCGGCAACTGCCTGTTCTTCTGGGTGTTCGGGAACAATATCGAAGACAGCATGGGCCATGTTCGCTTTCTCGTTTTCTATCTTGTCTGCGGGCTGGCCGCCGCCGCGGCTCAGGTGATAAGCCAGCCGGTCTCGCCTGTGCCGACGGTTGGTGCCTCGGGCGCAATCTCCGGAATTCTGGGAGCGTACCTCGTGCTCTACCCCAGGGCTCGGGTGCGAATGCTGTTTTTCGTTTTCGTAGTGTCGATTCCTGCGTGGGCGGTACTTCTCTGGTGGTTCGGCTGGCAGCTGCTTGCCGGGTTGCCTGAGCTCATGAACGTCAGGCCGGACGTCTCCAGCGGTGTAGCGGTGTGGGCGCACATTGGAGGATTCGTCACCGGACTGATCCTCGTGAAGTTCTTCGAAAATCCCCGTCTGGTGGCCCGGCGCTCGGTGCCCGGGTAAATTTCGGCTCGTTCGAGAGTGCCGTTTTCGGATCATTTACCCCGGAATTTCCACTTGCAGCTGATACCACGTGATGCGCAGTTCTACGACATGTTCCTCGAAGTCGCCAGGCGGCTGACGGGGTCAGCGACGCTGCTGCATGAGGCGTTCGAAAATCCGGCGCACCTCGAGGAGAAAGTCGCGAAGATCAAGACGCTCGAGCACGAAGCCGACAACCTCACCCACGACATCATCGACCGGATAAACCGGACGTTCGTCACGCCGTTCGACCGCGAGGACATCCACGAGCTCGCCGGGGCCCTGGATAACGTCGTCGACCTGATCGACGGCGCGGCCCGGCGGGCGGTGATCTTCCATATCAAGGAAGCCCGGCCGCATGGCGTGACGCTGTCCGAAATCCTGCTGCGCTCGGCGCGATGCATCGAGGACACCGTCGGGAAGATGAAGGACCCGAAAGCCGTCAGCGCGGGAAACCGGCAGCTCAATCTGCTGGAAGAGGAAGGGGACACGGTCTTCCACGAGGCGCTGGACGTGCTGTTCACAAATGCCACCGACGCCATCCACGTCATGAAGTGGAAGGAGCTGTACGACAAGATCGAGGACGCCATCGATCAGTGTGAAGACGTCGGCAACGTTCTGCAGAGCATCTCACTCAAGAACGCATAGACCGTGGTCTACTACGTAGCCGCGATTGTCTTCGTGGCTTTCATATTCGATTTCATCAACGGCTTCCACGATTCGGCGAACTCAATCGCCACGATCGTCGGCACGCGAGTGCTCAGCCCGCTGGCGGCCGTCGTCTGGGCCGCTTTTTTCAACTTCGCGGCGCTCTTCACTGTTGGAACCGCGGTCGCGAAAGCGATATCCAAAGGATTCGTCGACACAAACATCGTCACTCCCAACGTCATTCTTGGCGGCCTGATCGGGGCGATCATCTGGAATCTCATCACGTGGTTTTATGGGATTCCGTCGAGTTCGTCACATGCGATCATCGGCGGTTACGCGGGAGCCGCTATCGGCAAGGCTGGCTGGGCGGCGATCACGTGGGGCGAGAAGTGGATTCAGACGTTGTCGTTCATCGTCATCTCTCCGGCGGTCGGTCTGATGGCTGGATTCGCGCTGATGGTCATCGTTTACTGGGTATTCCAACGGATGGCACCTGCGCGTGTGGACCGGTTCTTTCGCGTAGCGCAGCTGCTCAGCTCTGCGTCGCTGTCACTGGCACATGGCGGGAACGATGCCCAGAAAACGATGGGAATCATCGTCGGCCTGCTGATTTCGGTCAGGCCGATCACGTCCGTCCAAACGGGCTTCTGGCACCATCTCTATGTCTCCAACGACTCGATTCCCCTGTGGGTAAAGGTCTCTGCGTATTCCGCGATTTCGTTTGGCACTCTGTTCGGCGGCTGGCGGATCGTGCACACGATGGGTTCGCGGATCACGCGGCTGCGGCCGGTAAGCGGATTCTGCGCCGAGACCGGTGCAGCGCTGGCCATCACACTGGCCAGTCATTTTGGCATTCCGGTGAGTACCACCCACACCATCACGGGGTCGATTGTCGGGGTTGGCGCGACAAACAGGCTGTCGGCCGTGCGCTGGGGAATTGCCCGTCGCATCGTCTGGGCGTGGCTCATCACCATTCCGGCTGCGGGATTGATGGCGGCCGCAGCCTACCACGTCCTGTCTTTATTCATTCCCGGTTGATCGAGAGGTGGTAGCCGATCCATCGCTGTTCATCAATCGCGAGCTGAGCTGGCTCGAGTTCAATGCAAGGGTGCTGAACGAGGCGTTCGACGAGCGAAACCCCCTTCTCGAGCGCGCAAAGTTTCTGGCGATCTTCAGCACGAACCTCGACGAGTTCTACATGGTTCGTGTCGCCGGACTTCGCCGGCAGGTTGCGGCGGGGGTTCTTCAGACGTCGCCCGACGGACTCGGCCCGCAGGCGCAGCTCGTCGCAATCCATGAGCGTGTCTCGGCGCTGCTGGAGCAGGCGCGCTCCTGCCTTCACGATCAGCTTCTGCCGGGCCTGGCGGAACATGGAATCAAGCTGGCCGGGATGGATGACCTCGACGCCACCGAGATGCAGACGGTGGCCGAATTCTTCGAGACTCAGGTATTTCCGGTCTTGACTCCTCTCGCAGTCGATCCAGGCCACCCGTTTCCCTACATCTCGAATCTCTCGCTCTCGCTCGCTGTCGAGCTGTTCGACCGCGAGCGCCAGGTAGCGAGATTTGCGAGAGTGAAGGTGCCGAAGAGCCTGCCGCGATGGGTGTCATTCGGCCGCGACCGCGAATTCATCCCGCTGGAGCAGGTGATCGGCGCGAATCTTCACGCGCTCTTTCCCGGAATGGAGATTCGCGGCTACTGGGCTTTCCGGGTGAGCCGCTACTCGGATCTCGAGCTTCCCAACTTCGACGAGGATGACGACCTGCTGGCGATGATCGAGGAGCAGGTGTTCCAGCGCCGGTTTGCCGAAGTCGTGCGGGTTGAGGTTCAGGACGGAATACCGGCTCAGCTTCGCAAGCTGCTCCTCGATGAGCTTCAGGAAGACCAGCCCCCGGAAATTCCGCCGCTTACTGATGCGGACGTGGCGGAGACCGGACCACTGCTCGAGCTGGGCGATCTCATGTCTCTCGCCACGCTCGACATTCCCGAGCTTCACGACCCGCCGTACAACCCCGTCACGCCGCCGGAGCTCAGAGACCAGTCACGTCCGGTCTTCGACATTATCCGCGAGAAGGACATCATGGTGCATCACCCATTCGATGCCTTTGCGACCACGGTCGAGCACTTCGTATCGAGCGCCGCGGCAGACGACAAGGTGCTGGCGATCAAGATGACCCTTTACCGCACATCGGGCGACACGGCGATAGTCCGCGCGCTCACCGAAGCCGCCAATCGCGGCAAGCAGGTGGCGGTGCTGATCGAGCTGCAGGCGAGATTCGACGAAGCCAACAACATCACCTGGGCGCGGACGCTGGAAAGCTTCGGAGTTCACGTTGCATATGGGTTGGCCGGCCTCAAGACACACACCAAGACCACGCTGATTGTGCGTCGTGAGGCCGATGGGATCAGGCGCTACGCCCACATCGGCTCCGGCAACTACAACTCGAAGACGGCCACCACGTACACCGACCTCGGGCTTTTCACCAGCAACCTCGAGATCGGCGCCGACCTCACGGACCTTTTCAACGCCCTCACCGGCTTTTCGCATCAGAGCATCTACCGCAAGCTGCTCGTCGCGCCCGCGAACATGCGGAAGCGGTTCCTCGAGCTGATTCAAAGAGAGGCGGATTTTGCGCGCGCCGGAACGCCGGCGAGACTGGTGGCGAAAATGAACGCGCTGGTGGACACCGAAATGATCGAAGCGCTGTACTCAGCGTCCCAGGCGGGTGTGCAGATCGACCTCATCGTGCGCGGCATCTGCTGTCTCCGCCCCGGCGTCGAAGGCGTGAGCGACAACATCCGCGTCATCAGCATTGTCGGCCGGTTCCTCGAGCATTCGCGACTTTTCTATTTCGCAAATGGCGGTCACGAGGAATTCTATTTCGGATCGGCGGACTGGATGCCACGCAATTTCGACCGGCGGGTTGAAGCTGTCGCGCCAATCGAGGACCGGAATCTCCACCCGCAGCTTCACTCGCTTCTGCAGCTGTTTCTTGCGGACAATCGCCAGGCGTGGGAGCTGGCGTCAGACGGGAGCTACACGCAGCGACATCCGAACGGCGAGCCGGAGATTGCGAGTCACCAGCTGCTGATGGGCGATCCCTGGGGCCAGCGATGGGCAAAGGAATCCGGGCGCGAGAGCGCGCCCGATCAGTCCGGCTCGCCCTCTTCGTCGTCGTAAGAAAGGACTTTTCCGTCCGGCGCCACGATTTCCACTGGCGCTCCGGCGACGCGAGAGAGAAGCCGGGATTTGCGCGCTGCTCCCCACAGGTCGAGACGAATGCTCCGCGCACGCTGGTTTGGGACTGCGGTGAGCCGAAGCGCGCGACGGGTCCAGAACACCTTCACGCGCTCGACCGCGGAGGCATGACCGCGGTCGAATCCATCTGCCACCCGCAGGATTGCCGACAGCCGCACGATCGTCTCGCGCATCTCCGGGTCCAGCGACCCGAAGTTGACGTGACTTCGCCTGGGCTCGCCTCCCCGGTGATAGCGCGCAACGTTGGCAACGATGATCTGGTCGGCCGGAGTCATTCCCAGCAGCTCGGCATGCTGAACCAGGTGGTACGAATGCTTGTGATGCTTGTCGTAGTTGATATGGTAGCCGATGTCGTGCAGCAGCGCCGCGTCTGCCAGGAGCTGGCGGTCTGACGGTTTAAGCCCAAGCCGCGATCCGAGAGAATCGAACAACTGGAGCGCCAGCACCTGGACATGCTTCGAGTGCGGGGCCTCGTAATGTGACCGCTCGGCGAGCTGAATCACCGATCGCTCCCGCGCTTCGCCCGGATCGGCGACAGTGGGCGCCACACGGGCGGCCTCGAGAAGGACACCCTCGCGAATGCCGTACGCGCTCACCACCAGCTCACGTGCCTCCAGCCGGCTGGCCACCTCCGCGACAACGGCGAGCCCCGCGACAATGATGTCTGCCCGCGGCGGCGTCAGGCCGGGAACTCCCTGCCGCTCGCTTGCCGACATGTTGTACAGCGTTTCGACGATGTGCTCGAGATCCACGCGCGGCACGACAGTTCCGTGAATCGTCCGCGCGCTCTCCATGCCCTTTCGCGCGAGGTATATCCCGGCGAGGTTGGTGGCCGTTCCGCCCGAGCAGATGATCTTTGCACCGCCCCAGTGTCTCGACGACAGATGCTCGGCAAGCTCGCGGCGAACGTGTTTTCGAAGGCGCTTCAATCCTTTGCGACGTCCGCCCGCAAGGAATTCCTCGGTCATTCTGATCGCTCCGAGAGGCAGCGAGATCAAACGCTCGACGAGGCCGTCTGCGCTGAGGGCGAGCTCGAGCGAACCTCCGCCGATGTCCAGAATTGCCGCCCGTCCGACGCCGAGATCGAAATGCGCCAGTGCACTCCGGAAGCTGAGTGCGGCTTCGTCCTCTCCATTGACGATCTTCACTCGAAGGCCGGTTTCCTCGCGAACGAGGTCGAGAAAGAGCTGGCTGTTGCTTGCGGCGCGAACGGCGCTCGTGGCGATGACCTCGGTGCGCTTCGCGCCGAGCTGTTTTGCGAGTGCCGCCATGCGGCCGAGAGTGGCGAGTGCGTTCTGAATGGCCACTTCGCTCAGGCGTCCCGTTCGCTCGACTCCCGCGCCAAGGCGCGGAGCGGCTTTTATCTCGTCGATCACCCGGATGGCGCCTGTTGGAGAGACGTCCGCGATGATCTGACGAATTGAGTTGGACCCAATGTCGATCGCGGATATGCGAGTCGCCTTGTCGGCGCTTTCCGGAGCAGCGCCTCCGGAGCTCAGGGTGAGGGCGGTCTTCCTCGATGGCTGCGCCATGCTAATCCTCGAAATGATGCTTGATCTGCTTGCCCTCGGCAAGATAGACGGCGTCTTCTCCAATATTCGTCGCCAGGTCGGCGACACGCTCGAGGTTCCGGCTCACCAGCAGCAGCTCGAGCGCCGGACCGATATTCCTGGAGCTTTCCATCATGTGTGTCAGGAGAACGCGGAAAACGGAATCGTGAAGAGCGTCAACGGCATCATCAGCCTTGCACACTTCGCGCCCAAGTCCGCCGTCGGCGCGCAGAAATGCGTCGAGCGCGTCGCCCAGCATCGCACGCGCGCGGCCCGCCATGTCCTCTATGGCCGGGCCTGGCGTGAGGCGCCCTCCATGATCCACCAGTCTCTCGGCGGATTCGGCGATGTTCACGGCGTGATCGCCAACACGCTCGAGGGCGCTCGAGACCTGGATCGTTCCGATCAGAAAACGGAGATCGCGCGCCATCGGCTGCTGGAGGGCGATGAGCCTCACCGCGCGCTCCTCGATCTCCACCTCGAGCTCATTGAGAACTTTGTCGCCTGCTATTACCTGCTCGGCGATCTCGCGGTCGCGGTCGAGCAGCGACTTGATGGCGAGGTCCACGAGCCGCTCGGCGTGGCCGGACATGTCGAGGAGCCGCTGCTTGAGCTGGGCCAGTTCCTCGTGGAAATGTCGTTGTCCGGAACTCTGTTGCGGCGCGGTCATCCGAACCTCCCGGTGATGTACGCCTCGGTGCGCTCCTCGCGCGGGCGTGTGAAGATGACGTCGGTGGGGCCGGTCTCCACCACGCGGCCAAGATAGAAGAATGCAGTATAGTCGGACACTCGGCCTGCTTGCTGGAGATTATGAGTCACGATAACAATCGAAAGTTGATTCTTGAGCTCGAACAGGAGATCCTCGATGCGCTGGGTGGCGAGCGGGTCGAGAGCGCTTGCCGGCTCATCCAGCAGGAGAATCTCCGGCTCATTGGCGAGAGC
>DATBZT010000223.1:0-12458 GCA_036513055.1 Gemmatimonadaceae bacterium | reverse complement strand
GTTGGCGCCGCACCCGCCGCTGGTGGCGCTGGTGCTGCAGCCGCTCCGGCCGTCGAGGAGCAGACGGAGTTCGCCGTCAACCTCAAGGCAGCCGGCGCCAAGAAGATCCAGGTCATCAAGGTCGTGCGCGAGCTGACCGGCCTCGGTCTGAAGGAAGCAAAGGACCTTGTGGACGCAGCTCCGAGCACCGTCAAGTCCGGAGTGACCAAGGACGAAGCGGCAGCAATGAGAGCAAAGCTCGAAGATCAGGGTGCCGAAGTCGAAGTGAAGTAAGGGCCCGGGGAGCAAGACCCCGGCGCGGGATTCGGTCCTTCAGCTGGCGCTGCCAGCGGAAGCGCCGGACTCGAGGCCGGGTCAGCGCTACTCCCGATCCCTCACTTTCACTTCGACGATATGCTCGATATCAAACGTCGCTCCACAATAGAAGCGCTTCAGTTCACTCCACTCCGGGATCGCGAAAATTTCGCGAGCACCGGGGGTGGAGTCGTTTGCGCCTGTGCCGTAGGTGAGATATGCCAGAATTGATGAAAGAAATCTCGTTCGCCAAGCTCGAACAGGGCATGAACATGCCCCATCTGCTCGACATCCAGACGCGCGCTTTCGAGTCGCTGCTGCAGCTGGATGCCGCCTCGCACAACCGCGAGGACATCGGGCTCGAGCGCGTCTTCAAGGACCTCTTCCCCATCTCCGACGTCCACGAGAACTTCTCGCTGGAATTCAAGAGCTACACGCTCGGCGATCCCAAGTACTCCGTCGCCGAATGCATCGAGCGCGACATGACGTACTCGGCGCCCCTCAAGGCGACGCTGCAGCTCGTCGTCTTCGAGACGACCGAAGCAGGCAAGCGGCCGAAGAACATCATCGAGAAAGAAGTCTATCTCGGTGAGCTTCCGCTGCTCACGCCGCTTGGCACCTTCGTCATCAACGGCGCTGAGCGCGTCATCGTCAGCCAGCTCCATCGCTCGCCGGGCGTGGTGTTCGAAGAGTCCACCCACCCCAACGGACAGCGGCTGATTTCCGCCCGCATCATTCCGTTCCGCGGATCGTGGGTCGAGTTCACAGTTGACATCCACGACGTGATCTACGTCCACATCGACAAGAAGAAGAAGTTCCCGGCGACGGCGCTTCTGCGCGCCTTCGGCTATGGAACGAGTTCCGCGATCCTGCGGCTCTTCTTCGCCGAGCGCGACCTTGACCTCGTCAAGAAACGCGAGAGCCGCACCGATCAGCGCGAAGTTCTTGGCGCAATCATCGCCGAGAACATCACGCTTGCCGGCGAGGCCATCGATCCCGACGCGCCGCGCCTCAAGACCAAAAAGGCCCGTACCCAGCTCGAGCGCGACCAGTCGGAGCTGCTCGTCCAGGAAGGCGATGAGCTGACGGAGGAAGTGTTCAACCGCCTGCGCCGCCTCAAGATCGACAAGGTCAAGGTGTTCGCGTCGTACACGACCATCGACCTCCGCGACGAGATGGACGCCATCGAGCGCGGCGAACGCCCCGAGCGCCGGATCATTGCCCGCGATGCAGTGGACGTCGACTCCGGCGAGGTAATCGCCGAATGCGGCGACAAGCTCACCGACACGCTCATCCGGAAGCTGCGCAAGGCCGAGATCAACAAGGTCCAGGTGTTCGTCACCTCGGGCCGGGCTGAATCGGCGCTCATCAAGAACACGCTGGCCAAGGATCCGACGCATACCGAAGAGGAAGCGCTCCGCCAGATCTACTCGCTTCTCCGCCCGGGCGATGCGCCCAACCGCGAGACCGCCAAGCAGGCGCTTGACCGGTTGTTCTTCTCGCCCAAGCGCTACGATCTCGGCCGCGTCGGCCGGTACAAGATCAACCAGCGGCTCGGCACCAATCGTCCGGCAAGCGAGACTGTCCTCACACGCGAGGATTTCATCGCCATCGTCCGCTACCTCGTGGAGCTTCACGAGGGCCGTGGATTCACGGACGACATCGATCACCTTGGGAATCGCCGCATCCGCTCGGTTGGCGAGCTCATTGCCAACCAGTTCTCGGTCGGTCTTTCCCGCATGGCGCGCCTGGTGAAGGAGCGCATGTCGATCAACACCGATCCTGAGAAAATCTCTCTCGACGATCTCGTCAATGCGCGAACCGTGTCGGCCGTCATTCAGGCCTTCTTCGGATCGTCGCAGCTGTCGCAGTTCATGGATCAGACCAACCCTCTCGCCGAGCTGACGCACAAGCGCCGGCTGTCGGCGCTTGGACCGGGCGGTCTGACGCGCGAACGCGCCGGATTCGAAGTGCGCGACGTGCACTACTCGCAGTACGGCCGCATGTGCCCGATCGAAACGCCGGAAGGCCCGAACATCGGACTCATCACGTCGCTCGCCTGCTTTGCGCAGGTGAACGATCTCGGATTCATCGAGACGCCATACCGCGTGGTGAAGAACGGCAAGGTCACCGACGAGATTTCGTGGCTCGACGCCAACCGCGAGGAAGACGTCACGATCGCCCAGGCCAACGCCCAGCTCAACCCCGACGGAACGTTCGTCGACGAGCTGGTGCTGTGCCGCATTCGCGGTGATGTTCCTCTCGTTGCACCCGACCGCATCGACTACATGGACGTCGCGCCGGAGCAGCTCGTCTCCATCGCCGCGGCGCTCATCCCGTTCCTCGAGCACGACGACGCCAACCGCGCGCTGATGGGCTCGAACATGCAGCGGCAGGCGGTACCACTTCTCAACCCGCGTACGCCGCTCGTCGGCACCGGGCTCGAGGAGAAGGTCGCGCGCGACTCGGGCGCGGTAATCATCGCCCAGCGTCCGGGCACGGTCACCAGTGTCACCGCCGACGAGATCATCGTCGATACGGGCACGGGAACAGGTGCAGGTAATGGCCCAGCCGCCAGCAAGAAGGACGCGAGCCGTCCGCTTGCCCGGCTTACGCAGCACGACCGGTACAAGATCAAGAAGTACTGGCGCACCAACCAGGACACCGCCATCAACCAGCGTCCGCTGGTGAGACGCGGCCAGAAGGTGAAGGCCGGCGAAGTTCTCGCCGACGGTGCGTCGACGGAGTTCGGCCAGCTCGCGCTGGGCGCCAACGTCACGGTGGCGTTCATGCCGTGGTACGGCCACAACTTCGAGGATGCCATCGTTCTCTCGGAGAGACTGGTGAAGGAGGACGTCTATTCGTCCATTCATATCCAGGAGCTCGAGCTGCACGTGCGCGACACCAAGCGCGGGCAGGAAGAGATCACGCGTGAAATTCCGAACGTCGCCGAGGAAGCGTTGAACGATCTCGACGAGCGCGGCATCGTCCGCATCGGCGCTCACGTCAAGCCCGGCGACATCCTGGTCGGCAAGATCACGCCAAAGGGCGAGACAGAGCTTTCTCCCGAAGAGAAGCTCCTCACCGCGATCTTTGGTGAGAAGGCCAAGGACGTGAAGGATTCGTCGCTCAAGGTGCCCCCGGGAATGGAAGGTGTCGTCATCGACGTCAAGATCTTCTCACGCGTGGACGACCAGGTGGTCGAGAAGGATCGCGGCGAGCGTATCGGCGACATCCGGCGTCTCGAGGGTGAAGAGAAGATCCGCGTCAATGAAGTCCGTGATGCGGAGCTGGTCGCGATTCTCGAAGGTCAGACAGTTGGTCTCGCCCTCAAGAGCGGAACCGTTGAAGAGGCCATTCCGTCAGGCACCAAGCTGACGGCGGCGGTTCTTCAGGGCGTCAAGCTCAGCGCGCTCGACCTCAAGACTTTCCGTCTCGAGAACAAGTCGGCGAACGAAAAAATCCGCACCATCATCGAGGCCGCCAACGACGAGAAGGCGAAGCTCGAGGAGAAGGCGGAAGAGCGCATCGACAGAGTACTTCAGCCGGACGAGCTGCCCCCGGGCGTCATCCAGCTGGTGAAGGTTTACATGGCCGAGAAGCGCAAGGTCTCCGTCGGCGACAAGATGGCCGGACGCCACGGCAACAAGGGTATCGTTGCCCGCATCGTGCCCGAGGAGGACATGCCGTTCCTTCCCGACGGCCGCCCGGTGGACATCGTTCTCAACCCGCTCGGCGTGCCGAGCCGCATGAACGTCGGACAGATTCTCGAGACGCACCTCGGCTGGGCGGCGAAGCTTCTCGGATTCTACGCCAAGACGCCCGTGTTCCAGGGAGCGAACGAGCGTGAGATCGGACTGCTGCTCAAGCTTGCCGCGGTGACGTGGCTGCGCGACGCGCTCGATCTCAGGACACCGCGCATCGAGATCAGCGACGCCGAGCTGCGCAAGGTCATTGCCGATACGCGCCACTCGGGCAACAAGGAAGAGCGGGTGGAGCTGTTGAGCGACGCCACCATCGACGATCTGTCGCGCCGCGGTGTTTCGGCGGAGACGCGAGACGTCTACAACCGCATTCGAGAGTTCGTCACCAGCGCCGCAAAGGAGCTGGCCGAGCGCGAGTACGCGGAGCTCGACAACCAGATTGCGTTCCATCAGGGGACGGCGGATGACGAGGAAGTGCCCGCGCCTCAGCGCGCGCAGTTCCGCACCGCCAACACCCAGATCCAGAAGCGACGCGAGATCGAGGCCACCTCGATTCTCGGCGACCTGGAGCTTCCGGCGCTTGCGGCTTCACTTGGCAAGAAGGGAGACATCGAGGTCGACGAAGCGGCGGCCGAGCTGATGCGGCTGGCGGGAATCTCCGCCGGTGGCAAGGTGAGGCTGCGCGACGGGCGCACGGGCGAGACGTTCTCGAATCCGGTGACCGTCGGCGAGATCTACATGCTGAAGCTGTCGCACCTCGTGGACGACAAGATTCACGCGCGCAGCATCGGACCGTACTCGCTGGTGACGCAGCAGCCGCTGGCCGGCAAGGCGCAGTTCGGCGGACAGCGTTTTGGAGAGATGGAAGTGTGGGCGCTCGAAGCGTACGGCGCGGCTCACACGCTGCAGGAGATTCTCACCGTCAAGTCCGACGACGTGAATGGCCGCAGCAGAGTTTATGAAGCGATCGTGAAGGGACAGAATCTGCCCGAGCCGGGAATCCCGGAGTCGTTCAACGTCCTCGTGCAGGAACTGAAGGCGCTCGGAATTCACGTGAGCATGGGAGCGAACCCAACCAGCGGTTACGGTCTCGGCAACAGCTCCATGGGCAACAATGGCAACGGGAGCGAGGAGTAACACATGATTGATTTTCGCAGCTCGCGCGAGACCCGCGCGTCTTCATTCGATTACATCCAGGTCCGCATCGCCTCCCCGGAGGAGATGCGAGGGCCAAAGGATCCCAAGGAGCGGGAGCGGCTCGAGATGCAGGGCCTCCGCACCTGGTGGTCGTGGGGCGAGGTCCTGAAGCCTGAGACCATCAACTACCGTTCGTTCAAGCCGGAAAAGGACGGACTGTTCTGCGAGCGCATTTTCGGCCCTGTAAAGGACTGGGAATGCCATTGCGGGAAATACAAGCGCATCCGTTACCGTGGAGTGATCTGCGATCGCTGCGGCGTCGAAGTTACCCTTGCCCGCGTTCGTCGCGAGCGCATGGGCCACATCGAGCTCGCCGTACCCGTCGCCCACATCTGGTTCTTCAAGACTCTCCCGAGTCCGATGGGGAACCTCGTGGACCTCACCCTCCGCGATCTCGAAAAGGTCATTTACTACTCGAACTATGTCGTCATCGAGACGGGTGACCAGGACGTCACCCAGAACGAGCTGCTCGACGAGGACAGGTACCTCGAGATCAAGCAGAAGGCGAAGGACGAGGGCGACGACGAGTTCCACGCCGACATCGGCGCGCCCGCCGTTCGCGAGCTGCTCAAGCGAATCGACGTCGACAAGGTCGCAGCGGAGCTTCGTGCCGGACTCGTCGACGAGGGCTCGCAGCATCGCAAGAAGCAGATGCTCAAGCGTCTCAAGGTTGTTGACGCGTTCCGCAACTCCGGCGACAACGGCAACACCCGCAACAAGGCGGAGTGGATGATCATGGACGTCATTCCGGTTATTCCGCCGGACCTTCGTCCGCTCGTCCCGCTCGACGGTGGCCGGTTCGCCACTTCCGACCTGAACGATCTGTATCGCCGCGTCATCAACCGCAACAACCGGCTGATGAAGCTCATCTCGCATCGCGCGCCGGAAGTCATCCTGCGCAACGAGAAGCGAATGCTGCAGGAGGCCGTCGACGCGCTGTTCGACAACGGCCGCCGGTCGAAGGCAATTCGCGGCCGCGGCAAGCGTCCGCTCAAGTCGCTGTCCGACATGCTGAAGGGCAAGCAGGGCCGGTTCCGTCAGAACCTGCTCGGCAAGCGCGTAGACTACTCGGGCCGTTCGGTGATCGTCGTCGGGCCGGAGCTCAAGCTGCACCAGTGCGGATTGCCCAAGGCAATGGCACTGGAGCTGTTCAAGCCGTTCATCATCCACAAGCTGGTGGAGAAGGGAATCGCCGAGACAGTCAAGCGCGCGAAGAAGATCGTGGAGAAGGAGTCGCCCGAGGTGTACGAGATCCTCGAGGAGATCATCCGCGACCATCCGGTGCTTCTGAACCGCGCGCCGACTCTGCACCGTCTGGGAATCCAGGCGTTCGAGCCGGTGCTGGTCGAAGGCAAGGCCATCCGCATTCACCCGCTCGTCTGCGCGGCGTTCAACGCCGATTTCGACGGCGACCAGATGGCGGTTCACGTTCCGCTTTCGTTCGAGGCTCAGCTCGAGTGCCGCCTGCTCATGCTGTCGTCGAACAACATTCTCAAGCCGTCTGACGGACGCCCCGTCGCCGAGCCCAGCCAGGACATCGTTCTCGGCTGCTACTTCGCGACCAAGGAGCCGGCCGATTACGACAAGCAGATCAAGACGGCGCGCCGCTTCAGCAACGTCGCCGAAGTGGAGATCGCGCTGGCGCAGGATCGCGTCAACTTCCACACGGCCATCAAGTTCTGGGTGGACGACATCGATGGAGCAAGGTGGGTAGAGACGACGGCTGGTCGCGCGATGTTCAACGCGATCATCCCGAAGGAGCTCGGCTACCAGAACCACGACATGAAGAAGAAGGCGCTGGGCGAGCTGGTGTTCGAGTCATACCGCAAGTCCGGGCTCAAGGGCACCGTGCCTTTCCTCGACCGGCTGAAGGAGTTCGGGTTCCGCAACGCGACGCGGGGCGGAATCTCCATCGGCATCGAGGATCTTCACATTCCCGAGGAGAAGGAAAGTCTTCTCCAGGACGCCACGGAGCGCGTGGAGCGCTTCCAGCGCGCGTACCAGACGGGCAACATCACGAATGGTGAGCGCTACAACAAGGTGATCGATACCTGGACGCATGCGAACTCCGACATTGCCGACGCAATGGTGAGCGCGATGCGGAAGTCGAACGACGGGTTCAACCCCGTGTTCATGATGTTCGACTCCGGCTCGCGTGGATCGCGTGACCAGATCCGTCAGCTCGCCGGCATGCGAGGGCTGATGGCCAAGCCGCAGAAGAAGCTCACCGGCGGCATTGGCGAAATTATTGAAAGTCCAATTAAGTCTAATTTTCGAGAAGGATTGTCGGTGCTCGAGTACTTCATCTCGACGCACGGCGCACGAAAGGGTTTGGCCGACACCGCGCTCAAGACGGCGGACGCCGGATACCTCACGCGCCGCCTGGTGGACGTTGCGCAGGACGTGACGATCACCGAGGAGGATTGCGGCACGATCCTCGGCCTCGAGGTGGGGGCCCTAAAGGAAGGCGAGGACATCATCGAGCCGCTGGCCGAGCGCATTGTCGGCACGGTTGCGGCAGAGGATATCGAGGATCCGCACGAGACAGACCAGTCGGGACGACGGACGCTGCTCGCGGAAGCGGGACAGCTGATCGACGAGGACATGGCTCGCTTGATCGAGGACAGCGGAATCGAGACCGTTCGGATTCGCAGCGTTCTCACATGCGAGGCGAAGCGAGGTCTCTGCCAGATGTGCTATGGCCGTAACCTGGCGACGATGTCGCAGGTGGATCGTGGCGAGGCTGTTGGAATCATCGCCGCGCAGTCAATTGGAGAGCCGGGCACGCAGCTCACGCTGCGTACGTTCCACATCGGTGGAACGGCCGCCCGAATCGCCGAGCAGACGGCGCGCAAATCGAAGGTGGACGGAACGATCGAGTACGGCGACCGCCTGGTCAGCGTCACCAACGCCGACGGACAGCAGATCGTCACGTCGTACGAAGGTGAGCTCACGATCCGTTCAGCCGGCGACAACAAGGTAGGCGCGCGTCTCCAGGTTCCTCTTGGAGCGACGCTGCTGGCAAAGGACGGCGAAGATGTGAAGAAAGATAAGATCATCTTCACCTGGGACCCGTACAGCAATCCGATCATCTCCGACGTCGAGGGCACGATTCGTTTCGTGGATCTCGTGCCGGACGAGTCGGTGTCCGAGGAGCTCGACGAGCTCACCGGTCTCCGCCAGACAGTGGTAATCGAGGACCGCGAAAAGAAGCTGCACCCGCACATCGAGATCTGGGAGACCAAGGGCGCGAAGGAAAAGCGTCTGCGCGACTTCGTGATTCCGGTGGGCGCTCAGCTCACGGTGACGGACGGCACTCGCATCACCGCCGGAACCATTCTCGCCAAGGTGAGCCGCGAGGCCTACAAGACGCGCGACATCACCGGTGGTCTGCCGCGTGTTGCCGAGCTGTTCGAGGCGCGCAAGCCGAAGGATCCGGCGACCGTGACCGAGATCGACGGTGTAGTGCGGTTCGGCGACATCAAGCGCGGCAAGCGCGAGATCTTCGTGACGCCGATTACGCCGGATGGTACGCCGGACGCAACCGCGGAGCCACAATTGTACGAGGTGGGCGCAGGCAAGCACCTCCGGGTGCACGAGGGAGACCGCGTGCGCGCCGGTGACCGTCTGTCAGAGGGACCGGTAAACCCGCACGACATTCTCCGGATCAAGGGGCCGCGCGCGGTGCAGGAGTATCTGCTGAACGAAGTGCAGGAGGTTTATCGCCTGCAGGGCGTGAAGATCAACGACAAGCACATCGGCGTGATCGTCAGGCAGATGCTTCAGAAGGTGCGTGTGCTCGATTCCGGCGATACGCCGTTCCTCGAGGGCGAGCACGTTGACAAGCAGACCTTCCGCGATATGAACGAGAAGACCAAGAAGCGGAAGGACGATCCGGCAACGTCGGAGCCCCTGCTGCTCGGAATCACCAAGGCGAGTCTCACGACGCAGTCGTTCATTTCTGCGGCGAGCTTCCAGGAGACGACGCGAGTTCTGACCGACGCGGCAATCCGCGGCGCGAGGGACGAGCTGATGGGCCTGAAGGAGAACATCATCATCGGCCACCTGATTCCGGCTGGTACAGGCATGTACCGGTATTCGGAGGTGGACATCGAGGGTGCACCGCAGCCGCCGCTTCCGGAGATTCTGCCGGAGCCGAGCATTGCGGAGATCCTTGCTGAGCCCGACCTGGAAGAGGTCGCGGCGGCGCCGGCCCTGGCGGACGACGAGTTGTAAAGCGCTGCCGGATTTCGAGTTGAAGAACGGGGGGAGAGCCAAGGCTTTCCCCCCGTTCTTCATTGCTACGTCAAATGACGGATGCCCGCTGCCGCAGCCGGGGCGATGTTGAGTCACCTCAAACAGCGGGAGCGTTGGGATGCGACAAATCATCATTGCTCTGGTCTTCGTGTCAGCCGTTTCACAGCGAGCGGCAGCTCAGGCCGTCGAGACGCTGCGCCAGGGCGTACATATCGAAGTCCGCCAGGTGAATGGAAAGCCCCAGACAGGAACGCTGATGTCTCTGGGGAATGACTCTCTTGTGTTCGCCACCGATCCGCGAGCCACCGCAACCGGCCTCAGGAAAAGCCAAACGACCTCACTTGCTTTTGCGGATGTCAAATCCGTGCGCGTAAGTCGTGGCCAAAGCAAGCTCGGGGGGATCCTCACGAAGGGACTCCTCGGCACAGGAATCGGCATGCTCAGCGGCGCAATTGTCGGCGGGGCGATGTATACACAACAAACCTCTCAAACCGGATGGGGCTGTTTCATGATCTGCAGCCGAGGGGCGGCTGCCGCCTTCGTCGGTGGTGTAGGGGGAGCCATTGGTTGGATCGCGGGTTCGATATACGGAGCGAGCCACCCGAACGAGAGCTGGGAAACCGTCGAGCTGCCCAAGCGATAGGTCGGGACGAAAAATCGCGCAGAGGCGCAGGCAATTATTAGCGGAACTCTACCGGCGTCCCGGGCTCGACAATCTCGGCAAGCTTCAGAGCGTCCCAGTTGGTAAGGCGAACACAGCCATGGGAGCTGACATAGCCGATGGTTTCCGGCGACGACGTCCCGTGAATTCCATAGTGCGGCTTTGACAGCGAAATCCAGACGACACCCACCGGTGAGTTCGGCCCCGGTGGCAAGTGTGCATCGGGCTTTGTGTCCGGAACTTCATGGAAGAGCTTCGGCTGGTAATGAAAGGCGGGATCGCTCGACACGTCAGTGACCTTGAAGTCGCCCGTTGGTGATGGATCGTAGCCCGCACCGAGCGTCGATGGAAAGTGATAGATGATGTGACCCGCGGAATCAACGGCGTGCGTCCAGAAGCCTGTTTTTGAAATGACCAACCGCGCAATCAGCAGACTGTCGGCGGGATTAGCGGCAGCAGGGTCCCGCACATTGGGAACGATGAGACGGGTCCCTGGCGCGAGATGGTCGAGCTTCACCCTCGGATTCAATTGCGCGAGAAGCTTTGAGGATGCATGAAATCGTTCGCCGATCTCTTCGGCGGCCGATGTGTAGCAGAGGCATTTCAGCTTCGCCTGAGAGTAGACGAGCTCGGGAATCGTCACAAAAGGGCCGGCGAGATCTTCGTGCGTAACGCGGTAGGTCTGTGTCAGGGCGACGGACTGCGACGCAGCAACAAGCCTATCGTACGTTACCCTGTCTATCGACGTTGCGGCCGACGAATCCATGTCATTCGCGAGCCGAAACCACCTGAGAGCCTTTACCGCGTTTCTCCCCCAGCTTCCATCGATGGCTCCAGGAGAGAAGTTTGCGCGGTCGAGGAGAATTTCCAGTGCGAGCGGAATCGCGCCGTCAGCGGGAATGCGGACAGGAAACGTCATAAGAATCGAGCTTGCACTCCTGCCGCTGATCCTTGCAAACGTCGAATCAGCCGGCGCAGTCGCACCGTTTGTCCCCTGGTTGGCCCCCTTTGCTGCTTCGGGCGGCGCACCGTTGCCGGCAATCAACGCCGCCATCAGTAGAACCGGGCCAGATTTCGAAGTGAAGAAAGGGATCAGAGCCAAGGCATTCCTCCTCTGTGTAACGTGAGTCGTGTATTTGCGGCGGCGCAACTCTTATCGTAACGTCCTTTGTCGCTGGAATCCCAGGCGACAAAGGACATCGCATTTAGGTTGCCATGCCATTCGTTCCGCAGTTCATCTCGAAACGGATCAACCGCAGCGCTCTTCGTTCACTGCGGAAGCGTGGAACGCGCATAGACCGTTTCAAGCTCTCGTCCAGAAAGCACGTTCGCACAACGCTTCTGGCGCAGCCGGAAATTGCAGCGGCCGTCAAACGCCACGCCATAGACAACCAGGTTACAGAGGCAGCTGCGTGGAAGAAGGTCGAGTTGTATATCGACGAGATCGTGCCCTTCTTCAACATCCTCGCGTACTCGAGGGCCTGTTATCCCCTGAGTCACGCCTTTCTCAACGCGTTTTACAAGGTCTCCGCCGACCAGCATTCTCCTGTCGGAGCCAGTTCACTGCCCAAGGATGCGGTCGTCATCTACCTGATGAACCACCGCTCCAATGCCGATTATGTGCTCGTCGGTTACGTTCTGAGCGGCAAAGTGGCCATTTCCTACGCCGTCGGCGAATGGGCCCGCGCATTTCCCCTTGAATACATCTTCAAATCGTTCGGCTCCTACTTCATCCGTCGAAAGTATCGTGAGCCGTTGTATCACGCCGTGCTCGAGCAATACGTCCGGCTGATCACGGTCAACGGTGTCACGCAGGGGATTTTTCCCGAAGGCGGGCTGACGCGTGACGGCAAGCTCAAAGCTGGAAAGATCGGTCTGCTCGACTATGTGCTTGGCGTTGCCCGCGATCCTGCCTACCGCGACCGGATTTATCTCGTACCGGTGGCCATCAACTACGATCGCGTGCTGGAGGACCGCTCGCTTCTGCGCGAGCTTGCGAAGTCAGGCGGGCATCGGCCGGTGCGCCGGCGCACGCAGCTGTATGAGGTATCCCGATACCTCTGGTGGAACGCCGCCCGCATTGTCGCCCGCCGGTGGAAGCGCTACGGTCGAGCGGCGGTGACGATTGGAAAACCAATTTCGCTCGCCAGCTGGTTCGAGCAGACGAACGACTACGGAGAATCGCTGTTCGAGATGCCTCGGCATGAGCGCCTTGCCCGCGTGCAGTTGCTGTGCGACTCGATCATGCTGAGGATCGGCGAGATCATTCCCGTTACTCCGGTTCCTCTCGCATGCGCGGCGATCCAGTCGTTTGACAGCGACTTCATCTCCCGCGACCGCCTTCT
>DATBZT010000222.1:0-13729 GCA_036513055.1 Gemmatimonadaceae bacterium | reverse complement strand
GTCCTTTACCCGCTCCCAGAGCGAGCGCCGGGGGACGTCGTCTGCGCGGCGGAGAATACGGGCCATGTTATGGATCAGAGGTATGATTGGGCGCGATGCCGGAGCTGGCTCGCGATACAGATCAAGTTAAGCACGAGGCTGCCACAGAAACACAGAAACACAGAAAACTGCGGCAATGTTTTTGTGGACTGCATCCGTTGCCTACGGAGCGTGGCGCAATCTCCAGTCGCATTTGCCGTTGTAGTTTAAAAGCAACAAAAAAGGGCTCTGCCAAAACGGGCCGGACTCTTTGAAACACCATATGGCTTTCTGTGTTTCGGTGTTTCTGTGGCAGATTTGCGGGCGGGGAACCCGGCTAGTTGGCGGTTTTGTCCGTGAGGCCGAACGACGCCATCGTCCTCGAGCGCATGCGATTGAAGAGACTTCGCTCGGAGGTCGCAATCGGCTGGCCGCCCTTCATCTGGAGCGCCACGCGCGGGTCGCGCTGGACGCCACCAACTAGCACCTCGAAGTGAAGATGCGGTCCGGTGGCGAGACCTGTCATGCCCACGTAGCCAATGGTGCTGCCGATGGAAACCCGGGAGCCGGTGTGGATGCCCTTTGCAAAACCTCGCATGTGCCCGTAACGACTGACGAATCCGTTACGGTGGCGAATGTCGATGGCGTTGCCGTAACCGCCCTTGCGGCCGGCGAA
Organism: Gemmatimonadaceae bacterium; assembly: GCA_036513055.1. Classification (GTDB taxonomy): domain Bacteria; phylum Gemmatimonadota; class Gemmatimonadetes; order Gemmatimonadales; family Gemmatimonadaceae; genus UBA4720. Next base: position 13,035 of record DATBZT010000222.1, on the reverse strand, counting down.
GATGACGACCCCGTCGCCGATCGACCGCACCGGAGTGCCCATTGCCGCCGCGTAGTCTGTGCCCTTGTGCTGCCGCCAGATGCCGAGCACGGGATGCCGCCGTCCGCCAAAGATGCTGGAGATGCGGCGGAAGGCCACCGGAGCGCGGAGGAATGCTGCCCGAAGCGACTTTCCGGTGCCGTCGAAATACTCGCCGCTGGCGCCGGTGCTCTTGAATAGAATGGCATCGATATCGTTGCCGGAGAGCGCCAGCCGGGCGCCGAGAATCTTGTTGATGATGATCGCGCCATTCGGCTTCTGCAGCCGCTCCACGAGCACGTGGAACTTGTCGCCATCCTGCAGATCCTTGCTCATGTCCACGCGGTATTCGAAGATGTCCGCGAGCGAGAAAGCGAGCTCGGCCCGCGCCTCGCGCGGAAGGCCGACGGCGGCGCTGTGATCCAGAGCGGAAAAGAGGTTGGAGTGAATCACACCGCTCACGCTCAGGGTGTCGACTCTGGTGGCGCTCGACGCGACGACATACACCGGGGACACTTCGAAGCCTGCCGGACGGACGACAACGGGACGCATCATGACCTGCGCGATCGCGCCGGCAGGAGCTGCAAGCGGAGCTGACGCGAGGGAAACCAGAGGAGAGACTACTGCCGCCGGCGCGGGCTGCTCAGCGAATGCCGCGAAGAGCCGGCCGTCTGGCGGCGGCGCGATGGGCGGCGTCATTCGCAGCGCGAATAACGCGAACAGCCCAGTGAGTGTGTATGTGATTACCCGCGCAGTGCGGACGGTCAATCCATCTGTCTCCGAATGAACGTCGGGATCTCCATGTCGCTGAGATCCTGCCCGTTCCCATCCATCTTCTCGTGAGACGGTGGAGGCGCGTGCGGCGTCACTTTTCGCGGAATGTCGTGAATGGGAACGCCCCTGGGCGGAGTGACCGTGCGTCCCACCGTCCGCTGTATCGGCAGCTGAATGACCGGAGTGCCGCGAGGGATTGTATTGCCCGACGTGGCGAATGATGAAGCGCCCGCAGCCGACGTCGGCGGGTTCTTGTCGAACCCGGTGGCGATGACTGTCACGCGACACTCGCCCTGCATCGCCTTTTCGTTGACGGTGCCGAAGATTATCTCGGCGTCGTCGCCGACGGCGTCCTTCACGATCTCGACAATCTGATGGACGTCGCCGAGGGTGAGGTCGTCGCCGCCGGTGATGTTGACGAGCACACCGGTGGCGCCGGAGACAGAGACATTATCGAGCAGCGGGCTGGCGATTGCCTGCTGCGCGGCATCTGTCGCGCGGTTCTCGCCGCGTCCAACCCCGGTGCCCATGAGAGCGGAGCCGCCCTCCTGCATCACTGTGCGGACGTCTGCAAAGTCGACGTTCACCAGACCGGTGACGGTGATCAGCGTGGAGATGCCCTGAGTTGCGTGGAGCAACACCTCGTCCGCCTTCTTGAGCGCGTCGTGGAACGGAATTCCCTTCCCGACAACGGCGAGGAGGCGCTCGTTGGGAACCACGATCATGGTGTCAACGTGCTTCCGCATTTCGGCGATGCCGAGCTCGGCCTGACGAAGCCGCTTTCGCCCTTCGAACAGGAATGGGCGGGTGACGATTCCAACTGTCAGTGCGCCGGCGGCGCGGGCAAGCTCGCAGACTGTCGGAGCCGCGCCGGTGCCTGTGCCGCCGCCCATTCCGCAGGTCACGAAAACGAGGTCGGCGTTGGTGAGCGCGCGCGACACTTCATCGCGGTTCTCCTCCACAGCCTGCTTGCCTATCTCCGGCCGCGCACCAGCTCCCAGACCGCGAGTAAGCTTCTTACCTATCTGGATCTTGACGTCCGATTTTGAGCTCAGGAGCGCCTGGGCGTCAGTGTTGACCGATATGAACTCGACGCCGGAGAGGCGTTCCTCGATCATGCGGTTGACCGCGTTTCCGCCGCCGCCGCCGACACCCACAACCTTCATTCGGGCGTTCTGGGACGCGCTCTCCTCGAACTCAAAATTCATCGGGCGGGACTCCGGCACGGGGTGCTTCAAGGTGGCAAAAACAAACGCCAATATATACGTGCTTCCCGTAACCCTCCAATAGCAAATAAGTTGGGAGTCCAAGAATCTTTCGTGGAGAACTGCGCGGCACCAGTTGCCCACATTTTGTGGGCATTCACGCACTTTTATGATGTGGAGATTGTTAACCAGCGATGCCGCCGCAAGTTGCGCGGCAAATCGCACTGCAAATCAGGATCTAGAAGAAATCCTGAAGCCAGGTCTTGAGACGGTGCACCAGACGGTCGACATTTGGCGACGCAAGCGGCTTCTTTTTTCCCGAGGCCGAAGCCCCTCCGATGGCTACCCGATTGGCACCATAAAGCGCCAAGCCGACCACAGTTGAAAAGCGCGGCGCATCCACCGAATCGGAAAGTCCGCCGATGTTTTCGGCCGGCTTGCCGATGCGGACGCCGGTCCCGAAAACATCCGTGGCCAGCGCCGCCACTCCTTCCATCGCCGCTGCGCCACCGGTCACCACCACTCCGCCACTCAGCCGGTTGGCATATCCGGCGCGTTCGATCTCCTGATGCACGAGATAGAAAATCTCATCGATGCGCTGGTGGATTATGTGCGCCAGCACCTCCCGCGCGACGTGGCGGGGACCTTGCGCAGCCGTGCTCGGCAGTTCGATCACGTCGTCCGGGTCGACCATCGGCTCATAGGCACAGCCGTGCCGCTCCTTCAGCCGCTCGGCGTCAGCCTGCGTCACCCCGATCCCCTGGACGATGTCGTTGGTGACATTGCCGCCGCCGAAGCTGATCGTCGCCAGATGGCGGATCTTGCCTTCATGAAAGATCGCAACGTCGGTTGACTCGGCACCCATTTCCACGAGCGCTACGCCAAGCTCCTTTTCATCCTCCGTGAGAACCGCGAGAGCGCTCGCCAGCGGCTCGAGCACCAACTCCTTCACCTGATAGCCGGCACGCTCCACTGACTTTCGGAGGTTCGTCGCCGGCGAGCTGCCGATCGTGACCAGATACATCTCGGTCTCGAGCCGCGTCCCGACCATTCCGATGGGATCGCGAATCCCCTGGTTCTTGTCCACCGTGTACTCCTGCGGAATCGCATGCAGAAGCTCGCGGTCCTGCGGAACGGGTTGGGCGCGCGCGACTTCGTTCGCGCGGTTCACGTCCGCCTTCGAGATCTCATCTCCGTTTACGGCGACGATGCCCTTGCTCGTCATCGCGCGCACATGCTCGCCGGCGATGCCCGCATAGATCGAGTCGATCTCGGTTCCAGCCATCCGCTCGGCGTCTTCAACGGCTTTCTTGATCGAGCGCGTCGTCTCTTCGATGTCGGACACGATGCCGCGGCGCAGGCCGGTGGTTCTCGCCTGGCCAACACCGAGAATCTTGATGGTCGGCTGGCGATGCATGTCGCCCGTCGCCTCAGCGATGACCACGGTGGTTTTTGCCGAGCCGATGTCGAGGCCGGCGATGACGCGTTCCTGAATCATTGAAGCCTTGCGATAACCTGTTCGCGGTAACGTAAATCGATTTCGCCGACACGGGCACCGCGCCGTCGCAGATCGAATTCAACGGGAAAGATATCGGTCAGGCGCCCTGCTGACACCCCCATGCGCGCGCGAACGCGCAGCGTTGACGGAGCGGCCACAGCAACCGGAGACGCGCTATCCGCCGCAAACCCAGCCGAGTCCGGGCTCCGTGGCGGTGAAGGCGGCTCGTTCGATGTCAGCAGCAGAAGCACATCTCCGGCAGCGTCCCGCGACACTTCACTGATTCGCCGGTAGAGCACGGCGTTCTTCGCCCGCACCTGCCCGAGCATCCGAATGAGGGGGACATCGCGTTGATTGGAGATCGGCAAATCGAGAGCTTCCCTGGACGGATCGATTGGCAGTGGTACTCCCGAAGAATCTACCGGCTCGAGACCCTGCGGCCCCGGAACCAGCGCCACCGGCAGATTCTCGACGATGCTCACGACGAGAGTGCCGGGGAGCTTGCGGGATATGGAGACGGACGCGACCTGCGGCAGCGTTTGCACGCGCGCGAGGAGAGGCGACGTGTCGTCCCATACCGAGTTGAGAGTGTCGAGCCCAAGGCGCGCAACCACCGAGTCGGTGGACAGATACCTCGTGCCCTCGACGACCACCCTGCGCACATGAAAGAACGCGAGCCTCGACGCGGCACGCCGCGCCAGCCATGGTGTTGGGGCAAGTAAGGCCAGCAGTACAAGAATGGCGACGATTCTCCAGCGGCCGCGCGGTGCGGGTTTCGCTTCGCCCAGGTCGATCGGTGCCGGGCTCACCGCGCGGCCGTGAGAAGATCTCGGAGCTCGGCCCCGGTGCGTGTTATGTCCCCCGCGCCCAGTGTGAGAACCACATCGCCATCGCGCGCGCCTCGCGCGAGAGCGGCAGCGAGCTCCGAGCGTGGTCCTTCCCAGTCGGGCGCGCGTCCGTTTTCGCGCATTGCTTCGGCTATCAGCGCTGCACTCACGCCGGCGATTGGCTTCTCGCGCGCCGGATACAGGTCGCAGAGGTAGACGACGTCCGCTCTCCCGAGCGCTTTCGCAAAGTCCGCATGAAAGTCACGCGTCCGAGTGTACAGGTGTGGCTGAAAGGCGGCAATGATTCTCCTTCGCGGGAATGCTGCCCGCGCCGCCTCGAGCGTGGCCGCGATCTCGGTTGGGTGGTGCGCGTAGTCATCGACGATGGTCACCCCGGCAACTTCCCCGAGGCGCTGGAACCGGCGCTCAACTCCGGAGAATCCCTCCAGTCCTGCACGCATCGCGTCAAGCGTCGTCCCGAGCGCGATTCCTGACGCCACAGCGGCCAGTGCATTCCTCACGTTGTGCAGCCCGGGAACCGCGAGGGTCAGCTCACCCAGCTCCTTTCCGTCGTACGTCACCCGAAAAGATGAGCCGCCATTTCCCTGCCGGACTTGGTCTGCCCTGAGCCGCGCGTCCGGCGATTCTGTCCCATAGCGGATTATCTCGGCGCTGTTGGGAACGGGAAGGGTTGACGCCCCAGCGTCGTCAGCGCAGAGCACGATCACCTTCGCTCCCTGCACAAAAAACGCAAATGCGTCGCGAATCTCGTCGATTCCCCCCGGATAGATGTCGAGGTGATCCTCTTCCACGTTCGTCACCACCGCGACCGACGGCGCGAGAGCATGGAACGACCGGTCGTACTCGTCGGCCTCGACCACGAACAGTCTGTCGGAGCCCGGGCTCAGGTTTCCATTCCAGCTCCCAACCCTCCCGCCCGCTACACCGGTGGGATCGAGGCCGGCCGCTTTGAGGGCCTCGCTTGTCATCACCGTCGTCGTCGTCTTTCCGTGCGTACCCGCGACCGCCACAAGCTCTCCGCCTGAAACGGCGCGGCCGAGCGCCTCCGCACGGCGCGTCACGGGGACGCCCAGCTCCCGGGCGCGCTGGAGTTCGGGATGGTCGCGCCCAACCGCTGACGTCACGATGATCTCGCGCGCGCCGACGACGTGAGCAGGATCGTGCCCGTCAAAAAGTTGGATTCCGAGGCGCCTCAGATCATCTGCCGCGGAGAGATTCGTGTCGCAGCCGGACACGCGGTATCCACGCATCACGAACAGCTCGGCCAGCGCGCTCATGCCGGCGCCGGCAATTCCCACAAAGTGAACCGGCTTATCGGTCTCTCGCGTGGAGTCATTCATTGATCGAACCTGATATGATCGAACCGGGGTGGCATGTCAGCCGGCGATTGGCTCGATGTCGAGCATGCCAAGTATGTGCCGCGCGATGTCCATTGCCGCTTCCGGACGCCCGCGGTTTGCCGCTGCCGCGCTTCGCTCGGCGAGGAGCTGCGGGCTGATCACCAGAGCGCGAACCGATTGATCGAGCCGCTCCGCGGAAAGCTCGGACTGTGGGATGAGCTCCGCCGCGCCGGCGGCGGCCAGCGCCTTTGCGTTCGCCGTCTGGTGGTCCGCCGCAGCAGTCGGCAAAGGAACGACAATCGGCGGAATTCCCCAGGCGCAAAGCTCCGCAGTTGCCATCGCGCCCCCTCTGGTCAGCGCGAAGTCCGCGGCGGCGTAGGCATTTGCAATTGGCGAGAGGTATGGGAGAATTCTCACACGCTCATTCGCCAGCGGCGAAAATTCTGCGAACGTGCGGTCTCCGGTCGCCCAGATCACGTAGACGTCGGCGAGCTCTGTGCGCGCGAGCCACCGGGCGACGGCGTCATTGATTGCCTTTGCGCCCTGACTTCCGCCGTAGACGAGCATGACGCGGCCGCCTTCCGCCGGAAATCCCCACTCGACCCTCGCCGCCCGGCGGTCGGGCAATGGCGTGGGCGGAGGCTCGATTGGATTGCCGGTGTCGAATATCTGCGTGCGCGGGCCGGGATGGAGATGCTGACTCGCCTCGGGAAACCCGTTGTGAACCTGACGGGCGTAGCGGCTGAAGAACCTCGTGGTGAGCCCGGGGAAGCTGTTCTGCTCCTGAATCGCTATCGGAATGCGGTGAATGGCAGCGTACGCCAGCGCAACTCCGGATGCATACCCTCCTGTGCCCACGACACACGCCGGATGCGTGCGATGAGCGTTGACGGAGAGTCTTCTCCACGCGCTCACCGCTCCCCACAGCGTGCGCCAGTTGAGCCATGGCCGCGACCGGTAGAGGGGGTGAAGGTCGAGAAGCTCGTGAGGGAACCCGGTGCCTGGCAGCACCTGCCGCTCGATTCCGCGCGCTGCGCCAATGAAGAATGGGTCGACTGACGGCTCGAGCATTCGCATGGCGCGGGCGATCGCAAGACCGGGATACAGATGTCCGCCGGTTCCGCCGCCGGCGAAAAGAATGCGCACCCCTACGCCCGCTCCAACGCAAACGACGGATCGGTGGCTCTGCCGCCAATGACCTTCTCCCGCGTGCTTCCAATGTTCACGAGGATCCCGGTCATCAGCATCGACAGAATGAGATTCGATCTTCCGTAGGAAATGAACGGCAGCGTAAGCCCGGTTGTCGGCAGGAGTCCGATGGCCACGCCGATGTGGAGATAAGCCGTGAGAACGATCGTCACGGTTATTCCGATTGCCGTCAACTGCAGAAACTGCGACCGCGCGGTGCGGGCGATGCGAAAACCGAGCACGGCAAAAAGCGCGAACATCAGAATGACGAACGCCAGGCCGATGAAGCCGCGCTCCTCGCCGATGTTCGCGGCAATGAAATCGTCGTAAGCCAGCGGGAGGAACCCATACTGCTGCCTTCCCTGCCCGAATCCAACTCCGAAGATGCCCCCCGAGCCCACCGCAATGAGCGACTGCTTGAGCTGGTAGTCGAGGTGCGGCGGAGCCGATCCCGGGTCGAAAAACGCTGTCATTCGAAGAAGCGCGTAATTGAGTCTCTGAAACTGCGTCCACAGCAACGGGATCGAGATGATCCCGAGAACGACGAAATGGCCGATGCGAACTCCACCGGCGAACAGAATGATCGCCATGATGAGCGTGTACGTCATTGACACGGAGAGATCCGGCTCGAGAGCTGCAAGCACATCGAGCAGACCGACGATGATGAGAAAGGGAAGCAATCCTTTCGTGAGGCCCTTCAGCGCGTCGCCCTTCTTCACTATCAGCATCGCGGTCCAGACGATGACGGCAATCTTTCCGAATTCCGACGGCTGGAGCGAAGCTCCAACCAGAAACCGCCTGGATCCATGCCACCGGGGGGCAATGGACTCGGTGAATGGGAGAATGACGAGCGTCAGCATGACGATCGACAGGATCATCAGGGGCCACGCCCAGCGGTTCCACTGTTCCGCGTCCACCTTGGCAAAGATGGCAAAAACGACAAGCCCGACGAGCACGCCGCCGAGCTGTTTCAGAAAGAAAGTGGCGCTGCTCTGCCCTGCCTGCCGGGCGGCCACTGCGCTTGCGCTGTAAACGGTGCCGAGCCCGAGGGCGAGGAGGGCGAGTGTGACGACCACGAGAACGCGAGCTTCGACGCTCATGTTCCACCGGTATCTGACATCTGCGACTCTCTCCGCCATCTAACTCTCCGCCGCCAGCTGCCTGAAGCGAGCGCCCCGCTCCTCGTAGTTCCTGAACATATCGAAGCTGGAGCAGGCGGGCGACAACAGGATTGCGTCGCCGGGAACCGCCAGCTCGCGAGCCCGGCGAATGACCGCGTCGAAATCGGCATCCAGCCGGTCAAGCGGAACGACCCCGGACAGATCCTGTTCCACCACAGGGCCCGCCTCGCCAAACGCGATGACATGCTTCACCCGCTTCCTGATCGCGGCGGCGAGAGACGTGTACGGCTCTCCCTTGTGTCGCCCGCCAAGCAGGAGGATCGTCGGGCGCCGCATGCCTTCGATGGCGACGAGAGTCGAGCTGACGTTGGTTGCCTTGGAGTCGTTGATCCACTGCACTCCGCCTTTTTCGCCGACGACCTCGAGTCGATGCGGCAGAGCGCTGAACGTTGCCAGCGCCCGTCGAATCCCTGCTCTCGCGTCGGGTGTGCGGAAAGCGTCGTCGGCAACCGATACCGCAAGCGCCGCTGCAAGCGCGTTCGCAACGTTGTGGTCGCCAAGCAGGCCGAGATCGTTTCGCTCGAGAAGATGCTCTCCAAAGAGAACGAGCCAGCCTCCCGCCGCGTCGAGCCACGCGTCCGATTGCTGCCGAATCGAGAAGCCATATTTCTCACCGGCGACTTTCGCTGCCATTCCCTGCACGCCGTCGTCGTCGGCGTTGAGCACCCACCTGCTGGCGGCGGAGGCGTTCGCGAACAAGCGAGCCTTGTCGGCGTAGTATTCAGTAACGGCGGGATATCGGTCGAGATGATCGGGTGAAAGGTTTGTCATCACGCCCACGGCGGGCGTGAGGCCAGGAGTGTCGTGAAGCTGGAACGACGACATCTCGAGCGCGATCCATTCCGGCTGCGGACTTCGCAGCGCCACCTCGGCCAATGGTGTACCGATGTTGCCGGCGTCGACAGCGTCGACTCCCAGCGTTCGCAGGACATGTCCAACGAGTGCCGTGGTGGTGGTCTTGCCATTCGTGCCCGTGACCGCAATCACCCGCGAGGAAGGGAGATGCCGGAGCGCAATCTCTATCTCGCTGACCACCGGGACATTGGCCCGTCGCGCGGCGGCGAGTGATGGCGCGTCGGGTGGAATGCCGGGACTCGCCACGACGAGCGCCGCGCGCGCTATCCTGTCGAGATCGTGTGATCCGGCGACTGCGTCCGCTCCCAGGGACCTCAGCGCCTGTGCGTTGGCGCTCGTCTTCTCCGACGACGCAGAATCGGATGCGTACACTTTTCGTCCGCCGGCGAGCAACAGGCGCACGACCGCCGTTCCGCTTTTGGCGAGACCCAGCACGGCTATCTCGCCGGCGGGAAGTTCCTGCGGCTTCATCTCAGCTTGAGGGTGCTCAGCGCCACGAACGCGCAAAAGATTCCCAGAATCCAGAAGCGCACGACCACCTGTGCCTCGTCCCATCCACCCTGCTCGAAGTGGTGGTGCAGCGGCGCGAGCCGGAATACGCGGTGCGCCTGGGCGTACTCCAGCCCCCGCCGCCGTTTGCGGTACTTGTAGACGACGCGCTGCAGAATTACCGACACCATCTCGGCAACGAAAACTCCGCCAACCAGCAGCAGCAGGAACTCCGACTTGAGGAGGATCGCAACCGCTCCGAGCGCGCCGCCCAGCGCCAGCGACCCGGTGTCACCCATGAACACCTGGGCGGGGTGCGCATTGTACCAGAGAAACCCGATGCACGCCCCCATGACGGCGGCGCAGAAAACCGTGAGCTCGCCCGCTCCGCGCAGGTAGTAAACCTGGAGGTATGCAGACGCGTCCACACGGCCGATCACGTATGCAAACACTGCCAGCGTGGCCGCTGCTATTGCAACCAGCCCGGGAGCCAGCCCGTCGAGGCCGTCCGTGATGTTGACCGCGTTGCTGGTTCCGGTGAGAACGAATGTCACGAACAGGACGTAGAGCCAGTCAAGCGCCGCCGTGGCCGGCACGATCAGGATGTACTTGTAGAACGGCAGCGTGGTGGATGCGCCCGGGAGCGTGGACAGCGGATACTTCCATATGTACCAGCCAAGCGCGAACCCGATCGTTATCTGTCCGATCAACTTGTAGCTCTCGATCAGCCCGGTGTTCTTCTTTCCCATCTGCCGCTGCTTCAGCTTCAGGTAGTCGTCGGTGAATCCGATGAATCCCATCCACAACATCACGATCATAGCCAGCAGGACGTAGACGTTGCTGAGCTTCGCCCAAAGCACCGTCGGAATGAGCGTAGCGGTGAGAACGATGAGGCCACCCATCGTCGGCGTGCGCTTCTTTTCCTGATGGCTTTCCGGAGTTCCTTCGCGAATCACCTGATGCAGCCGCATCCGCCGCAGGCGGCGAATGATGATCGGCCCGACGATGAACGACACCAGCAGTGCGGTGACCGCCGCGCCGGCTGCCCGAAACGATATGTAATTGAAGATTCGCAGGAACCCGAACTGCTTTACGAAGGGTACCAGGAGATAGTTGAGCACTATTGAGTTGCCCAGGTTGTGAGATGCGGAACGAGCCGCTCGAGCTGAACCCCGCGCGAAGCTTTCAATAGAATAACCGCATCCGGAGCGAGCCGTCGTGAAAGCGGCGGCCAGATCTCCTCGACCGTCGCTGCCGTCAGCACCCGATCGTCTCCCGGAGCCACTCGCCGGAGCGACGCTGCGAATTCACCAATCCCCGCCACGATGTCCACCCCGGATTCCAGGGCCAGACGGCTGATGTCGTCGTGGCACGTGTCGGACGCTGCGCCAAGCTCGCGCATTGTTCCGAGCACTGCCACGCGCTGCCTGCCCGTACCGAGGCCGTGCAACAGCCCGATCGCCGCACGGGTCGAGCCGGGATTTGCGTTGTACGCGTCATTGATCAAGGTCGCCCGGCCGACCGTTTCCCACGCCACGCGCATTTTCGGGGCGGGCATGCGAGCGATCCCCGTGGCGATCGACTCGTCAGTCACACCGACAACGCGGGCAACCGCAATCGCCAGCATCGTGTTCTGAAGATTGTGCGCTCCACGCAGCGGCGGACTCACTGTGACCGTGCCAAGATCGAGTGTCCCCCGTCCATCGGAATCCAGTTTCCAACCTGCCGGCCTCACGTCTCCTTCATCGAGGCCGGCGGCGATTATCCGCTTCGCCAGAGGGCGGCCCGCATCCGCAATTTCCGGCTGGCTTGCCGGCGCCACTCCGACCTCGACGCCCTCATAACACGCCGCCTCCTCTCGCAGCACACCCGCCAGATCACCCAGTCCCTCCAGATGCTCTTCCGCGACAGACGTCACCACCGAGATATCCGGCTCGGCGATATCGCGAAGAATCGAGACTTCCCCCGGAATGCTGGTGCCCAGCTCGACGATGGCGATTTCAGCTTCCGGAGGTATCGCGAGGATGGTCAGCGGAACGCCGACCCTGTTGTTGAGATTGCCGCTCGTTGCGTGCACGCGCATCTCTTCTCCGAGCGCCGCGCGTATAAGGTCCTTCGTCGTGGTCTTGCCGTTGCTGCCGGCGACAGCGACAACGGTGTGGCCCCATGCGCGGCGCCAGTGGCGCGCGAGCGCACCGAGCGCGACGAGGGTGTCGTCAACCTGAAAAACCGGAACGCCAAGCACGCCGAGCAATGGTGCCCGCGATACTACGACTCCCGCCGCACCGGCAGCGACGGCCGCCCCGAGATAGTCATGGCCGTCGAACCGCTCTCCCTTGAGCGCAACGAACAGTTGTCCGGCGCCGATCGAGCGCGTGTCGGTGGTGATCGCCGCAATCTCCGTTGTGCCACGCGGAAGCGGCGCCGCGGCGTGATCTGCCAGGGCGGCGGAGACTCGGTCCAATGTCCAGAAGGATTGGGTCAATGCGCGTTCAGCAGTTCGCGGACGATTTCCTTCTCGTCAAAGGGAGCTTTCGTCGTGCCGCGGATCTGATAGGTCTCGTGACCCTTTCCGGCAAGCAGCACGACGTCGCCGGGCTCCGCGTGCTCGAGCGCGCGACGAATGGCTTCGCGGCGACTCTCGATTCGCTCGTGCCGTCCGGGCGTCATTCCCGCCTCGATGTCATCCAGAATACGCTCGGGATCCTCGGTTCTTGGGTTGTCACTGGTGACGATCACCTCGTCTGCACCTTTTTCTGCTGCTGCTCCCATTTGCGGGCGCTTGCCGCGATCGCGATCCCCACCGCAGCCGAACACAACGATGAGACGGCCTCCGACGAACGGACGAATTGCCGCGAGAGCGCGCTCCAGAGCGTCGGGTGTGTGGGCGTAGTCGCGCAGTACCGTCGGCACCTGCGACACCAGCTCGAGACGTCCCGGCACCTGCGGCAGATCACTCAGTCGCGAAGCAAGCGCGTCCAATGGCAACCCCGATACGAGACCAACTGCAATCGCGCCAAGCGCGTTGTGAACATTCACGTCGCCAATGAGCGGGAGGCAGACCGGAAACGACTCGCCGCGGTATTCCACTTTCCATTCGCTTCCGGCCGGTGAGAACCTGACGCCGGTCGCGCGAACTTCAGCGCCCGGCGATACGCCGAAAAGAATTCTCCGGCGTCCGTCCGGCAATCGGCGCCATGCGGGGTCGTCGGCATTCACGGCCAGGGCTCCGTCGGGCTTCACATAATTGACCAGCGCTGCCTTGGCGATGAAATAAGCTTCCATTGTGCGGTGGTAGTCGAGATGATCGCGCGTCAGGTTGGTGAATACCGCCGCGTCGAACGCGAGGCCATCGATTCGCCGCTGGTCGAGACTGTGCGACGAGACCTCCATCGCAACCCATCTTGCACCGCGGTTCACCAACTCCCGGAGAATGCGTTGCAGCTCCACCGGGCCGGGGGTGGTCAGCTCGGTCCCGCCCGGCACGACTTCCCCGTTTGTGCCGAGCAGAACACCGAGCGTCCCGATCGATGCGCTGCGCGCAGCGGGATCGTCGAGCAGGTGGCGGAGAATTCCGGCCGTAGTGCTCTTCCCGTTCGTCCCGGTGATGCCGATCATCCGCAGCTCGCGGGACGGATT
>DATBZT010000221.1:0-2330 GCA_036513055.1 Gemmatimonadaceae bacterium | reverse complement strand
TGGCGTGACCACGGTGAGTGGCGCGTCGGTGCGCTTCCAGTCGCCGAGCGCGAGTGTTCTCCTGCTGCCCTGCAATACGCAGGATTGCACTCTCGCGACCGATGGCGCGGGTGAAGCTTCGGCTTGGATGTCGGTGAAGGCAGCGGGCGCAACCACCATGACCGCGACCTTGAGCAGCGGAGCCAGCGTGTCGGCAACGGTGAGCGGGACAAGCGCGCCGCTCGCGGTGGCCGCCGCCCCGCCCAAGCTCTACATCGCGAAGGACACGGCCGCGTCGGTGCCGCTGCTGGCGCGGGTTGTCGGAAACGGCGCACCGCTCGCCGGACGCCTGGTTGAATTCGAAGTCATGCTGGGGAGCGGCACATTGTCGGCCGCCAGCGTGATGACGGACGCGAACGGAGAAGCATCGTCCACGCTCAGCATCGCGAACATGAGCTCCGAAATCCGGGTGAGCGCGTGCGTGGGCGTCGCGCCGCAGACGGCATGCGACATCTTTTATGTTTACGCGGTCTCGACCACCAGCGGCACGCGGCTCATCAAGGCCGGCGGCGACGAGCAATACGTCAGCCCGGGCAAGCTCTTCCTGCCGGTGACCGTCCGCATGAACGATCTGTCGGACCCGCCCAACGTCGTGGCGGGAGTGCCCGTGAAATTCCACATGGTGGCTTACAAACCGGCGCAGTCGGACCGGACGGTGACGGGCGAGGTCGTGACCGGACACTATGGCAGCCTGGTGGCGGTCGCCTCGGAAGAAGTGACGGTCAACACCAATGGCTGGGGGCTGGCGGGCTACGCGCCGCAAGTGAACGGCTCAGGCCTGACTATCGAAATCAGCGCCGCCAGCGGCGCATCGGAAGTGAGTTTCATTCTGCACACCTGGGAAGTTGGGAGCCCGGCAACACTGCTGGAGCGGGAGGCGCGAACGGCGCGGCAGTAAGGACAGAAGCATTGGCAATTGTCGATTGCTGATTGCCGATTGTTTTGTGTTCCTTCGTGTGCCCCTCGTGCCCTTCGTGTGAATGCTTGCGTCAATCGACAATCATCTATCGACAATCGGACATGAATTTGGTTTCCCGACCTACGACCTACCACCGACGACCTACTACTTCTTCACCCACTGATCTACCCAATCATTCACGGTGCGATACCAGAGCTGCGAATTCTGCGGCTTCAGGATCCAGTGGCCTTCGTCGGGGAAGTAGAGCATCTTCGACGGGACCTTCATCTTTTGCAGCGCGGTGAAGAGCTGAAAGCCTTCGCTTACGTCGAGGCGGTAGTCGAGCTGGCTGTGCACGACGAGCGTCGGCGTCTTGAAATTCTTCACGTAATTCGACGGCGACCACTTGTCGTAAATCGCCTTGCTCGTCCACGGCGTGCCCTTGAACTCCCACTCGGGAAACCAGAGTTCTTCGGTATCACCGTAGGCGGCGATGGTGTTGAATATGCCGTCGTGCGAGACGATGCACTTGAAGCGCGCGGTGTGCCCCAAAATCCAGTTGGCCATGTAGCCGCCGTAGCTGGCGCCCATGGCGCAGACGCGGTTGCCGTCCATGTACGGATAGTGCGCCAGCGCGTAGTCGAGCCCCTTCATCAGGTCTTCGTACGGACGCCCGCCCCAATCGGCTTGGATCGCCTTGGTGAACGCCTGCCCGTAGCCGGTCGAGCCCGTCGGATTGATCATCAGGACGACGTAGCCGTTGGCGGCGAACAGTTGCGCGTTCCAGCGATAGGTCCACGAGTCTCCCCACGCGCCCTCGGGCCCGCCGTGGATGAGGAATTTCACCGGGTACTTCTGCTTGGCGTCGAAATTCGGCGGCTTGACGAGGAAGCCCTGGACTTTGGCTTTGACCGCGCCGGTAAACCAGAAGGACTCGAGCGGCGACATGGAGAGTTGGGAAAGGACGGAGTCGTTGAGATGGGTGAGCTGGCTCGGCTTTGTTTCGTCAACGACGACGACATCGTCTGGGCCAGACTTCGGCGTACGAGAGTAGCCCTTCATTCGCTCAACTGCTTTCGGCTGGCTCACATCCGCCGTGAAAATCGCATTAGGAGACTGCGCTGAGACTCGCGTGAAAATCAGTGTCTTACCATCCGGTGTGACTCCGATGTCATCGTTATGACCGAGCACACGACCAAAGACGATATTGGAGCTCTCCAACGACACCGTGTAGATGGGTGCTTCGCCGAGATTCTCGGCACTGAAATAAATCAGCTTCGAGTCCGGCGCCCACGTGAATCCGCCTACCCACCGATCAAAATCCTTCGTCAGGCTCCGAATCTGCCCCGTCTTGCGGTCGTACAGCAACAACTGGAACCTGTCGCTCTCGTAC
>DATBZT010000220.1:0-3433 GCA_036513055.1 Gemmatimonadaceae bacterium | reverse complement strand
TGGCGTGACCACGGTGAGTGGCGCGTCGGTGCGCTTCCAGTCGCCGAGCGCGAGTGTTCTCCTGCTGCCCTGCAATACGCAGGATTGCACTCTCGCGACCGATGGCGCGGGTGAAGCTTCGGCTTGGATGTCGGTGAAGGCCGCGGGCGCAACCACCATGACCGCGACCTTGAGCAGCGGAGCAAGCGTGTCGGCGACGGTGAGCGGGATAAGCGCACCGCTCGCGGTCGCCGCCGCCCCGCCCAAGCTCTACATCGCGAAGGACACGGCCGCGTCGGTGCCGCTGCTGGCGCGGGTTGTCGGAAACGGCGCGCCGCTCGCCGGACGCCTGGTTGAGTTCGAGGTAATGCTGGGAAGTGGAACCCTGTCGGCCGCCAGCGTGATGACGGACGCAAACGGAGAAGCATCGTCCACGCTCAGCATCGCGAACATGAGCTCCGAAATCCGGGTGAGCGCGTGCGTGGGCGTCGCGCCGCAGACGGCGTGCGATATTTTTTACGTTTACGCGGTCTCGACCACCAGCGGCACGCGGCTCATCAAGGCCGGCGGCGACGAGCAATACGTCAGCCCGGGCAAGCTCTTCCTGCCGGTGACCGTCCGCATGAACGATCTGTCGGATCCGCCCAACGTCGTGGCGGGAGTACCCGTGAAATTCCACATGGTGGCGTACAAACCGGCGCAGTCGGACCGGACGGTGACGGGCGAGGTCGTGACCGGACACTATGGCAGCCTGGTGGCGGTCGCGTCGGAAGAAGTGACGGTCAACACCAATGGATGGGGACTGGCGAGCTATGCTCCGCAGGTGCCCGGCTCAGGCCTGATTATCGAAATCAGCGCCACCAGCGGCGCGTCGGAAGTGAGCTTCACGCTGCACACCTGGGAACAGGGGAGCCCGGCAACACTGCTGGAACGAGAGACGCGAACGGAGAAGCATCGTCCACGCTCAGCATCGCGAACATGAGCTCCGAAATCCGCGTGAGCGCGTGCGTGGGCGTCGCGCCGCAGACGGCATGCGACATCTTTTATGTTTACGCGGTCTCGACCACCAGCGGCACGCGGCTCATCAAGGCCGGCGGCGACGAGCAATACGTCGTCCCGGGCAAGCTCTTCCTGCCGGTGACCGTCCGCATGAACGATCTGTCGGACCCGCCCAACGTCGTGGCGGGAGTGCCCGTGAAATTCCACATGGTGGCTTACAAGCCGGCGCAGTCGGACCGGACGGTGACGGGCGAGGTAGTGACTGGACACTATGGCAGCCTGGTGGCGGTTGCGTCGGAAGAAGTAACGGTCAACACCAACGGATGGGGACTGGCGGGCTACGCGCCGCAGGTGAACGGCTCAGCCCTGACCCTAGAAATCCGTGCCACCAGCGGCGTATCGGAAGTGAGCTTCACGCTGCACACCTGGGAACTGGGGAGCCCGGCAACGCTGCTGGAACGGCAGGCGCGAACGGCGCGGCAGTAAGGACAGAAGCATTGGCGATTGTCGATTGCCGATTGCCGATTGTTTCGTGTTCCTTCGTGTGTCCTTCGTGTGAACGCTTTCTTCAATCGGCAATCGACAATCGGACATGAATTTGGTTTCCCGACCTACGACCCACCACCGACGACCTACGGCTTCTTTACCCACTGGTCCACCCAGTCGTTGACGGTCTTGTACCAGAGCTGCGAGTTCTGCGGCTTCAGGATCCAGTGGCCTTCGTCGGGGAAGTAGAGCATCTTCGACGGGACCTTCATCTTCTGCAGCGCAGTGAAGAGTTGAAAGCCTTCGCTGACGTCGAGGCGGTAATCGAGCTGGCTGTGCACGACCAGCGTTGGCGTCTTGAAGTTTTTCACGAAATTCGAAGGCGACCATCTCTCGTAGATCGGGCGGCTCGTCCAGGGCGTGCCCTTGAACTCCCACTCGGGGAACCACAGCTCCTCGGTTGAGCCGTAGGCGCTTTCAGTGTTGAATATGCCGTCGTGCGAGACGATGCACTTGAAACGCGTGGTGTGGCCGAGGACCCAGTTGGCCATGTAGCCGCCGTAGCTGGCGCCCATAGCGCACACGCGATTGCCGTCCATGTAGGGATAGTGCGCCAGCGCGTAGTCGAGGCCCTTCATCAGGTCTTCGTACGGACGCCCGCCCCAATCGGCTTGGATCGCCTTGGTGAACGCCTGACCGTAGCCGGTCGACCCGGTCGGATTGATCATCACGACGACGTAGCCGTTGGCGGCAAACAGCTCCGGGTTCCAGCGGTAGGTCCACGAGTCTCCCCACGCGCCCTCGGGTCCGCCGTGGATGAGGAACTTCACCGGGTACTTCTGCTTGGCGTCAAAGTTGGGCGGCTTGACGATGAAGCCCTGGACTTTCGCTTTTGCCGCGCCGATGAACCAGAAGGATTCGAGCGGCGACATGGAGACTTGCGAGAGGACGGAGTCGTTCAAGTGCGTGAGTTGCTCTGCCTTCGGACTGCCATCATCGACTGGGATTCGGAAAATTTCGTTCGGAGCGCGAGCCGACATGCCGGTTACGGCCAAGCTCTTGCCGTCCGGAGTAACCGCGATGTCATCGAAATGCCCACGAACCACTTCAGCAAGCACGCGATTCGCGTTCGGAATCACGTTTTGCATGTAGATCGGTGACTCGCCTTTATCTTCCGCAGAAAACCACAGGTACCGCGAGTCTGGATTCCATGTGAACCCTCCCACCCACCGATCAAAGTCCTTCGTCAGGCTGCGGATCTGTCCCGTCTTGCGGTCGAACAGCGCCAACTGAAACCTGTCGCTCTCGTAGGCGGGGGTCTCCTGCATCAGCCATGCGATGTACTTGCCGTCGGGCGAGTAGCGGGGCGAACCGTCGCTGCCCGGCGAGGTGGAAATCTTCTTCGGCGTGCCGCCCGCAACCGGAATGAGGAAGATGTCTTTGTTCGTGCTGGTGGCCTCCACCTCGTCGAGGTTGCTGGCGAAGGCGACCTCCTGCGAGTCGGGCGAGAAGGCGTAATCGTCGGCCCCGCCGAGGGAAAACGGAGGCGCGTCGTGATCGCCCGGCGTAAGGTCGCGCGCCGGGGCCGAGCCGTCGGCGGGTTGAATGAAGATGTGCGTGCGCTTGTCCCCCGTGTAAGCCGTCCAGTGCCGATAGAGCAGATTGCGGAAGACGCGCGCCTTCACCTTGCTTTTCGCCTGCTCCTCATCTTTTTGCTTGTTGCACGCGTCGTCTTTGCAATCCGGAAACACGGTTGACGTGAACAGCAGCCACTTCCCATCGGGCGACCAGATTTGCCCGTCGGCTTCGCTGGATATGCTGGTGATCTTCCTGGCCTCGCCGGTCAGCGCGCCCGTTGCCGAATCGAAGTCCTGCACCCAGACCTGCGTCCCGCCGTCTTTCGCCGACAGGAACGACAGGCGCTTGCCGTCGGGCGTCCAGCGCGGACGGCTTTCGCCGGCCTTGTCGT
>DATBZT010000219.1:0-18984 GCA_036513055.1 Gemmatimonadaceae bacterium | reverse complement strand
CACGCCATTCCCCGAGCGGTACAGAGGGCGTCCGAGTGTGGACTGCGCGGGGAATGCCGCGCGCGTGGACGAGTTCTGCGCGCAAGTCCCATCGGGGGCAGTCCGAAAGGGACCGCGGGGCCTTCCAGTGATCGATCTCGGGACATGTTTGTTTTCGCCGGAGGAGGCGTCCGAGAGCGGCGGATGCCGGACCGCGTATACGCGGGACTTTCGAATGGCGACGAGCGCACGCGAGGGTTTGGTGACTGCGACCGGCGAAGTGGAGCTCGCTCGCGCGCTTGATGAGAAAATGCGCCGCATGCTTGGCAGGTCGCTTCGGCTGCGCTCCGTCGTCACGGGGAGCTGCAGCGGCTGTGAGTCGGAAATGGTCGCGCTTTCCAACGTTGTTTTCGACATGGCGCGATTCGGCGTGCAGTTTGTAGCGTCTCCGCGCCATGCGGACGGAATTGTAATCACCGGAGTCGTGAACTCGAACATGGTAGATGCGCTCGAGCGAACCTACGCCGCCGTCCCCGATCCGCGGATCGTCGTCGCTGTTGGGGCCTGTGCCGCGAGCGGAGGGCCGTTTCGAGGAAGTTCCACAATCGTCGGCATTCCCCCGTCGATTCCGGTGGATTTGTGGGTACCAGGGTGTCCGCCGCACCCGCTCACCATACTCGATGGCCTGTTGCGCCTTGTCGGCCGCATTGCCGACTCGCGTGGTGGCACCGCCCCGACAGTCATTCCGCTGGCCTGATTCGCTGCCAGCGGGCCTTGCTGAGCGTTATATTTCGTTTGCCCCAGGTCCCGGAGGGCGAAAGCCCGCTAACTCCGTCAGGACCCCGAAGGTAGCAGCGGCATGTGGTGTCTTACGTTGCTCCGTCAGGCCTGGGGTATCTTCCCTCCTCAATGTCGCTCGCACTAGCCCGGAAATATCGCCCCAGGACCTTCGCCGGCGTAGCCGTGCAGTCGCACGTCTCCAACACGCTTCGCGGCGCAATCGAGAGTGGACGCGTGGCGCACGGCTATCTGCTGTGTGGCCCACGAGGCGTCGGCAAGACGACTCTCGCGCGCGTCCTGGCGATGGCCCTCAACTGCGAGAACAAGCGGCCCGACGGCGAGCCTTGCGGAGTATGCACTTCCTGTCAGCGGATCTGGAGCGGCAGCGCCAGTCTCGACGTGGTGGAGATCGACGCCGCCTCCAATCGCGGCGTTGACGACGCCAGAGAACTGCGTGAGCGCGCCATGTACGCGCCGTCCGGTCAGGATCGCTACAAGGTCTACATCGTGGACGAGGCGCACATGCTCACCCGCGAGGCATGGAACGCGCTGCTCAAAATTCTCGAAGAGCCGCCGCCGCGCGTCGTGTTCGTGTTTGCCACCACCGAGCCGCAGAAGATCGCGCAGGCGGCGGCGCCCGTTCTCAGCCGCCTGCAGCGGTTCGACCTCAAGCGGATTGGAACTTCGGACATCGTCACGCGTCTCGAGGCAGTGCTGAGCGAAGAAGGAATCGCATGGGACGCGGAGGCGCTGGCGATGATCGCGCGAGCGGCGGACGGCTCGATGCGCGACGCACTGAGCCTCACCGATCAGGTGACCTCTCTCGGCGACGGCGAGGTGAGCGCCGAGCGGGTGCGCATCGCACTCGGTCTGGTGGCGGAGGACGAGTACCTTCAGGTCATCGACATGATCGCCGGCCGGAGAGCCGGCGAAGCATTCGAGACAGTCCGCCGCCTGGCCGACGCCGGAGTCGACTTCGCCGTCTTCCTGAGCGGCCTGTCGGACATGCTGCGCGCCGAGCTGGCGCTGGCTCTCGGCGGCACTCCGGACGGCGTCTCGCCGGCTGCGCGGGCGGCTCTCGAGTTGTATCGCGACCGTTTTTCAGCCAGTGATCTCCTGCGGATGCTGTCGACACTGGCCGAGCTGGAACCGCAGTTCCGGCGAAGCGCCCAGCAACAGCTGCTGGTGGAAATCCTCCTCGTACGGTTTGCTCTGTTCGACCGCGCCATGTCGATCGAAGAGGTGCTGCGCGGCCTTGGCTCTGAGGGCGGTTCGGGGGGGAATGCGCCGGCCGGTTCAGCGCGCACTGAAACGAGGGGAAGGGCGGTTGAGCGCGAGACGCGACGCGCCAGCGCCGCCATGGGCGATGCAGGGCCGGTTCGGCGAGAACCCGCGAGGCCCGCCGCGCAACCCGGGAGGAACCCGCCGGTGTCAGCACCGACACCGGGTTTTTCGCCTGCGCCGCCGCTGACGCCACCCGCTCCGCCGGTGCTGCCGGCCGCAGCGAGCACGTCGGCAACGCCGGCTTCAGCCGAGCGAGGGCCGGACTGGAAGGTAGGTTATGAGCAGATGGCCAACGACTCCGCTCGCTCGCGCCTCACCACCGAAGCCGTGCGCGCGGAACGGCTCGCTGCCCTTCGCGCGCGGGATCCAGTGCTCGACGCCGCTGTCAATGCGCTCGATCTCGAGCTGCTCGACTGACATCACACACACATCACACACAAGAATGGCCGACTTCACGAAGATTCTAGAACAGGCGCAGCAGATGCAGGGGCGTCTGGAAAAAATTCAGGATGAGCTCCAGGGCATGACAGTGACCGCCACCTCCGGAGGCGGCATGGTCACCGTAGAGGCGGATGGAAAGGGTCAGATCACGCGCGTGCGAATCGATCCTTCCATCGTCGCCGGCGGCGACATCGAGATGCTCGAGGATCTCATTCTCGTGGCGCTCCGCGATGCGCAGCAGAAATCGGCCGAACTGGCGAAGAGCGAGATGTCCAAGCTGACAGGCGGACTCAACCTGCCGTTCAAGCTGCCTTTCTAGAGTGTCAGCGATCGACACGCTCGTCGGCGAGCTGGCAAAGCTGCCGGGCATTGGAAGAAAAACAGCACTGCGTCTCACCTATCATCTCCTGAGGCAGCCGGCGGAGCAAAGCCGGCGGCTCGCCGAAGCATTGTCCACGCTGACGGAGAAAATCCGCCCATGCTCACAATGCTTCAACCTCACGGAAGAGGAAACGTGCGCGATCTGCCGGGATGTGAGACGGGACTCGACGCTGATCTGTGCCGTCGAGGAAGCTTCCGACATTGGCGCAATAGAACGGGCGGGGGAGTTCCGCGGCGTGTATCACGTGCTCGGCGGGAGATTGTCGCCGCTGGACGGCATCGGCCCGGATGACCTCACCATTCCGCAGCTGGAAAGCCGCGTCGCAGGCGGCCAGGTGCGCGAAGTCATACTCGCGACCAACCCGAGCATTGAGGGCGAAGCCACGGCGTTGTACGTTCAGCGCAAGCTGCTGCCCTATCAGCTCACGGTGACGCGGATCGCACGTGGTCTCCCGGTGGGTGGCGACCTCGAATACGCTGATGGAGTGACGATTGCGCAAGCGCTTTCTGCCCGGCGGGCGATGTGACTGACACACGGGTGAGGCAGCTCACCCTTCTCGGATTTCTCGCCGGGGCCGCTTGCGGCGTCGTGACCTGGAACCGTGTTCAGCGCCAGTATCGCCGTGACCTGTTCAGCCGCCATCCCCTGCGCCGACTGGCGGCGCTCGGTTATCTTCGCGGGCGTCCAACAGTCAGTACTGCGCGCCTACTTCGCGAGTACGTGGCTTGGGAGAACAGCCCGATGCTCAGGCAGCGGGGTGTCTCGCTCATGCGGCGACTCGAAAAAACGCTTTAGAGAAGAATCACAATGCAGCCCGCAGCGAGCAGCTGGTCGTTCGAAGAAGATGACCTGAACGCCATCACGCGCACGATCTCACGTTTTCTGGCGGAGACCGGGGCGCGGTCGGCGCTGCTCGTCGACCGCTCCGGCCAGCTCGTGACCACCGTCGGCGACCCCCTCGGGTTCGATCCAACGACGTTCGCAACGCTGACGGCAGCGGACTTCAGCGCCAACGATCAGCTCGCGAGGCTCATTGGCGAGACAGACTTCACGACACTTTTCCATCAGGGGGAACGGGAATCGATGTACGTTGCCGACATTGCCCGCCGGCTCATTCTCGTGGTGCTTTTCGACAACCGCACGCCAATCGGCCTTGTGCGGCTCAAGATGAAGCCCGCAGTAGAGGAGCTCACGGGTCATCTCGACCGGGCTTTCTCGAGAGCGCGGGCAAGCGGGACAACGCAGCCGAACATCCTCGCCGGCGCCGGCGACGAGATCGACGAGCTGTTCAACTGGTAAGGAGAGAACGGCAATGTCGATGATCAACTACGCGGCGCGTGAGATAAACTGCAAGATCGTTTACTACGGGCCCGGCCTCGGCGGGAAAACCACCAATCTCGAGCACATCTACGGAAAGGTGAAGCCCGAGACGCGAGGCAAGCTCATATCTCTCGCCACCGAAAACGAGCGAACGCTTTTTTTCGATTTTCTTCCCGTCGACCTCGGCACCATCCGCGGCTTCAACACGCGGTTTCATCTCTATACCGTTCCCGGCCAGGTCTATTACAACGCGAGCCGCAAGCTCATCCTGAAGAATGTCGATGGAATAGTTTTTGTCGCCGATTCGCAGCTCGAAAGAATGGAAGCGAACCTGGAGTCGATGCAGAACCTGTACGACAACATGGCGGAATACGGCTACGACCTCACGAGCATGCCGTTCGTCATTCAGTACAACAAGCGTGATCTGCCCAACGCTGCGCCGGTGAGCGAGCTCCAGGCCGCGCTCAATCCGGGATGGGAGCCGGCCGATCCGGCCAAGGCGCGGCTGTCACCGGATCCTTACCATGCGGGAGAGAATCTCGTCAGCCAGCTTCCAACAGGCGAATGGGTCGAGCGCGCTCAGTACTTCAAGGCCGTAGCCATCGGCGGTGAAGGCGTCTTCGACACACTCAAGGCAGTCAGCAAGCTGGTGCTCAAGGCGCTGGCCTGAGCTGCTGCTCCCGGTGAATCTTCCGAATGCGATAACAGTTGGAAGAATCATGGTTGCGCCGCTGATTGCGGCGCTTCCATTCATGACGTCGTCAGCCGCGCGTCTGGCCGCTTTCGCCATCTACGTTGTGGCGGCAATATCGGACTATTTCGACGGAATGCTGGCTCGCACCCGCCATCTGGAGACGGATCTCGGCCGACTGCTCGACCCGCTCGCCGACAAGCTGCTTCTCTTCGCGACGCTCATTCCGATGTACATCCTCATGTCGCCCAATGATGATCCGTTCGCGGCGACGCGCGCTGCACTCGGTGCAGCGCACGGCTTTCCGTTCGAGACGCCGTGGGGAAAGGTGGGGCTGCCATGGTGGATCGTCGCGGTGGTCATCGGACGCGAGCTGCTGATGACTGTCTTTCGTCACCTTGCGGCCAGAAGAGGTGTCGTCATCGCCGCGATAGGCCCCGCCAAATGGAAGACCGGATTCCAGTCGATTTGGGTGGGCGCAGCATATTTCTGGTTTTTCGCCGCGACCTATGCCGGGGCCCGCGGTTGGGACAACGCGGCCTGGCACTCGTTTGCCTGGTTCAACGGAATTGCCGGTGTCGTGGCGATGTGGGCCGCGGTATTTCTCACCCTGTATTCACTTTGGCTCTACGTCGCCCGCTATGGGCGCATTTTCGTGGGCTGACAACGTGAAGGTCGAAGTCGTGACGATCGGTGACGAGCTTCTGCTCGGCTTCACGGTCGATACCAATTCCGCTTATCTCTCCCGCGCGCTGGGAGCCGCTGGCGTCGAGATCGTCCGTCGCTCGAGTGTCGGCGACAAGGCAGAGGAGATCGCGTCCGCGGTGAGCGACGCGCTGGAGCGGAGCGATGGAGTGGTGACCACCGGCGGCCTTGGCCCCACCAGCGACGACTTGACGAAGCCCGCCATCGCGGCGCTGTTTGGCCGTGCGATGGTCCGCGACGAGGCGATTGTGCAGTGGCTCGGCGACCGATGGGCCGGCATGAGGCGAAAGGGCCCGATTCCCGAATCCAATTTCACCCAGGCAATGATTCCCGAGGGCGCGGAAATAATTCCCAACGGTCACGGGAGCGCGCCCGGCATCTGGCTGGAAGACGATCGCGGCCGCTGGGTGGCGATGCTGCCCGGCGTGCCACGGGAGATGCGCGCAATGGTTTCGGAACAGCTCGTTCCGCGGCTCGCCGCCCGGATGAGCGCAGGCGGCGCGGCCGGCGAGCAGAATGCCGTGATTACGTCGAGAACGCTGCGCACAACCGGGATAGCGGAATCTGCGCTCGCCGATCTTCTCGGTGACCTCGGGCGATCGATCGACGGTTTGGCGCCGGCGTTTCTGCCGGGGGTGGAGGGCGTGGACATACGACTCACGAGCCGGGGCATTCCGGAACGCGAGGCCGCGGCCCGGCTCGATGGGGCAATGGCGAAACTCCGGGAAGCCGTTGGCCGGTATATATACGGAGAGGGTGCGTCGGATCTCGCCGCGGTGGTTCTCGAGCTCTGTCGGGCCCGGCAAATCCGGCTGGCCGTTGCCGAGAGCTGCACTGGTGGATTGCTCGGCGCGCGGATCACCGCGGTTGCGGGCTCGAGCGATGTGTTCATCGGAGGCGTGCAGGCGTACGACAACTCGGCAAAAGTTGCCCTGCTCGGCGTTGATGCGGCCGAAATCGCTTCTCACGGCGCCGTTAGCGAAGAAGTTGCCGTGGCGATGGCGCGGGGTGTGCGAAACAGGCTGGGAACGGACGTTAGCGTCTCGATCACCGGTATCGCCGGGCCGGGGGGCGGAACTCCCGACAAGCCGGTTGGCACGGTCTGGATTGCGCTCGACGATGGCCGCAAGCCGGAGACGCTGGGCGTACGACTCTTCGGCGACCGGGGGGAGATTCGCGAGCGTGCGGCGCAGGCGGCGCTCGATTTACTTCGGCGCCGCTTGCAAAGCGGTTAAATTCCTGAGATGAAACGGGCCAGATTCCGAATGAACGATTCGCAGGCACAAGGCGACACGATGAACGACGAAGGCGCCGAACTGATCGAGGACGCGCCGCCGGCTCAGCAGTTTGGCGACGAGCCGGCAGGAGCGGTCGCGCAGGAGCCCGACCTGGTCGAGGACCATATTTCGGAGCTGCAGCGCGATCTGACGCTCGAGCGAGACAAGCTGCTGCGACTCGCCGCCGAGTTCGACAACTACCGCAAGCGGATGATGCGCGAACGGCTCGAGGCGGAGAGCCGCGGAAAGGCGGACCTGGTGAAGGAACTACTGGAGCCGATGGACGACATCGCCCGCTTCGCCCACGTCGACCCTGCGGTGAC
The DNA here is from genome assembly GCA_036513055.1 of Gemmatimonadaceae bacterium. Taxonomy (GTDB): domain Bacteria; phylum Gemmatimonadota; class Gemmatimonadetes; order Gemmatimonadales; family Gemmatimonadaceae; genus UBA4720. The sequence continues at coordinate 11,802 of DATBZT010000219.1, read as the reverse complement.
CGACCCGGCTACAATCGTCGAAGGGGTCGCGATGGTCGAGCGCAAGCTCGAGAAGTCCTTTGCTGCTGCCGGCCTGGAAGCAGTGAATCCAATCGATGAGCCGTTCGATCCGGCGCGGCATGAGGCTGTCAGCACTCAGCCAGCCGAGACGCCCGAGGAGGACGGCACGGTGGGACGCGTCTACCAGGTGGGCTACACGTTCAAGGGACAGCTATTGCGGCCCGCCCGGGTGGTCGTGAGGCAATACACGCGCGCGAATTAGGTAGCCCCCCTTCATGGCGCAGACCAAGGACTTTTACGCCGTTCTGGGAGTGGCGTCGACCGCCACTCAGGACGAGATAAAGAAGGCGTACCGCAAGCTGGCGAAGAAGTATCACCCCGACGCCAACGCCAGCGATCCCAAAGCGGGCGAGCGCTTCAAGGAGATCTCCGAAGCCAATACCGTGCTCGGCGACGTCGCGAAGCGGAAACAGTACGACGAGATGCGGCGGCTCGGCGCTTTCGACGGGTTCGGCTTTGGCGGCTCCTCACCGCGGTCGTCGTCCTCCCGCCCGGGAGCTGGTGGCGGACCGAACATCAACTTTCAGGATTTCGACATTGGCGGCCTGGGCGGGCTGGGGGATCTGTTCGGATCCATTTTTGGTGGTGGCGCGCGTGGCGGGGGCCGGCCATCAGGCCCGCAGCGGGGAGAGAATATCGAGGCGCTACTCGACATTCCATTCCGCACAGCCGCGCGGGGCGGAAAGGTGCCGGTCGACCTCGAGGTGAACGAGGAATGCAGCACTTGTCACGGATCGGGAGGTGCTCCAGGCGCGACGATGAAAACCTGTCCGGAGTGCTCCGGCAGAGGAGTGGTGTCGTTTGGCCAGGGCGGATTCGCCGTGAACAGACCTTGCCCGGTGTGCCTTGGACGCGGACAGGTGCCCTCGCAGCCGTGTCCCACCTGCCATGGAACAGGCGAGGTCAGAACGCGAAAGAAAGTTCTGATCACGGTTCCCGCCGGCGTCGATAGCGGGTCCAAGATCCGGCTCAAGGGTCAGGGCGGAAAGGGCTCGAGCAACGGTCCGCCCGGCGACCTCCTGATCACCTTTAATGTGAAGCCGGACAAATTCTATCAGCGCGATGGGCTCGACATCATCGCCACCGTCCCGATCAACATTGCCCAGGCAACTTTGGGCTCGAAGATCAGCGTCAAGACGCTCGATGCCAGGAAAGTGCTGATCAAGATTCCACCCGGGACGGCATCGGGCAAACGCTTCCGCGTGCGAGGGCAGGGAATTCAGAAAGCGGAGAAAAGCGGTGACCTGATCGTCGAGGTGAGGATCGAGACACCAGAGAAGCTTACCGAAGAGCAGGAGCGAATGATGCGCGAGTTTGCGGACGCAGGCGGGCTGAAGTATTAACCCCGCCGATCGGGCAATCGTTGCGACATTCTTCGGGGCGGTGCTGCTCGGTCTGGTCTATTCGATCAAGCCGGACCGCGGAGCGGACAGAATCACGCTCACCAGGCAGGGAGACACGGCCACAGTGATCGATACGGCCGGCCATGCGGACTCCACGGGCAAGCCGGACACAGTCGCGTTCGCGCCCGCCGATCTCGCGGAGCTCAGGGGTCATTCGCTGCTGATCCCGGTGGACGGTGTGACTGCAAACAAGCTCGTGGACAGCTTTGACGATGCGCGCGGCGGCGGAGGGCGGCGGCACGAAGCCCTGGACATCATGGCGTCGCGGGGAACGCGCGTACTGTCGGCCGACGCGGGCAGAGTGCTCAAGCTTCACAACAGCGCCGCGGGCGGACTCTCCATTTACGTTGCAGACCCGACGCAGCGGTTCATCCTGCTGTACGCGCATCTCGACAGTTACCGCCCGGGCCTCACCGAGGGATTGACGGTGAAGAAGGGCGAGCTGCTGGGATTCGTCGGGTCTACCGGGGACGCGTCCCCGGCTGCGCCACACCTTCATTTTGCCATTGCGCGCTCGGACAATCTGAAGGATTGGTGGAAAGGAACGCCACTCAACCCGTTTCTGATCTATCGCGGCAAGTGACGATTGGGCCGGTCAAGCCGCCATGACAGGCAGCAGTCGTCGTGGCCTGATAGCATCCGACGCGGATTCGATGAAACCTCCTCCGAGCACGCGGTCACCATCATAGATGACCATCGACTGCCCGGGAGCGATTGCGAGCACCGGCTCGTCGAGCGCGATCTCTATCTCTTCACCGTCCATTCGCACGATCTCGCCCTGCGCCAGCGGCGAGCGGTGTCGAATCCTTACGGCCACGGCGGCGCCGGTTGCGGGGGGATCCACTAGCCAGTTCACTTCGCGCGCGACGACTCCACGGCCGAGAAGCTCCTCGCGTGGTCCGATCACCACCGCTCTGTCCTCGGGGCGGATGGCTATGACGTACATCGGATGCGCGTAACCACCGGGTAGTCCCCGTCGCTGTCCGATCGTGTAACGAGCGAAGCCGTCGTGGCTGGCAACCACGGTTCCGTCCGAAGTCACGATGGGACCATTGCTCAACGACGGAGCGTCTGCACCGAGCTGACGGGTGAGCACCTTGACGTAGTCGCCGTCGGGTACGAAACAGATCTCCTGGCTGTCGGGCTTGTCGGCAACGACAGCCAACCCAAGCTGTCGCGCGGCTTCGCGGATATCATCCTTGGTGGAATCACCCACGGGCAGAATCATCCGCGAAAGAACGGCGCGATCGATTCCCCACAGGAAGTACGTCTGGTCCTTGTTGTCATCGCGCCCGCGATGCAGCACCCCGTCCACGACGCGGGCATAATGGCCCGTGGCGAGCCACTGGGCGTCGATGCCGTCGGCCTTTCGCAGCAGGTCGCGGAACTTGGTGAACGTGTTGCACCGTACGCAGGGAATCGGCGTGCGGCCCCGCGCGTACTCCTGGGCAAAATTGTCCACCACGTCGTGCCCGAACTGTGTCTCGAGATTGAGCACGTAATGTGGAATGCCCAGATGCTCGCAGACCCTGCGGGCGTCGTTGACGGAATCCAGCGAGCAGCAGGGGCGGTCCGGTACGTCGTCTCCGTGGCAGAAAAGCTTCATCGTTGCGCCCACGACGTCGTAGCCCGCCTCAACCAGCAAGGCCGCGGCGACGGAGGAGTCGACGCCCCCCGACATTGCCACCAGCACTCTTTCTCTCATGATCCCTGCCGCCCTCTTGCGAACGTCAGACGGCGGCGGAAACACGCCGCGCCTTCTGGGCCAGCGCCGGCAGCAGATCCCCCACGCGCGCAATGCATTCGTCCGTTGTCAGGGCGCCCAGACTGAGCCGGATGGCCGCGCCGGCCAGCTCAGGACTCACTCCCATCGCAATCAGGACGTGAGACGGGTCGACGCTTCCGCTCTGACACGCCGAGCCCCCGGATGCTGCAATGCCCTTCAGGTCGAGCGCCATCAGGAGCGACTCACTGTCTGTGCCGGGAATCGAGATGTTGAGAACGTGAGGCGCCCGCGGCGCGTTGCGTCCATGGATCACAGCGTCTGGTATTCTTTCAAGAAGCACCCGCTCCAGGCGCTCTCTCATCGCCGAGAGGCGAGCGCATTCTGCGTCGCGCTCCTCGAGCGTGAGTTCTACCGCGCGCGCCAGGCCGATGGCGCTGGTGATGTTCTCCGTTCCGGGTCGCCGGCCGCGCTCCTGCATTCCGCCGTGCATCAGCGGCTCGAGCGGCGTGCCGCGGCGGATGAAGAGCGCGCCGATTCCCTTGGGTGCTCCGATCTTGTGTCCGGATATCGAGAGCAGGTCGAACCGCTGCGAAGCTGCGTCGATTTCCACCTTTCCGAGCGCCTGCACGGCATCGGTGTGCATCACTACTCCGCGCGAATGGGCGCGCGCGGCAAGATCGGGTATTGGCTCGATGACGCCTACTTCGTTGTTGACCCACATCACCGAGCAAACGGCAACGGAGTCGTTCACAAGCGCGTCGAACGACTCGATCAGTACGGAGCCGTCGCCGCTCACCTCGAGCATTCGCTCTTCGGCGCCCTCGTGCGCTGCCTGATGCACCGCCCCGAGGACCGCCTTGTGTTCGGTCGGCGACGTGACAATGGCCTTTCGACCCTTCTTCCGCATCGCGCGCCACGCGCCCAGAACTGCGAGGTTGTCGGCTTCTGTTCCTCCAGAGGTGAAACACAGCTCGTCGCTGCGCGCACCAAGACAGTGTGCGACCCGCTCGCGGGCCTCATCGAGTGCGGCGCGCGCCTCACGGCCCCACCGGTGCGTGCTGGAGGGGTTTCCGAAACGCGCCCCGAAGAAGGGGCGCATCGCTTCGAAAACTTCGGCTCGTACCGGCGTTGTCGCGGCGTGATCGAGATAGATCGGGTTCGGGGGCACCCTAGTGAAGCTAATCCGCTACCCGCTGCCCGCCACCCGGTAGCAGGTAACGGAGTTTTTCGATCCGTAATTGAGCTCGTCCGCTGGCGTCGCATCCGCCGGCGCGCTCAAAACGTCGACACCTCGAGCGCCGCGATGTCGTCGACGCGCATCGTTTCAGTGGTGAAGAACGGCTCACCGTAGCGGCAGCGGATGAGGGAGCCATAGTGTGCCGCCTGGTGACGCACGATGTCGTAGAGCGGCTCGCCGTTCGGGTAGACTTCGCCGCCCTGAATCGCCTCATCGAACTGTGACGAATAACATCTGATGGCCTCGAGCTTTTGCTCGAAAGCGTCGGATATGTCGACGACGAACGTCGGGCGGCCTCCGTTTTCGCGATAAGCGAGGCAGTGGACAATTTTCCGTGGCCGATGCGCCCGCGTTTCCGGCGCGATCCTGGCGAGGCCGGCGACAAAGCATGCATCGCGCACGAGCTGCGACGTTACGGCGTGGTCAGGGTGACGGCCCGCCATCGCCGGAGCAATTACGACGGAAGGTGCGAACCGGCGGATTGCGACGGCGAGCATAATCCGCGTTTCCGGCGTGTTCGTCACGCCGGCGTCGGGAAGTCCCAGATTCTCCCGCGCCGACAGCCCAAGCACGCCCGCCGCCCGCGAAGCTTCCTCGGCGCGAAGATCGGCGGAGCCTCTTGTTCCGAGCTCCCCGGCGGTGAGATCGATGACTGCGGTGGTCCGGCCGAGCGCCGCCGCGCGGATGAGGGTGCCGCCGCAGCTCAGCTCGACGTCATCGCGGTGGGCTCCGATCGCAAGAACATCAACTGTCGTCATTGGGAAAATATAGCGGAGGCGTGCGATTCCTATTCGTAGCGCAACGCTTCGATGGGGTCGAGTCGCGCCGCGCGGCGGGCCGGAAGAATTCCGAAAACCACACCGATCCCAACCGATACCGTCACCGCGATGAGCGTCAGCAGAACCGGTACGCCCGCTTCTATGTTCATGAACGTCGTAATCAGCCGGCCAACAGCGAGCCCGACAACGATGCCGAGCGCGCCGCCAATGCCGGTCAGAGTCGCCGACTCCACCAGGAATTGCAGCAGAATGGCCCGATGCGTCGCCCCGAGCGCCTTCCGGACCCCTATCTCACGTGTGCGGTTGGTGACCGAGACCATCATGATCGCCATCACGCCTATGCCGCCCACCATCAGGCCCACACTCGACAGCACGATCATCACGAGAAAGAATACGCCGGTGATCTTGTTGAACGTGTCGAGAATCTGGTCCTGCGTGATCAGGTCGAAGGTGTTCTTGTCGGCGGGTCGCAGTTGGCGCATCTCACGCAACGCGATCGTCACCGCTTCCTGGGCATCGGCCGTGGCCACGCCTTTTTTCGGCTTGACCGGAATGAACAGCGCATTCGTTTTGTCGATCCTGAACTGGTGGTCGAGCATCTGGTACGCGACGATCGCACCGATAGCCTGGCCGGGCGGCTCGAAAATGTTTCCCGGCTTTACATACACGCCGATGACTTTCGCCGGCCTGCCGCCCACATGGATCAGTTTGTCTACCGGATCTTCGCGTCCAAAGATCTTGTGAGCCGCATTTTCCTCCACGACGATGACCGAGGCGCCGCTGGCCAGCTCCGCCTTCGTAAACCACCGTCCCGCACTCAGCTCGCCGCCCTGAATCTCCTGAAACCGGTCATCTGCTCCATTGATGATGAGACTCTGGGTTCGAATGCCGTTGTACTCGAGGCGGCCCTGCGACTGCGCCCACATCCCGGCATACTGTATCTCGGGAAGCGATGCGATGCGATCTGCTTCGGCCTGCGCCAGGTCGGGGCGAATGCGAATCCATTTCGGCAACTGCTCTGGGTTCACCGGCGTGTTGGAAAAAACCTTTACGACATAGAAGGTCGTCGGCCCGGCGATCTCGATCGTCCTCACAATCTGATCCTTGATGCCCTGAACGATGGCGGCCATCATCATCACCGTCGAAACGCCGATCACGACGCCGAGGATCGTGAGGCCCGAGCGCAGCTTGTTGGCGCGCAGAGTGTCGATGGCCACGGCGACATTGTTGCGCACGAGGTCTCCGACGAACATCTACTCCGCCCTCAGTGCGGCGATTGGATCGAGGCGGGCGGCGCGCGTCGCTGGATACACGCCGAACAGCACGCCAACGCCGGCTCCGAGCGAGAGAGCGACGGCCACCGACCAGGCGGTGATGCGCGCGGGCAGTGGTGATGCGGCAGCGATCAGGGCTGCCATTCCCCAGCCGACCAGCACACCACTCAGCCCGCCACTGAATGCAAGCGCGATGGACTCCGCCAGAAACTGACGGCGAATATCGCGCCCCGTCGCGCCCATCGCTTTCCGGATTCCGATCTCCCGCGTTCGTTCGCTCACCGACATCATCATGATGTTCATGATGACGATGCCACCGACGACGATGCCGATTCCGACAATTGCCGGAATCACCGCGAACAGAACGCGCGTGAGATTTTTCCAGAACGCCACCAGCGCGTCGGCGGTCTCGATGCTGTAGTCACTTTCCTCGCCCGGCCTCAGGCGGTGCGCTGCCCGCATTGCTCCGTCGGCGAGAGCCATCGCCGGCCCCACTTCGTCCGCCGTTGCGACCTTTACCGAAACAGTGGTTGTCTTGCGCCTTCCGTAAATCGACTCGAAGGAAGTCAGGGGGAGGAGGACGAACCCGTCGAACGACTGGCCGAGTACCCGGCCCTTCTTGGCGACTACGCCGACAATCGTGAATCGCGATCCCATGATGCGGATGTCACGGCCGACTGGGTCGACGTTTTCGAACAGCTTGTCGGCGACGTCGGCACCAACGACAGCCACGGCGCGGCGCTCGCTGACATCTATGTCGGACAGAGGCCGGCCACGCGCAAAGGTGTAGTCCTGCACCACCTGATAGGGTGCGGTGATTCCAAAAACGGCTACGTCCCCCAGTGTGTTGTCGCCCGATTGGACGTCGGCGATCGGCGTGGGCCACCCGGACTGCATGCTCACCGCGGTCGCGTTGGGGACCGCTGCAATCACCGCCTGTGCGTCAGCTTCAGTGATTCGCGGCCGTTTCTGCATTCTGAGGACTTGCTCGTCGTCGAACAGTCCGATCTGAATTGGCGACCGGCGCACCTGAAACGTGTTCTGGCCGATCAGCGCGCCGGCCAGATTCTCGCTGACGTACGCGTTCATGCCCTGGATGATCGCCACGACGGCGACAAGGAACGTCACCGAGACGATGATTCCGAGCAGGGTGAAGAACGAGCGAATCTTGTTCGCCCTGATCTCATTGAGCGCAGTGACGATTACGTCCGCGAAATGCATAGAGAGAATCTAGGGACATGGGTGGGAGCAACAAGCTCGAAGCTCGAACCATTGCACACGCTTGTACGCAGGCTCATCAATGAATTAGCGGCGGCGTCCCTGATATCGCGTCGTCCAGACGATAATCACCGCGCAGTTCCCGGCGGAGTACCGGGCTGGGGCAGTCACCGGCTGGTAGAACTCGATTCCTACTACGTCGCGAGGAGGCAAAGCCGCGAGGGCTTCGCTGCTGCCTTCTTCCATGTCGTCGATAAAAACCTTCACGCAACTTGGATCTTTGGTCATCTGCGCGGCGATTACCGCTGCAGCGCGGTTAAGCGATGCTGCGTTCAATGCCAGGGGATCGCCCGTAGCGGCCGACATTGGAGTGGGCGGAAGTCTCGATAGGCCTCGGTCTCCGCTTCGCACGTAAATGTCTCCGTAACAGGCACGCCGATTCTCCACGTAAAACCCCGTGACCCACTCGACGTTGTCGAGAATGCAAGGCGCCTTCCTTCGAGCGATGTCGGCAGCTGTAACGTATCGTCCGGGTCCGACCAGGGCGCGCGTCTGGAACCCGCTGCGTTCCGCGACGTCGGATACTCTCGCACGAATGAACACTGTCTCGAGTGACGGAGGAGATTTCGCGAGCTGCACCGAGACGAGATTGGTGTCGACTGGAGTCACCTCGATTGGAACCGTATACTCGTCGAACCCGAGACTGCGAACCCGCAAGGTCTGCGTTCCTATGGGCGGCAGGGGGAGATTGAACGATCCGTCGGATCGCGTTCGGGTGCTGTCACTAAATCCCATTATCTCGACGCGCGCGCCCGAAACCGGCTGACCGTCGAGAGTGGTTACCCGGCCGCGGACCAAGGAACCTCTCCAATTACCTACTCTTACGTCGGGCAACAGAAGCACCCGCGTTGCGAGCTGCTGCGTTTCGAGCGTGACTCTTACATCTGCCGTCGACCTGGAGCCGGATTCTGCTGATACAAGTGCCTCCAGGCTGTCATCGAGATTGCAGAACGAATAAAAGCCACCCGGTCCGCTGTGCGTACTCTGGAATCGTTGATTGGTGGTAAGGCCGACGCCACGGCGAAAAGCCACTTCGAGCCACGAAATCGTGACCCTCGCTCCATCAACCGGCTTGTGATCGCTCGCATTGGCGACTATGCCCACCAGTGCTCCGCGCGCACCGGAATGCGGATCGCTCGTTCCACAAGCCATTTTCCGGATCGCGGCAGCCGACGGAATCGCGAACGCCGCCGACAAATGTTGCCCGCTATCGAGTCGCACCGAGTCGGCTCCGACTGACAGCCCGAGGCTCGTTATGAGTGGATGAATGACTTCGACCCGATACGTCCCCGGACGAATATCGTTGAGCTCGAAGTGCCCATTCTCATCCGTGACCGCCTTCAAACCGAGCAGAACGATTCTTACTTCTGCCCGAGAAAGCGGAACGTTGTGTACACTGTCCACAACCATCCCCCCCAACGACGCTAGCCCAGACTGCGCGCGTAGAACGAACGGCGCGGCGACCGCCAGCGTCGCAACGGACATGGCTGCTAACAGTCTTCCGGTGAGCTTGGCCATTTGCAGGGAGAGGTACCACCAAGGTAGCACCGTTGCCGGTACCAGGGACTGAAGCAAGATCTGTCCTGTCGCGTGCAGCACATGGCTGAGAGCTTCTTTTGGCCTTCCAGCTCCCAGCAAGTAGTTCTCAGTCGCAGTTGCTGTTCACGTCTACCCAAAAAAAGGGAATGTTGTCCTATTCGTATCGCAGCGCTTCGACTGGATCAAGCCGGGACGCTCGCACGGCCGGGAGCAGCCCAAACACTATTCCCGTGATGGCGCTCACCGCGAGCGCGGCGACGATTGCCATTGGTGGCGTCGACGCCGGCACCGGCGTATAACGGTTGACCAGATAGGCGACGATCGACCCGCCGACAAGCCCAATTGCCGCACCGATGGACGTCAGCGTCGCCGCCTCGACGAGGAACTGCCACAGAATCGTCGAGCGTGTGGCACCCAGCGCCTTTCGCACGCCGATCTCTCGCGTGCGCTCGGTGACGCTGATCATCATGATCGCGATCACTCCCACTCCACCGACCATCAGGCCGACGGCCGAAAGCGAAATCATCACGAGGAAGAAGACGCCGAAGAACCCGTTGTAAACCTCGAGCAGCTTGTCCGATGTCACGACGGCGAAATTATCCGGCGCACCCGGACGCAATCCGCGCTGGCCCCGTATCAGGGTCGTCACGGCATCGATTGCCTCTGTCTGGGACACCATGGCGCGCGGCTTGACCGTGAGATCGAGGCGCCGCATGTACATGTCGAGATTGCGAACCCCCGTCTCGAGCGGCACGATCGCCCGCGGATCGTTGCCGGCCGACGAAGAATTCGGCTTGCCCAGAAAACTGCCGACGTTGTGATAGACTCCAAGCACTTTCAACGGTACGCCGCCGACGACGATCATCTTGTCGAGCGGATCGGAGCCGGGAAAAAGAGCCTCGGCCAGCTTGTCGTTGATCACCACCACCCGCGCACCGGTGGTGTTCTCGGCGTAGGTGAAGTTGCGGCCCTCGGTGAGCTCTCCACCCTGGACGTCGAACCAGGTCGCGGTATAAGCGTCGACGCCGACGCCGTCCGTCTGGCGATCCTTGTATCGGACCTTGGAGCTGCCCCCAACGTGGGGAGTGACTGCGAGGACTTCCGGCAGTCTCGCAATGGCGTCCGATTCCGCCATCGTGATCGGGGGATTGCGACGCCAGGGGCACGTCTCGTCCGTGCCGTCGCAGACCGTCGCCAGCGATATCGGGCGGCGATAGACGAAGAAGCTCGTCGGGCCCGCGGACTCCAGGTCCTTGGCGACGCTGGTGTTGATCCCGTGAATGGCCGCCGACAGCGACACGACGACGAATACCCCCACCGCTACGCCGAGAATCGTCAACGCCGCGCGGACCATGTTCGACCGGATCGCGTCGAACGCGATTCCCACCCCTTCGGTGATGTTGAAGATCTTCGACGAGAGACTCATTACTCCTGCCTCAGGGCGAGAATGGGATCGAGTTTCGATGCGCGGCTTGCCGGATAGATGCCGGCGGCTATTCCCACTCCGGCTCCCACCAGCACGCCGGCAAGAATCGACCAGGGCGCAACCGACGCCGGAAGCGGCGACACCGCCGCGATCACCTGCGAGATTGCGATGCCGAGCGCAATTCCAAGCGCCGCGCCCACGGTGCTCAGCGTGGCGGACTCGACGAGGAACTGGGCCATGATGTCCCGCCTTCTTGCGCCGAGCGCCTTCCTGATCCCGATCTCTCTCGTACGCTCGGCCACGGCAACGAGCATGATGTTCATGATGACGATCGCCCCGACGACGAGGCCGATCGCGGGCAGAACCACGCCGGCAATCACGAGCTTGGCTTTGATGGCCGTCCAGAAGGAGATGGCGGATTCCGAGGTTTCGATCGAGAAGTTGTCGGGCTGCGAGGGCCGAAGGGCGCGACGCGAGCGCATCACCGAGCGCACCGCCTCCTGAGCATCGACGAGGTCGGCTGGGTCAGCGCTCTTGATCTTGATCCCGTCAATCACGCCGGCGGGGTCCACCAGCCGCCGGAGTCTCGAATGGAGCGGCCCGATCACGAACCTGTCCAGCGAAAGCCCGAAAATCGAGCCCTGAGTCACCGCGACGCCAACGACCGTGAAGGGAAGCCCGCCCAGGCGGAGCTCGCGTCCGACCGGGTCAAGGTTTGGGAAGAACTTGTCGGCTATCTCCTTGCCGATGACGATCACCGGCGATCCGATCGCAAGCTCCTGCGGCGAGATGAGCCGCCCGGACGCAACGTCGAGATTTCTGATCTTGAAGTAATCGCCGTCAACTGCTTCGGCGCTCAGCGTCCGCGGCTTGGACCATGGTGACACCATCTGGACATTGTCCTCTCCGGATGCCGACCACAGCGTGCCGGCCGGCAGAGCGTTCACAACGGGCTGTATGTCGGTATCCCGTATGCGCGGCCGCCGCTGCCATTCGCGAAATGTGTCGTCGCTGACGTTTCCCTGGACGAAGTCGGGGCGCCGGCGGAGCTCAAACGTGTTTATGCCGAAAAGCTTGGCC
>DATBZT010000218.1:0-10694 GCA_036513055.1 Gemmatimonadaceae bacterium | reverse complement strand
CCCAAGGCGGCGAAGTGGGACCGCGAGGACGACTTCGAGGAAAGAGTGTCGAGATTGAAAACCGTGCGTGATGTCGCCGCCATCCGGCTATCGCTCGATCCGGGTGTCCTTTGCTCCCGCGAGCGACTCGAAGCGATTGTCCGCAAACGGCCCGAGCGGGTAAAGGACCTTGAAGATGTGCCGGGCGTCAGACGCTGGCAGATCGGGGAGATGGGCGAGGAGTTTGTGGAGGCTCTGAAGAGTTGACGTTAGTACGGCCCGTGAGACGGCCTCGCTAGAAGCCGAGGTACGCCCTCACTCTCGGCTCCATCTTCTCGGGCGTCCAGAACGGCGCCCACACCAGGTTCATCACCGCTCTTTCGACACCCGGCAGCGTCATGATCTCACGCTCCGCTTCGCCCATTATCTCCGGGCCCGACGGACAGCCTGGTGACGTCAGCGTCATGTCCACGGTGACCTCGGCGCCGTCAACGTGAATTCCGTAGACGAGTCCCAGATCCATGATGTTGAGCTGAAGATCGGGATCCTTCACGCGGCGCAGGGCGAGCTTAACCTGGTCCTCGGTGACTGCGCCGTTGGATTTCAGCTCGGCCGAAGGGGGCGCTGTTTCTGGCTGGTCTGACATACTCTAAATCTACCTACGCTTCGACTTCGAGGACCGGCGGGTTGAAGTATGGCTGGCGGATTTCCGGCTGCTCGAGCGCTTCGACGAGCTGGCGGTGGAGTGACGCTTCGAGGCGGTCCGCGATTTGACGCTCGAATGTTTCGATGAGCGGCGGCTGGCAAGCGCACAGCTCACACGCGCCCGCGTTCTCTTGCTGCGGACTGTCTTGCTGTGACGTGACCTGGCAGCGCTGCAACGCACCGGCTGGAGCTGCGTGTTCCAACCAATCTCACGGTCGGCGCGGAACGCCTCAGGCATTGCGAGTGTCGGCGTCGGACCGTCGACAACGGCGAGCACCGCTGCGTCCGAAAGATCAGCCCGCACGTCGGCAATGACCTTGCCCGGATGCTGCGCTCGCGACGCATGGACACGGTTTGTAAGGAGCACCACGAACATTTCGCGGTCGGGATCGATCCAGATTGACGTTCCCGTGAATCCCGTATGGCCGTACGCGCGCTCGGTGAGGTAATTGCCGGAGCCGTAGTCGCCGTCGGCGGTGTCCCAGCCGAGTGCGCGGTGCCCCGCGGTGCGACGGGTGAACAGGGCGACCGTGGAATCGGAAATGATGTGAACACCGTCGTACGTGCCGCCGTTGAGCATCATCTGGGCGAAGATGGACAGGTCGGCGGCCGTGCTGAACAGTCCGGCGTGGCCGGCGATTCCTCCGAGAGCATAGGCGTTCTCGTCGTGAACTTCGCCCTGAAGCGGATAGCCGCGGGGTGGCGTCACTTCCGTTGGCGCGATGCGATATCGCAGCGAGTCGGCGGGGCGATAGAAAGTGTCGCGCATGCCAAGCGGGCCGAACACGCGCCGCTCGAGGAACCGGTCGAGCCGCTCGCCCGAGACGGCTTCGACGATCATGCCGAGCACGTCGGCGCCGAGATCGGAGTAGATGTAGGCGTGATCGGGCGTGTATTCGAGCGGTGTCGAAAGAACCATGTCGCGTGCTTCCTGCGGACTGTGGGCAATGCGCCACAGATCGCGCCCGGCGGGAAGCCCGGAGCGGTGTGTCAGCAGCTCCCGGACAGTGACATCGTCTTTGAGACCGCCGGAAAACGCCGGCAGATAGCGGAAGACGGGAGCGTCGAGGTCAACCTTCTTCTCGTCATACAGGAGCATTATTGCGGTTGTCGTGCCGACGACTTTGCTGAGCGATGCAATGTCGTAAATGGTCTTGTCGGCATCGACTGCAGGGCTGACCGGCGACCACGAGAGTCTTCCGAAGCCCTTTTCCCAGACCGCGGCGCCCTTTCGCCCCACGACAACGGACGCACCCGGGTAACCGCCAGCGCTAATGCCGCGCTGGACCACGCGGTCGATGGCTTCGAGGCGGGAGGAGGACATCCCCACCGCGTCCGGCGCCTTAGCCGGAAGACCGTCGTTACCATGGGAAAGCGTAAGGATGGTCAAAATGACTCTCAACACGCACTGCTCCTTGCTACCTGTACCTACTGCTAAACGCCGCCGAATGTTCCAACCGGAGCATGCCCGGTACTGTCAAAACGGCGCACCACTCCCAACATTAGAGCTGACGACCGATCACCGGCACAGTCACCCCTGTGTCATAGTAATAATCAAAGGCAGTTTTCGCGCCGTTTTTTTTGGAAAACGGATTCAGCGGATCAGGTGAACAGGGGGTCGAACCGCCCGGCAACGTTCTGGGGCGTACGCGTGACTAAGATTCCAGACGGGATGCAAACCGACCAGTTGGAGCTCCAGCGCGCCATGAAAGGCGATGAGCTGGCGATGCGGCAGCTTTGGATGCGGCATTCGCCGCACATCGACGCTGTCGTGCGCCGGCTCTGCGGCGATCACGACATCGCCGCCGACATCGCGCAGGAAGTGTGGATTCAGATCTTTCGCGCGCTGCCCGGCTATCGCGGTGAGTCGCAGTTCGGAACGTGGGCGCACAGGATAGCGGTGAACCGAACGCTCAATGCGCTCCGGAAGGTGAAGCGACTTGCGAAGATCGAGACGGAGATCGAGGACGACAGTGGAGTTGTCGAGGGGGACAGTGACAGGACGTTCCTCGCCGAGTCGATCGAGAAAGCGATGACACAGCTCTCGCCGGGCGCACGGATGGTTTTCGTTCTGCACGACATCGAAGGTTACACGCACGACGAGATTGGAAGAGAGCTCGGCATCACGTCGGGCGGCTCGAAATCACAGCTATTCAAGGCGCGCGCCAAGCTTCGCCGGCTATTGGCGCACCTCATGGATGAAACAACTCCCGAAGCAGGAAGGACACATGTTGCCCCTATCTGAAAGCGAGCTGGACGACCTCGTCGCTCGCGAGCGCGAGCGAGGCGTTCCTCCGCTCACCGACTGGGATTCTCTCGCCGTTCAGCTCAGGGCTGAGGGTCTCATCAGCGTGCCGCATGGCGCAGGCAGGTTTGCCGCGCGCCGATGGATGCAGGCGGCCGCTGCCGTCATGCTCGTCGCAGGCGGAATGGCGGTTGGGCGCTACACAGCCAACCCATCGCCGGCAGGGAGCGCGTCTCCCCAGTCGGCCGACGTGTCCGGGAGTCCAGCTTCAAATGATGGCGTCACCAGTGTTGGAGAATCCCCGGCGCCCGAGAATGCCACGACTGCCTCGGCCACCACGGCTTCGGCCTCCGAGTTCCGTTCTCCCGAGGAGGCCTGGGCCACGCTCAACCGCGCCGGCGAGGAGTATCAGCGCGCTTCCGCATATCTGTCGGCAAGCAATACAGACGTGCCGATGCCCACGAACCCCGGCGCATATCGCACGCGTCTCGCCGCGCTCGACAACGTGATGAGCGACATGAGGGCGGCGCTTCACGAGTCGCCGAACGATCCGGTGATCAATCAGTATTATCTGGCGACAGTTGGCGCTCGCGAAGCCACTCTGCGGCAGCTCGGGACGACACTTCCCGCCGGCGCCAAGCTCAATCGCTTCTGATGACCGCAATGCACAAGACCTGGTCGATTGCGCTTGGAGGAGCGCTGCTTGTGGCGCTGGCGCCTGCGACCGCCCGGGCACAGCGCGAGGGACTCAAGGGCTGGGTGGGCGTTGCCTACACCACCAGCGGGGAGACCGACCGCGGCGGACGGCTGGTGTTCGACGACTATCCCGTAATCGAATCAATCGAGCCGGGCTCACCGGCTGAGCGCGCGGGCCTCGCCGCCGGAGATACGATTCTCGCGATGAACTCGCAGGATCTCAGGCGGAGCCCTCTCCCGATGGCGGCGATGATTCAACCCGGGCAGAGGATTGTCTTCCGGTTCAGGCGGAATGATTCAGTGCGCGAAGTCACGGTAATCGTTGCGCCTCGACCGACTGGCACGTCGGAGAGATTGTCGCTGACGCTGATAGAGCAGGGGGCGGCAGCAGCGGGCGAGCGGGGCACTGGCCTGGCACCGGCCGCAGTGAGAACGCCGTTGCCACCGGGACGCGGAGAGCGGGGCAGCGTGGAAATACGCTCCAGAATTCCCGGACCTCCCGCTGTCACCATTGCCCCGCTGGTGTTCGGCTTCGGCCCGAGGACACTGGGCGTGGCTGGAGCCGAGCTCACCGGCCTGAACGCGGACCTGGGGTCTGCTGTTGGAATCAGCTCGCGCGGCATCTTCGTCGTGAACGTGGCGCTGGGCACACCGGCAAAGGAGTCGGGCCTCCGTCCCGGCGATGTGATCATCAAGGCCGACGCGTCGCTAGTGGGTGATCCGGGCGAGCTGATCCGCGTGATGCGTGCCGCCACTGACAACTCGATCCGGCTTCAGATCGTCCGCAGAAAGAAACCGCAGACAATCACGCTGCGCTGGTAGCGGTCCAGGGTTACGTCCCGGAGCTGAGGAATCGCTCCACGACCCCGAAGAACACTTTGGGCGCCTCCCAGAACGGCATGTGGCCCGCGTGGGGAATGACGGCCAGCCGGGCGCCGCGAATTACGCTGGCAATGCGGCGGGCGACAGCGACCGGCAGCAGATCGTCCTCGCCGTGTACGACGAGTGTCGGAACTGTTATCGATCCGATCGCATCCAGCCAGTCATAGCCTTCGCGGCGGAGGCGTGCAGCGACCGCCGCGCCGGTTGGGCTGTCGGCCTGCGGGGCGGCGAAGATCGACGCGAAATCCCTGTCGGCGAACCAGGCCGGATAAAGTGCGGAGGTATACGCCGCGTGCGCGGCGAGGTCGTCGGTGTGAAGCGATTCCGGATCGAGCGCGGCGAGAGCCGCTTTGCGATCACCGCTCAGCCGCTCGAGAGCGCGCGCGTGAAGCGCGGAAAGCCAATCGCTGTCGGGTCCCACAGAGTCGACGAGAACCAGCCGGCGCACGCTTCGCTGGTCGATTGCCGTTGCGAGCATGGCGATTCCGCCACCCCACGAATGTCCGAGGACGTCCCAGCGCTGAATTGAAAGCGCTTCTCTTATTGCCGGAATGTCGCCGGCGTCGTGCTCCACGCGTGCAGCGCGTGGTCCGGGCGGAGACTGCGAGCGGCCCCGTCCGCGCTGGTCGAAGAAGATGAGCTGGCGGCCAACGGAAAGCGGCGACAGCGCCGGCCACAGGACGTCGTGGCCGAAATGAAGTCCGCCGTTGACGCACAACAATGGAGACACGTCGGGCACCGGTGGCGACGTGTACACGGCGAAGTCAAGGCCCCGTGCACGAACGGAGACGTGGTCGAGCTTTGGCGCCCTCGGCTGTGCGCGGCGGAAGCGAAGGAATCTTTCCCTCGCTGCGCCGTGAATCGTCACTTCAATCGCTCGCCAGCCGTCACTGTCTCACGCGCCCGCCGCTTTCGGCGCGCGCCTCAGCATTACGTTGATCAGCGCCAGAATCACCGCGGCCGCAACGGCCATCCACGACCATCTCGACGATGCGTACCAGTCCAGCCCGAGAAAGTGGTCGAGCGAGTACGCCCCCGAACCGGTGAACGCGAGAAGCAACGCTCCGGCCGCGTACAGCATCGGCATCTCCCAGCCGCTGCTCGTCTGGAACAAACCGTTGTGAATGTGAACGGTGAGGGCCGCAACGAGCATCACCAGGATCATCAAAGCCGGTCCAACCGGGCCGAGAAATCCCAATGCGACGAGCACACCGCCGCCGAACTCGCCAAGTCCTGCGCCGGCGGCGAAGAAGCGTCCCTGGTTCCAGCCGAGCTTGACGAAGAACTCGCCGGTCTTGTTCACGCCACCGCCGCCAAACCAGCCAAAGAGCTTCTGCGCTCCGTGAGCGGCGAGACCAAGCCCTAGGAAAAGGCGCGCGATCAGCAATGCAATGTCCATTGTTGCTCCGACTGAGAAGGTTGGCACCTGTCATCCATGACGTTCAAACTTTCCGCAAATCCCGGACTCTTCCGCAAGCTTCCCGCGGAGCTGCGCCGCATCCGCCGGCGGTCGATATCGACTGCAGCTTCGCCCGGTATGATGGAGGTAACTTCGCCGGAACGCCCGCGCAACAGCACGGGTCGCAAATCTTGCCCCGTGGCGCGCGATCGGGCATCTTCGCCTCGGCGTCGCGACGAGCGACAACTTCGCACGAACTTTCAGGCGCGAGTCATCACGATCAGAGAGAGAACATGGCCGCAGTCGGCAGCAGCGTTGCGCGAAAGGACGGAATAGGGAAGGCCACGGGCGGGGCATTGTACGCCGACGACATCGTTTTTCCAGGGATGCTGTTCGGTCGCACCATCCGGTCGACCATCCCGCGCGGCCGGGTGAAATCCATCCGGCTCGACTTCGACACAACAGGCTTCACCATCGTGGACTACCGCGATGTCCCTGGAAAGAACGCCGTTGCGTTGATCGCGGAAGACCAGCCGTTTCTCGTCGAAGACGAAGTGCGGCACATGGCCGAGCCGATCATGCTGCTGGCGCATGCTGATCGCGAACGGCTCAATGCCGCCAACGTCGTGATCGACTACGAGGAAGAGACGCCGCTGTTTGACCCCGAGCTGTCGGACGAGGTCTTCAAGACGATCGACATTGAGAAGGGCGACGTGACAGCGGCGCTGGCTGGCAATGATCTCGTTCTGGTCGAAGGAACCTATCGAACTGGGCATCAGGAGCACATCTACATCGAGCCGAACGGCGTGATTGCCGTGCCGGAAGGTGCGGGCGTCGTCATCCACGGCTCGATGCAGTGCCCTTTCTACGTGATCAAGGCGCTGCGATGCCTGTTCGGCGAGCATCCGCCGCTGCGCGTGATACAGACGGAAACCGGCGGCGGCTTCGGCGGCAAGGAAGAGTATCCGTCGATGATTGCCGGGCACGCCGCGCTGCTCGCAATCAAATCCGGAAAGCCGGTGAAGATCATCTACGATAGAGTGGAGGACATGGTCGCCACCACCAAGCGGCACCCGGCGATAGTGAAGCATCGCACCGCCGTGACTCGCGACGGCCGTCTCGTGGCGATGGACATCGACGTGCTCCTCGATGGCGGTGCGTACATCACGCTCAGTCCAACCGTTCTTTCAAGGGGATGCATCCACGCCGCGGGCCCCTATCGGTGCGACAACATTCACATCCACGGGCGTGCTGTGTTCACCAACACTCCGCCCAACGGCGCGTTCCGCGGGTTCGGCGCACCGCAGACCGAGTTCGCGGTTGAAGTTCACATGGAGCGCATCGCCGAGGCGCTCGGGCTCGACCCGGTGGAGGTGCGACGGAAGAATGCTCTGCGGCCAGGCGACACCACTGCCACGGGCCAGACGCTGCGCGACGACTGCAGCGCTCTGATGGTGCTCGACGAAGCTGTGCGACGAACGGATTTCCTGAAGAAGCGTGACGCCTGCAAGGGAACCAACCGGGCGATGGGGCTGTCGCTGTTCTATCACGGCGCGGGCTTCACCGGCGGCGGCGAGCGCACGCTGAAATCCCGGGCGAGGCTCGAGCTGACTCCCACCGGCGTACGGATCGCAACCGGCAGCACCGAGATCGGACAGGGCACTCGCACGATGCACGCACAGATCGTCACCGACGCTCTTGGCATTCCATACGAGGACGTGACCGTCGCCCAGCCTGACACCGCTCTGGTTGCCGACAGCGGCCCGACAGTCGCGTCCCGCACCTGCATGGTGGTGGGCAAGATTCTCGAGGAATGTGCACACGAGATGAGAGGCAAGCTCGGCGCCCTCTCTCCCGCGGAATACTACGCGCAGCATGGGCCACTTACTGTCGAGCGGATGTATGAGCCGCCTGACTGGATCACCTGGGACGATCAGACATACCGCGGCGACGCGTACGCCACATTCGGCTGGGGCTGCGATGTGATCGAGCTGGAGCTCGACACCGACACTTATGAGGTGCGACCAGTGAAGCTGACCACTGTGCAGGAGTTCGGCAGGCCCATTCATCCGGCGCTGGCGCGCGGGCAGATAGAGGGAGGCACGGCACAGGGCCTCGGCTACGCGCTGCTCGAACGAGTCGTAATGCGGAATGGCGCAATGGCCAATTCCACTCTCACCAACTACACGATCCCGACCACGCTCGACATGCCGGTGCTCGATGTCGTGATGATGGAGAATCCGTATCCCGGCGGCCCTTTCGGTGCGAAAGGACTCGGTGAGCTGCCGATGGATGGACCAGCGCCCGCTGTCGTCAACGCACTTCGCCACCTGGGACTCGACGTGCGGGAGATTCCCGCAACGCCGGAGCTCATCGCGCTCAGCGGAGCCGCCTGATGCGCTTCACCCTGAACGGTGCGAGCACCGAAGTCGCATCGCACCCGATGAGCCGCCTGATGGACGTGTTGCGCGAGGAACACGGCCTCACAGGCACCAAGGAAGGATGCGGCGAGGGCGAATGCGGAGCCTGCACGGTGCTCGTCAATGGAAAGCCCGTCTGCTCGTGCCTCGTGCCGGTGGCGCAAGTCGACGGTGCCGAGGTGATGACTATCGAAGGACTCGGCAACGATCATCCACTTCAGCACCTGTTCATGAACGAGGTAGGCGCGCAGTGTGGCATTTGCACACCGGGAATGATCATGGCCGCCATCACGCTGGGCCCGCAGCCAACGCTCGACGAGATCAAGACTGCGCTTGCCGGAAATCTCTGCCGCTGTACCGGCTATTCGGCGATCTACCGGGCGGTGTGCAAGTGGAAGGGGATGCCATTGCCGGAAGTGATGGCGCACACGGCGGCAGATTGAGAACGGCCGTCTCCGAGCTCGACCTCCGGAGCCCTTCGTCGCTCGAAGAAGCGCTGACGATCATGCACGACGAGCCGCGCATGATCGTTGCCGGCGCCACTGACGTGTACGTGGCGCTCAACTTCGGCACGCTGCCGCAGAAGCGCTTTCTGGACATATGGGCGCTCGAGGAATTGCGCGGCATCTCCTTGCGGGAGGACACCCTCGTCATCGGCGCGCTCACCACGTACACCGATCTCATCAACTCTGCGCACGTTGTGAACCGGCTGCCGATGCTCGTCGAGGCATCGCGCCTGGTGGGTGGCGTCCAGATACAGAACAGGGGGACAATCGGCGGCAACATCGCCAACGGCTCACCGGCAGGCGATTCGCTTCCCGTTCTTGCAGCCGTCGATGCAACGATCGTGATTCGAAACGCGGACGCCGAGCGTCGCGCGCCGATTACGGAATTTTACACCGGGTATCGGACGACAGTGATGCGGCCCGACGAGCTCATCGTAGCCGTCGAGGTGGGTCCGGTACATGGCAAGCAATGGTTTCGAAAGGTGGGAACCCGCGCCGCGCAGGCAATCTCGAAGATTGTCGTAGCCGCCGTGCGTGACAAAGCCCCGCGAATTGCGTTCGGCAGCGTCGCCCCGACAGTCGTGCGGGTTCCAAAGACGGAGCGCGCGCTCGCCGATGGAGCCAGCATCGACGAAGCCGCGCTGGTGCTGGCCGGCGAAATCGCTCCGATCGACGATCTCAGATCGTCTGCCGAATACCGGCTCCAGGTTTCGGTAAACCTGCTGCGGCGATTCTGGGCCGAGACAGAGTAGCCAGGCCGGCTCACTCCACCAGCCGCCACGGTCCATGAAACTGGTAATTCGCAGCCAGGGCGTTGTGACGCCAGACGGAATCCGCGCTGCGTCAGTGCATGTTGACGGTGGCCGGATATCCCGCGTCGGCGCCTGGGATGATGTGCCGGTGGGCGTTCCGCTTGACGACGCCGGACAGAACATCGTCATGCCCGGACTTGTCGACACTCACGTGCACGTGAACGAACCGGGTCGCACGGAGTGGGAGGGTTTCGAGACGGCGACGCGGGCCGCCGCGGCAGGCGGAGTGACAACAATTCTCGACATGCCTCTCAACTCCATCCCGGCGACAACTACCACCTCGGCTCTCGAGGTAAAACGCAGCGCGGCTCGCGGGAAATGTGTGGTGAATGTCGAGTACATTGGAGGCGTCGTTCCGGGCAACAGCGGCGAGCTGGAGGCGCTTCGCGACGCCGGCGTTCGAGCGTTCAAGTGCTTTCTGGCGCCGTCGGGAGTGGATGAATTCCCAGCGGTGAGCGAACAGGATCTGCGGCAGGCATTCCCGGTGTTGGCGCGGCTCGGGCTTCCACTGATGGTTCACGCCGAGGATCCTGCCCGCCTGCGCGCGGGTCCGCCCGGCGGCTCGAAGGTGTACGCGGACTATCTCGCGTCAAGGCCCGTGGAATCCGAGCGTTCGGCCATCGAGCTACTGGTCCGTCTCATGGAGTGGTGTCCAACACCTGTTCACGTGGTGCATCTGTCGTCGGCAAGGTCGCTCGACGTCGTGCGTGCCGCGCGTAAGAAAGGACTTCCGCTGACCGTCGAAACCTGTCCTCACTATCTCACATTTTCGGCGGAAGAAGTTGCGGATGGGGCCACCGAGTACAAGTGCGCACCGCCGATTCGCAACGAAGCCGAGCGGGAGGCGCTGTGGCAGGCGCTGGTGGCCGGAGAGATCGATCTCATTGCCTCGGACCACTCGCCATGCCCGCCAATACTGAAGGAGCCAGGCGGAGACTTCTTTTCTGCGTGGGGCGGAATCGCATCACTTCAACTTTCCCTCGCCGCCGTGTGGACGGGCGCGCGTGCGCGGGGAATCGCCCCGGAAAAAATTGCTGAATGGATGAGCGC
>DATBZT010000217.1:0-6710 GCA_036513055.1 Gemmatimonadaceae bacterium | reverse complement strand
CGCCGAAGCAATCACTGCCGCGACCCGGGGAAATGAGCTCGATCCACTCGCGCCGGCCATCAGTGGAGTGGCTGCGCTGGTTCACTATCACGCTCGTGAATACGACAGGGCAATCGAACACTGTGAGCGCGTGCTGGAGCTGGACCCGGTGTCATTCATGGGACTGCTGACGATAAGCTTGTCGTACGCGCACGAAGGGCGGTACCAACAGGCAATCGGCTACGCGGAAGAAAGCGCACGGCTGTCGCCGAGCGTCGTCTTCCTTCAGGCTCTCCTCGGGGTGGTTTACGCAATGGCGGGGAGCGTGAAAGAAGCCCGAGAGGTCCTTGCGGCGATGAAACAACGGGCGCGCACGGATTACGTCGCCCCGATTCTCCTTTCGTGGGTCTACGCCCATCTCAACGAAATCGACCTGGCCTTCGAATGTCTCGATCGGGCGTACGAGGAGCGATCCTGCACGCTTGCTCTCGGAATCCGCGCGCCGATGTACGATCCGCTCAGGCCGGATCCGCGCTTCGACATCCTCGTCGGAAAACTCGGACTCGCTTGATTGGCCTCAGGCCTGGGCGTATTGCTGCGTTACGTCCCTGCCCTGGGCCTTTACGACGAGCTTGAATTCGTCAGGCCGGAGAAGCGGATCGTCGCGAAGCTCGAGCGAGAATGACGCCGACTTCTGGAGCTTCTGCACCAGCTCCTTCTCTTCCTCGAGAACGTACATCGCGACTTCCGGATGAAGCTTGACGAGGAGATTGTCCTTGCGTCCCTCGATCACCATACGGCGCACTGACCGCTCCATCCGCCGGACTATCGTCTCGGGCGTGAACACCCTTCCCGTCCCATCACAGGTTGGACACGGGCCCGTCATGCTCTGATAGTGACTCTGCCGAACCCGCTGGCGGGTCATTTCGATTAGCCCTAAGTCGCTCACCGCGAACGCCTTCGTGCGTGCCCGATCGCGGCTCAGATGGGTCCGCAGCTCCTGCAGGACGCGTTCGCGCGACTGCCGCGTCTCCATGTCGATGAAGTCGCAGACGATGATCCCGCCCACGTCACGAAGACGAAGCTGGCGAGCGACCTCGGCTGCCGCCTCCAGGTTCGTACGGAGCACCGTCTTTTCGGGGTCCTTCTTGCCGGTGTACCGCCCGGAGTTGACGTCGATCGAGACCAGCGCCTCCGTCGGCTCGATGATCAGATATCCGCCTGACGGCAGCTCGCACCGGCGCTTGAACGCGTCGTGGATCTCGGCCTCGATCCCGGCCGTGTCGAACAGCGGAATGCGCTCTTCGTACATGCGAACCCGGGGGATCAGATCGGGAGCGACGGTCTTGAGGTACTCGACTACCTCGGTGAACACGGGCTTCGAGTCGATCGTAAGACTATCGACCTTGGCACTGAAGAGATCCCGGACGAGACCGCGGGTCAGACCCGTCTCGCGGTGAAGCAGCGCCGGCGCGCGTGTGAACTTGCTCTTTCGCTGGATCTTCTTCCATTGCGCCATCAGCATCTCGAGATCGCGCGTCAGAGCTTCGGGTGTGACGTCCTCGCTGACCGTGCGGACGATCACACCGCCGGAACGATCAGGGAGAATCGCCGCGACCTGCTCCTTGAGGCGCTGGCGCTCGGGTCCCGAGCCGATCTTCCGGCTGACACCGACTCGCGACGAGTCAGGGATATAGACCAGGAACCGGCCGGCAAGTGAGATCTGGGCGGTTACACGAGGCCCCTTGGTGGAGATCGGCTCCTTGGAGATCTGCACCATGATCTCCTGGCCTCGCTTTAACGCATCCTGAATCGGTGGGGCCTTTCGGCCTCGGCGCGACTGGTGGATGGCGGCGGATACCGCGTCAGACCCGTTTCTCGAAGGATTTGCGGCCCCATTGCCGCTGTCCGGGACGGAGTCGTCGTCTTCTTCGTCGTCATCCTCGGCCTCTTCGGCACTTTCCCGAACGAGGTCAGACGCATGAAGAAAAGCGCTCTTCTCCGTGCCGATGTCGACGAAAGCCGCCTGTATTCCCGGCAGAACGGCTTCGACTTTTCCCAGGTAGACGTCGCCAACCATGCGACGGTTGTCTGGACGATCGACGAGCAGCTCTACGAGCTTCTCGTCCTCCAGGATCGCCACGCGCGTTTCACGCGCGCCGGCGTTGATGAGAATTTCTCTTTTCATCGTATTCCGCGCGGCATGCGTAATGGCGACTCGGCATTACGGTCTGCTGGCGGATGTTCCTATGTGTGGGCGCGCACGACGGCGACGCCTGATTGGACTTCAGAACAGTGCCTTTTTCTCCACCCAGTGCTGGTGCCGGGAAGCGCGAGTCGCGCGCTTGCCCCCAGTCTGGCCAGAGCCATCAATTCGTTGGCTAGAAATGTATGAACGAAATGCCTTTTTGCAACAGTGACAACGACTTAACACACCTCAACTCATCCTGAGAGCCAGCCATCCCAGAGCAAGCAAATATGTGAGCAGAGCCTTCCACTCTCCGTGCTTCATGTACAGGTCGAAGCTGAAGCCAGTTTCTTCGGGAGTGCTGCCGCGCCACGGCGTAACCCGCGGCACGAAAGCCGGCACGTTCTTCGAATATGTGGCATACGCATCGGGGAAACGCTCGCCTATGTTGGCGTGCTCCCGTTTCATTGTCGGTACGTAGACGAATGCAAAGAATGCGATCACCACGAGCAGCAGCGCCCAGTGAGCCGCCACGGCAAAGCCGGCCCCGATGAGGAAGCTTCCGAAATACAATGGATTACGTGTGTGGGCATACGGCCCGCTCACGGCAAGCCGCTCATTCTTGACGATATGACCGGAAGCCCACGCCCTGACGACAATCCCGACCATGGCGATTACAGCCCCTGTCGCCAGCGACAACGGAGTTGGGTGAGCAAACGCCAGATAGAGGATTCCGAGCGCAAATCCGAGCGGAAGCCGGAGTTGTTTTGCGGCGTCGGAGTAGGTCAATCCGAAATCCCTCGAAGAAGATGACGGGCGATGACGATTCGCTGGATTTCCGACGTCCCTTCCCCAATCTCGCAAACCTTGGCGTCCCGCATCATTCGCTCGACGGGATAATCCTTGGTGTAGCCATAGCCACCGTGAATCTGAATTGCCTTGAGCGTTGACCGCATCGCCAGCTCCGAGCAGAAGAGCTTCGCGATGGCCGCTTCCTTTCCGTACGGCTTCTTCTGCTGAGCCAGCCAGGCCGCGTGGAACATCAAATGCCGCCCAGCTTCGATCTCGGTTGCCATGTCCGAAAGCTGGAACTGGATGCCCTGGAAGCTGGCGATCGCACGCCCGAACTGACGCCTGCCCGCGGCATAGTGCAGCGCCTGCTCGAACGCCCCTTCCGCAATCCCCAGCGACAGGGCTGCAATGCCGATGCGGCCGGAGTCGAGAGTCTGCATGAAATTGATGAAGCCCATTCCCTCTTCGCCGAGGCGGTTCTCCACCGGAACCTCTACATCCTCGAAGATGAGCTCGCGCGTGTCGGAGGCGCGCCAGCCAAGCTTGTCCTCCTTCTTTCCGGCTCGGAATCCCGGCATCGGCTGAAGCGACTCGTCGTGACCGATGTCCACGTCGCCGCGATGCGAGAGATCCGCTTCTTTGGTGAGGATGAACGACGTGATCCCTTTTGTCCCCAGCGCGGGGTCCGTGACCGCGGTGACGACGAACACTTCACCGACGCCGCCATGAGTGATGAAGACCTTGGTGCCGTTCAGCACGTAATGGTCGCCCTGTCGCACCGCGCGGCTGCGTGTTCCCGCCGCATCGCTACCGGCGGTTGGCTCAGTCAGGCCGAACCCGCCAAGAACGCGTCCCGAGGCAAGCGGCGGGACGAATCGCTCCCTCTGCGCTTCGGTTCCGAAATTGACGATTGGCGACGTGCCCAGCGTCGTGTGCGCCGAGATGGTGATACCGTGCGAGGCATCCACCTTCGCCATCTCGTGAATCACGATCATGTAGCTGAGAACGTCGAGGCCGGCGCCGCCAAGTGACTCGGGCCACGGAATGCCGAGCAGGCCGAGCTCGCCCATTTTCTTGACATTCGCCCAGGGGAACTCCTGGGACGCATCGAAACGCGCGGCTACGGGCGCAACTTCATCGCGCGCAAACTCGCGGACCATGTCCCGAACGGCGATGTGCTGCTCGGAGAAGTAAAGAGAGTCGTCCATGTTGCCTTAAGCGGCCTCGGGCTCGTCTGTCTGCCTTATGACCGCGAGGAATTTTTCGCCATATCGTTCGAGCTTGGCGTCACCCACACCGCGTACGTCGCTGAACGCAACGAGCGATCGGGGGCGGCGCCTGGCCAGCTCGGCGAGCGTTCGATCGGAGAATACAATATACGCCGGCAGTTTCTCATCGCGTGCGATCTCGCTGCGGCGCGCGCGGAGCGCTTCGAAAAGGCGCTGGTCGCCGGGTTCGAGCTCGAGGTCCTCGCTCGACGAATGCTTTTTTCCGCCCGCCGGTCCATGCGTCCCCCGTTCCCTTCGGCCGCGCGCTGCACCTGGATTTGGCTCGCTCTTTTTCCGGCCACGGGCGTTGCCGGTGCGGGAACGGGCCGCCGCCGGCCGTTCGGCTGAGGTTCCCAGGCAGTTGTCGCAGCCAGTGCATCTGGCGCCGGCCGCCGGGTCGCCAAAGTAACGCAGGATGAACCCGCGGCGGCACGTCTTCGCGTACGCGTACCGCTGCACCGCGTCGAGCTTGGAGATTTCCGCCGCGCGGCGACGGGCGAGCAACGCCCAGTCGATTTTCAATTTCGCGGCAGGCGTGGCGGCCGATACGAGCCGAAGGCCGCCGCCCACTCGCTCCCACGTCACCAGCTGTCGCGACTGGAGGTCGTCAAGCAAAGCCGACGCTGTCTGGATGCCGGCCAGACCTGGAGGCAGCGCATCAAGACTGATCGTCGCGCCCGTCTCCAGAGATTTTCCGGCAATTCGCCACAGCGCACGGAGGATTCCAAGCGCAGGATCTGCGTCGGCGGTGAGCTCACGCTTGATGCGGGCCGGTGTTGCCAGCAGCCTCACGCGAGCGAGAGATGCCGAGGCGGCCTCGTCGGCGAGCGCGCCGGCGTTGATGAGAATCCGAACAGCGCTTTCCGCTTCGCGCTCGGAGATCTTTGCGCCGGCGAGCGCGGCAATTGCCGCGTACGACTTTGGAAGGTCACCGCGAGCTGCCTGGCGGGCGAGTGCCGAGTACACGGATTCGACGACATCCCGCTCCGGGTAGGCACCGCGAATGAAGAATTCGTGGGTGAACCTGTCGGGGAATGAGTGGATCAGATAAACCCCCGACGGCTTGCCATCGCGTCCCGCGCGGCCCGCCTCCTGGTAATAGGCTTCGAGCGTGCCGGGCATCGAATGATGAACAACCAGCCGCACATTGGACTTGTCGATGCCCATTCCGAAAGCGTTTGTCGCGACGATGACTCTCAGCCGCTCCGCCATGAACGACTGCTGGACGTCACGCCGGCGCTGATCGTCCAGACCGGCGTGGTACGCGGCCGCGGCGATGCCCTGCGCCTCGAGCATGTTGCTCAGCCGGTCGACCGACTTGCGCGTGGACGCATACACGATCGCAAGCCCATCGCTCTTGCGGAGCGTGTTGATGAGCTGGACGTCCTTCTCGGCGTCATTCCGCGCCGGCAGAACGTGGTAGCCGAGATTCGCTCTGTCGAAACCGGTTATGATGACTCCGGGATCGCGTAGGCGCAGCTGGCGCGTAATGTCGTCGCGCACTTCCGGCGTCGCCGTCGCAGTGAGCGCAATCGTTGGCGGCGAGCCCAGCTTTTCGCGGACGTCGCTGACCCTCAGATAGCTGGGCCGGAAATCATGCCCCCACTGGCTGATGCAATGCGCTTCGTCAACCGCCAGCAGGCTGACGCCGATCTGTCTGAGCCTCTCGGCGATGTTGCCGTAATCGAATCGTTCCGGCGCGAGATAAAGCAGCTTGAGCTCGCCGCGTGTGGCCCGGCCGAGGCGATCGCTGACCTGTGACGAAGTGAGCGAGCTGTTGATGAACGCTGCTGGAAGTGACCGCGCGGTGAGCGCGTCCACCTGGTCCTTCATCAATGAGATGAGTGGAGAGACAACGACTGTCAGGCCGGGAAGCATGAGTGCCGGAACCTGGAAGCACAGAGACTTGCCGCCACCGGTTGGCAACACGACGAGCGTGTCGCGTCCCGCCAGAACGGACGCGATTGCGGCTTCCTGACCGGGTCGGAACTTGTCGTAACCGAATGCGGACTTGAGCATCGCCAGGCCGGCGGCCTGCTTACTGGCCATACCCGACGATCTGCCCACCGTTGTTGATGGCCGTGGCAAGGCTCCACGTTTTTCCCGGGAGCAGGCCAATGTCGACGAAGCCGGCTGTCTGCGTCCAGACAAATGCGCGGTAAGCGAGTCCAACCCGGCTGTAGCCAACAACCTGCGCCAGATCGTTGATTCCAGTGGCCTCGCTGAACTGCGCTCCGGGAAGACCGCCGAGGTCAACCAGCCCGCCTGCCGGAGTCCATCGGAAAACCCGGTCTGTCTGACTCCCGACCACCTGACCAGTTCGATTGATCGCGTTCGCGGCGGCGTAGCAAACGCCCGAGCAACCTGCGACTTCGGTCTTCACTCCGGCTGCAGACCATTGAATGGCGCGAACTGTTCCCGCACGATAGAGGGCGGTGGTGCTGAATCCGACGATCGTGCCGTCGTCATTGATGGCATACGCT
>DATBZT010000216.1:0-3961 GCA_036513055.1 Gemmatimonadaceae bacterium | reverse complement strand
CCAGAATGAGATTATTCCCGGCGCGGATTGCCGTGTAATAACCGGCCCACGCGCCGCCTCCGGCAAAGCTGCCCGGATCGGGGTTTATTTGAAGCGTCTCCTGCACGAACCGTGGCTCCGACGGATCGACTCGATAGGCGTCGCGGGCGAATATCTCGGCTTCAAGCACGTACGCGAACCCCGTTGCCTGCGCGCGGTCCTGCGCCAAGACACCTGTGGCGAGCTGCTGCAGTGTCACTCGCGTTAGCGCTCCACTCAACGCGCCGACGGTTGGCGCGTCAATCGGATTCGCCACCGGATTGTCTTTACACCCTACTGCGACCAGCGCGGTCGCCGCGAGTGCTATGGTTGTATAGCGCTTCATCTGATTAGTCACTCGGTTTAGAAGGTTGTATTGACCGTGAAGTAAAACACACGGCTGGGCGGATACGGCGTGACATCCTGGAACCTGCCCAGGGACTGATTGCCGAAATTCGAGACCTCTGGATCGAGACCCGTGTACTTTGTCCACGTTGCGAGGTTTCGTCCGCTGAGCTCGATGCGCGCACCCTGTGCATGGCCGTTGAAGAGGCGGGACGATAGCGCCGCTGGCAGCTCGTAACCGAGCGTCAGCTCGCGGAGCTTGACGAAGCCCGTGTTCTCCAAATAGACGTCTGTGCCCTTTGCGAAAGCTGCATTCATTGCGTTGGCCTTAGCCGTGTCTGCGAGCGTGCCGGCGCTGACGAAGTAGTCGTTGGTGAGGTTGACTCCAAGGCCACCCTTTCTCCAGTCGACGAGCGAAGAAAAGCGGAACGAGCCGAAGCTGATGTCATTGCTGAATCCCATCTCGTAATCTGGAGCCGCGTTCCCCACGAACTCCAGGAGTCGATTCGCAGCCGGGCATGAGGTTCCAGCCGCGTTCAGTGCCGAGCATCCGTTCACTGCCTGCACGACCGTTATGAGTTGGCCCTGCTGAACGAACGCATTGCCGAATCGGCTGCCGAACGATCCGGAAGCGGGGATGAACCCCGGCACGGGAAGCTGCGTGACCTTTCCCTTCGCGCTTGAATAAGTCGTCCCGGAAATCCAGGAAAATCTGTCCGTGCGGATTGGCGTCATCTCGAGCTCGAGCTCGGTACCATGATTGACGATCTGACCACCGTTGATCGACTGG
Source organism: Gemmatimonadaceae bacterium (assembly GCA_036513055.1). Taxonomy (GTDB): domain Bacteria; phylum Gemmatimonadota; class Gemmatimonadetes; order Gemmatimonadales; family Gemmatimonadaceae; genus UBA4720. Next base: position 2,808 of record DATBZT010000216.1, on the reverse strand, counting down.
CTGGCGAAGCCAGTCGACGGGGCAAGAGCCGCCGTTAGAATGAGATCGTCGATCTGTTTCCGGAATTGCGTGGCTGACAATCTCGTGCGTCCACCAAACAGAGTGAGATCGAAACCTCCCTCTAGCTCGGTCGCGGTCTCAGGCTTTATACCAGGTAAGCCCAAAGCCGTCGAAGCCCGGAATCCAGTGACGCCTTCATCGATGAGATTTGTAAGGAATGTGAATTTTCCGCTGGTAGGCTGATTACCTGCTTTTCCATAGGCCAGGCGAAGTTTGAGCTCGTCTACCTTAGAGACCGGTACTGACATACGGTATGAGCCCGAGAACTTGGGATAGGCATAATACTTGGTCGGATCACCGTTATTGCTCGTCCGCTCTCCGTTGATAGCGGCGGTGAGCAGCAGCCTCTCCCCCATCGTCAGAAACTCTTCCTGCCCGTAGATCGACTGCGACTTGGTGATGCCCTGGGTTTCGGCGGTGAAGGTCTGCGTTGCCGATGCCACGTTGGTGACGCCCGGAAAAACCCCTTGACCCTCAGTGGTGAGGATGTCCTGGTTTTGCCTGGCTTGACCGATTCCAGCCGATGTCGTCGCGGTAAACAAGTCGCGAATTAATCGGTGTGTGAAGTTCGCGCCGAGGTTGCCAGTGAAGACATTCGCGTTGTTGACGACGATCGTTCCCGGGTTAGCATTGGTCTGCTCGATATAGCTCGTCGCGGGAGAGATGATTTTCGCGTGGTCAGAATAGGCGTCGATACCACCGCTTAGTGTGAAGTCGAGCGTCTGCCGCTCCGATGACAGCAGGTTGTACGAAGCCGATCCGCTTCCGAGTAAACGGAACACGTCTTCCGGCGTCTTGACCAGCACGGAGTTCTGGAATGGATTGCTGTTACCGACTGCGGTCAAGCCGCTCGGGAAAGTTCCGTCCGGCAGACGCTGCAGGCCCACGAAAGAGGGAGTAAATGCAAACGTCGTTATGGGATTGATGTTCGTGTTGTCGTTACCGCTGATTCCGCGGGCCGTGAGCGAGTGGATCAGCTCGGTGTTCGCGCGCAGACTGAGGCGCGAAAGCTGCTGCCCGAGGTTTACGCGCAGTGACTGCTTGGCGTAGTTGTCGTTGAGTGCGAGTCCGCCGTCGTGCTGGACCAATCCGGACACGAAGTAGTTCGTGCCTCCGGTGCTCGCGCCACGCAACGACGCAATGGTCTGGTAGTTGAACGGGTGCTGGCCGTAGAACTCCTGCATGTAATCGTTGCACTTGTTCGTAGAAGCACCCCAGCCGGTCGAATCATATCCAGCGGCGATGAGTTCCTGAGGGGAACCGAAGCAGCGGGGCACTATCTTGTTCGAGAGCGCGGCGGAACCGAAACGCTGCGTTACGTCGAGCGTCGTCTTCCCCGCCTGGCCCTGCTTCGTCGTAATGACGATCACGCCGTTCGTGCCGCGCGAGCCGTAGATCGAGCTGGCCGACGGACCCTTTAGAACCTGAATGCTCTCGATGTCGTTCGGGTTGATGTCGGCGGTGCGGTTGACGCGCTGGTCCTGCGACGAGGCGAACTTGGTACCGAACCCTGCCGCCCCCGTAATGGCGTTGAGGCCGTTCGCGATCGACGAGTTGTCGACGATGACGCCATCGATGACGTACAACGGCAGGAAGCCTGCGTTGATCGTCGATACGCCGCGAAGCTGAATTTGAACTCCCCCGCCTGGAGCGCCGGAGTTCTGGGTGATGACCGCGCCAGGGACCTTGCCCTGCAGAGCGTAGTCAATCGTCTGCGCAGCTACGCGATTGAGCTTCTCGCCCGATACGACCGTTACGGCGTTTGCCGCGTTTACGCTCGAGACGCTCGTGGCTGCGCCGGTGATGACCTGTGTCTCGAGCTGCAGCACGTCGCGAGCAAGCGAGACATTGGCCTCGGTTGCGCCGGTCGGTACAGCCAGCGTCTTCTGTGTGTAGCCGATGCGCCGGACGCGAAGCGTCGCGGGGCCATCGGGGACGTTCAGGGAGAAGTTGCCCTGATCGTCGGTGTAAGTGCCGACTGACGTTCCAACGAGGTTGACACTCGCTGCAACGATGGGTTCACCGCTGCCCTCGACAGTAACGCGTCCGTTGACACGACGCGTCTGTGCAGAGGCGCTGGCGCTTACGAGCACCAGCAACAACAATGAAAATACTGACGAGCGAATCCTATTCATGCCTGTTCTCCAGCTTTGGATGGGTGAGGGTCGCGGCACAGGCGCAGCGAGCCCGGCAGAGTTGAAGGGACTCTGCTTGGTGTTCTGGTGGCCACTATTTAGGCGTCGTGACAGGAGGTGTCAAGAGCAAAGGATGCTAAATGGCACGTCATGTGCGTGTAATATCCTTTTTGTTCCAACACAAGAAACGCCGGCCAAAAGCCGGCGTTTCTTGTCCAATTCCTTCACCGTTTACGGATTGTCTTTCACCGTTTACGGACCCTCCTCAATCGTTTACGGCTTCTTGGGAGCCGCTGGGGTCGTTATCGCCGGGGTCGGCCTCGTCCCAAAATCCACCGTGGGCGGCGCCTCGGTCCCCGCAGCCGCCTCAAAGTAGGTCCGCGCCTTCGCGCCCGTCACCTTCGCGGTTATCGCCTGTGGGAAGGTCCTGATGTAGGCGTTGTATGTCCGAACCGCCTCATTATAGTCGTTGCGCGAGGTCGCGATCCGATTCTCGGTCCCCGTCAGCTCGTCTTGGAGACGCAGGAACCCCTGATCTGCCTTGAGCTGGGGATAGGCCTCCGAGATTGCGAGCAATCTGCCGAGCGCACCTGTGAGCTGCCCATTGGCGGTC
>DATBZT010000215.1:0-7074 GCA_036513055.1 Gemmatimonadaceae bacterium | reverse complement strand
GACCGCTGCCGTGCGTGAAGCCAGAAAAGGACATTAGGCCGGAATGAGCAAGCCCGGTACGCAGATAGTCCCAGGCAGGTACCAGCCGCCACTTCCGGCCGAGCGGTTCATTTTGCGCGAGCCACTCGATGCCGAAGCCGTGCCGATGGATGTCGTGTTCGTGGGCGGCGGGCCAGCCGGACTCGCCGGCGCGATAGAGCTTGCCCGGCTCGTAAAAAAAGACAACGATGCGGGTGGAACGCTCGGCGACGTGCAGATCGCAGTCCTCGAGAAAGCGCCCGGGCTGGGCGAGCACTGCCTGTCGGGAGCAGTCGTGAATCCGGTCGCGTTCCGGGCGCTGTTTCCCGAGCTCAAGGACTCCGAATTTCCGTTTCGCGCGCCCGTCACGAAGGAGCGCGTCCATTTCATGATTGGTGAGAGAGCGCAGCGGATTCCCACTCCGCCCACGATGCAGAACCACGAGCACCACATCGCGTCGCTCGCCGAAATTGTGCGGTGGCTGGGAGGGAAGGCAGAAGAGCTGGGAGTGAACATCTTCACCGGCTTTCCCGCTGCGTCACTCGTGATGGACGGCTCCAAAGTCATCGGCGTCCGCACTACCCCCACCGGCCTCGGCCGCGACGGCAATCCGGGCAGCGGGTATTCGCCGCCCACTGACATCTCGGCGCGCGTGACTGTGCTTTCCGAGGGAAGCCGGGGTTCACTCACGCAGGCCTACATGCAGTCGGAGCGCATCGGCTCGGCCAATCCCCAGATCTACGCTCTTGGCGTGAAGGAGATATGGGAGACGAAGAAACCGCTCGACGCGATCGTTCACACGCTCTGCTGGCCGCTCCCGAATGACGCATTTGGCGGCAGCTTCATGTATCCGTTGACGCCCAACCTCGTCGCTCTCGGTATCGTCGTCGGTCTCGACTACCGTCAGACGACGGTTGACGTGCACGAGCTGCTGCAACGATTGAAGACGGCGCCTCTGTTCCGCGAGTATCTGGACGGCGGCGAGATGGTCGAATGGGGGGCAAAGACTATTCCCGAGGGCGGATACTACGCCCTCCCGGAGCGCCGGTACGGCGATGGTGTGCTGATGGTGGGCGACGCCGCCGGTTTCGTCGAAGTCGCGTCACTCAAGGGCGTGCATTACGCGATGCAGTCGGGAATCTTTGCCGCGCGCACAATTTTCAAAGCGCTCAAGAACGGCGATACGTCGCCGGCCGCACTGAGCGAGTACGACGGGCTGGTGAATGCGAGCTTCATCCGGAACGACCTGTATGCCCGCCGCAACATGCGTCTCGCTTTCCAGCGTGGCGGGCTCTATGTGGGCGGCATCAAGGCAACACTCATGACTCTCACCAACGGCACACTGCCCGGCAGGAAGATCGATTCGCATCTGGACGCCGACGTATCGCGCGAGGTTGTGCCCGAAACTCCATTCGTCCCAGACGGAAAGCTGACTTTCAGCAAGCTCGACGCGAACTTCAAGTCGGGTAACGCGACCCGCGACGACATTCCGTCGCATCTTGTCGTGGGGAAAGACATTCCGCCTGAAGTCGCAACACTCTATCAGCACATGTGCCCGGCGGGAGTGTACGAGCGCGACGGCGACCGGCTGGTGGTAAGTCCGGCGAACTGCATCGACTGCAAGGCAACGGATGTGATCGGGCCGCGGTGGACACCGAGGGAAGGGGAGAGCGGCCCGCGCTACCGCCTCATGTAGTCCGGCCCAGCTCGTAGACCGTTATCTCCTGGCTGATTTTTCCGGCGCGGAACGGGAACGTTTCCTGGCCAAGGAGCTCGAGGCCCACCCGCTCGCAAACCTCGAGGAATTCAGGCGTGGCGATTCTGCCGGGATCGGCAATCAGCGCCACGCCGTGGAGCGAGAGCGCACTTTTCAGGATAGCCGGCAGAAGATTGGCGTACTCGCTTTCGTACAGCACGTCTGACGCGATAACCTTGTCGAACTGGACCGCGTCAGCGGGAAAATTCCGCCAGTTCATCATCGCCGCGGCGGGCGAATGGCCCAGGTTGCGAAATGCATTGGCGCGTGTGAACGCGAGCGCGTCCGTATAGTAGTCGGTGGCTGTCACCTCATGGCCAGACGCCATCGCAGCAGTCGTCACCAGGCCCACGCCGCAGCCCAGCTCCAACAACCGGCGCCCATCGCCTTTGCGGGCAAGAATCTGGGCGGCGAGAACCGTCGACGACGGCCAGATGTCCGCCCAGTATGGGAGCCGCTCGTCCTCCACGAAATCCTCTTCGCGGATGAGATCATCGGAGTTGCGCGGATGAAGAATGCTGAAAGTCCGGGCGCCGACCTCGACATCACTAACGACGGTGTCGAAGCGTCGCTCGAGCGCGGACACAAGCTTGTCGCCGGCGAGTTCCTCGAGAGGCACGGCCTGCGTCATAGAATCCCGAGATCCTCGGACATCTGAAGATCATCGGTGAGTGGAACAGCATTGAGCCGCGAGCCAGCGGGATTGGACTGCCGGCCAGCGGGAACGACGAGCAGCGCATTCGCGCGCGCCATTGCCGTCAATACTGCCGAGCTCTGCGATCCGGCAAGCTGACAGACGAATTCGCCATCGTCGTCGCGAGTGACGATCGCTCGCATGAAATGAGTCAGCGGTGCGGCGATCTCCACTGCTTCGGTCAATCGCACCGGCAACAGCTTTCGGTGCAGCTTTCGGTGGCCGAGCATCTTTCGCAGCGCGGGCCGGACGAAGATCTCGAACGTGATCATCGCCGAAACCGGATTTCCGGACAAGCCGAACCAGGGCATTGCGCCAAGCATTCCAAACGCCATCGGGGCGCCCGGCCGCATTCGCACCTTCCAGAATTCGAGCTCGCCACCCAGCTCGGCAAATACTTCGCGGGCATGATCGTGGTCGCCAACCGACATCCCACCGGTCGTAATGACGACGTCGCAGTCGCGCGCCTGTTCGAGCTTTGTCCGTAACGACTGCGGAGTATCGCGGGCGATGCCCAGACTCACCGGCGCGCCACCAGCGTCCTGGATGAGCTGGCCGAGCGTCCACGAGTTGGACGATACGATGCGGCTCGCCGTTGCCTCGGTCGACGTGCTCGCCGATTCCGGAACCCAAAACTCCGCAAGCTCCACCAGCTCGTCACCCGAGCTGACTATCGCCACCCTCGGCAGCCGAAAAACCGTCACCGAACTTATGCCGGCGGAAGCTAAAACGCCGATGTGCGCAGCGTGCAGCTCCGTGCCCTGCTCGAACAGCACGTCGCCCTGATGAAAGTCCTCGCCGGCCCGGCGAACGTTCCGGTTGACATCGCGCAAGTCGCGAATCGTTACCCGCTCCGACCCCTGGTCGGTGTCTTCTATGCGAATCACAGCGTCGGCACCGGGAGGAACCGGTGCACCCGTCATGATTCGCATCGCTTCGCCGGCCCCGAGAGGGCGGCGGGCGACACCACCCGCCGCAATCGTTCCAACCACTTGCAGGACATTCGGACCCGATGCGACGAGATCGGCGCTCCTCACCGCGTACCCGTCCATCGAGGAGTTGTCCCAGGGTGCGGACGTCGTCCCAGCCGTCACGCGATCGGCAAGTACTCTCCCGTTGGCCTGCGTGAGACCCACAGATGCCGCGCCGAATGGCTGGATCTTGTCCAGGATCCGGGCACTGGCCTCACTCACCGCCAGCATCAGCGGCGCCGGTCGCGGTAACCTGCGAGAAGCGCTCCGATGTCGTTCTGAAAGCGGCTGATGCTGTCGACAGGCGTCGTAAAGTGATTGTCGAGTATGCTGAATACGAGGCGTTCTCCGTCCGCGTCAGTGACATAGCCGGAAAGTGTCCTCACGAACTCGAGCGAGCCGGTCTTTGCGTGCATGTTTGCCGCGGCCGGCGTGTGCACCATGCGGGACCTGAGAGTGCCGTCAACGCCCGCAATTGGCAACGCATCGTAAAAAGCGGAGAACGCGGGGTCCCGCTGGATGGCGACGAGTGTCCGGAGAATTGTCTCCGGCGTCATCAGGTCATGTCGCGACAGGCCGCTCCCATCGTACACGACGAATCCGTCGTGCTCCGCACCCCAGGCGAGAAGCTGGCGTCTTACTATCACGGCGCCGCTGTCCGCGCTCCCGACCCCGGTGCTCTCCAGACCGAGCGTTCGCAGCAGAATTTCCGCAATTTGATTCTGTGACGGCTTGAGGAGGAGGGGGAGGATCTGGCGGAGCGGTGGCGACGAAACCACGAACAGCGTATCGACGCCCGGAGCGGCGACGTCGGCGGTGCTGTCGGAAACACCGCCCCCAACAACGATGCCGCGCTCTGCCAACGCTGATGCCAATGCCTCGAGATACGTTCGCCCGGGATTGCGCGTCGCAATCTCGACCACGGTGTCGCGGCCGGCGACCCGTTGCCGGACAGTCGTCATTCCTTCGTTGTACAACAGCTCGTCTATTGGCGCGGCACTCGACCCGCTCAGGTCGTCCCACTCCCATCCGTAACCGTAGATGCTGTCCGGAAAGGCATTGCCACCGCGAACGAGTGCACCGGCGATGCGTTTGACGCCGCGCGCGGCCAGCGAATCGGCAACCCGGCGCATCCACGCTTTCGCATCGCCCTGCTGGGCCCGATCGCTCACCGTCGGATCGCCGCGCCCGATTACTACCAGGTCTCCGTCGAGCGCGCTGTTCCTGATGGCACCGCGGGACGCGAATGCAGTTCTGTAGCGGTAATCCGCGCCAAGCAGCGACAGTGCAACCGACCCGGTGATGATCTTCATGTTCGACGCCGGCATGAACAGCTTGCCGGCGTTGCGCGAGTAAAGCGTGTCGCCGCTGCCGGGCTTCACAATCAATATGCCGATCTGCGAGCTCCTGAACTCCGGGTCGGCGACGAGCGAGTCGACCGAGTGGCGAAGGCTCGCCGCCGGAGTCAGTGCCGGGCGAACGCCGCTCTGCGCCGCGGGAACGCAGGCAGTCAGCAGCAGGATGGCGACAGCGCGCCACGGCAGAGACCCGCCGGAGCGCCACTGGAACGTTGTCATTCAGTCGGTCCGGTAAGTGGCGCTCAGCGTCCGGTCTTCGGCCACTTTGACCTCCGTAACGCGCGCCTCCGGACCAAGGGCGGCCTGCACGCGCTCGGAAATGAAGCGGGCGAGGTTCTCGCCAGTCGGCACCAGCGCGCCGTCGGCGAACTCCGGCACATCGAGATTGATGTTGCGGTGATCGAAGCGCTGTGTGACCTCGGCATCGAGCACCCGATCGAGAAGCCCGAGGTCAACGACGAATCCGGAGAGGGGATCGATTTCGCCTTTCACTGTAATGTCGCAGACGTAGGTGTGTCCGTGATAGCGGGCGCACGCGCCAAAGACGAGTTCGTTCTTCTCGGCGCTCCACTCAGGGCGGCTGTAGCGATGAGCAGCCGCGAAAGTTACGCGACGGGTGAGGAAGGCTGTTGGCAATATCTACTCCCTTTCTTCGCCGACGCCTTCCGGAGTGGGCCCCTCCGGGGGAATCCACGGCTCCCCTTCCTCGATCGCCTCGTGCACGTCATGGGTCGCGCGCGGGTTCCGATTCTTGTCCAGAGCGATATGCTCGGCCTCGTCGTCACTCTCGCTGGGCTCGTCGCCGAGCAGGATGCCCGATCGCTCGCGCTCGTCCACCAGATGCTCGTCGATCGCCTCAGGGCTTTCGGCGCGCACGAGGTCGTCCATCACCACCTGGTTGTCCACATCCACCAGGCCGAGTGAATCCGTCAGGACGTGATCCACGATCCTCAGTTCGGACTCGGTTCCAACACGGCCCGAAACGGTGACCTGACCATTTCGGACGTGCACCGAGAGATCTTCACCGTCGAACGCCAGCTGTGAGTTGAGCCGCGTTCTGACCAGCGTCCGAAGCTCGTCGTCGGAGAGATTGGCTACTTCGTCGGTGTTATCGTAATCGTCGGCCATTTCTTCCTCGCGCATCGCCGTCGCGCGAGGCGGCGGCAGTTATCGAAAGAGAAGGTACGACAGTCCCAGAGTGTAGACTCCGTTTCTCTTCCAGAAGTTCTTGGTCTGTGTCGCCGGCAGTACCGCGGTGTTGTCCGACGCGTTGATGTAGTATGCCGCCGGATACTTGATCTGGTACATGTAGGTGCCGGCATCCGCGCGCACCTGGAAGCGGCCACCGGGCACGAACCTCAGACCACCGGCAAAGGAAAGGGCAAATGTGGTGCCGAGTGAGTACGGATCTTCGGTGACCTTTCGCCCCGCATCGGTGGCGATTCCGACCCCGGCGTACGTGACCGGAACGATCCCGTGATAGCTCCGCTGCCCGGTGAGGTTTATCGACAGGCCAAGGTCCGCCAGATACACCGGCCACGCCTGGGAGCCCAGATTTCTCGTCGCTGCGGGTTTCGTTGGATCGACGACGTTTCGCTCGCTGTTGGCCCGCGCTGCGCGGACCACGAGCTGAGCGGGGCCGCCGACACCGATCTCATACCGGATTCCTCCGATCGGGCCGCCCCTCGGGGCGACGCCAGCCGGGTCGTTCGCTCCCCGGAAGTACCCACCGAAAAGGGTGAACTCCGAATGGTACTCGAGATCGCGATAAGGGCTTTTCTCGGGTGGATAGCCAACGTTTACCTGCGCGCCCGCGGAAATTGCCGGGCCAGCGGCCGCAGCGAACGCCAAAACCAACATCACACGCTTCATCAAGTCACTCCGAGTGTTTTCCCGGTCATCTCCCCGGGCTGCTCCATACCGAACATTTCTAATATAGTAGGGGCAACATCGCATAACGCTCCACCGCCTCGCAGCGCACCGACTCCCTCGTCGCCGATCGCCACCAGCGGAACGGGGTTCGTGGTGTGTGCGGTGTGCGGGCCGCCCGTTTCGGGGTCGATCATCATTTCCGCGTTTCCATGATCCGCCGTGATCAACAGCCGGAACCCTGACTTTTCAGCGGCGGCGAGCACGCGCGCGAGGCATACGTCCACGGTTTCCACGGCGTGAATCGTTGCCGGAATCGACCCGCTGTGCCCCACCATGTCCGCATTGGCGTAGTTGCAGAGAATGAAATCGTGACTGCGACTCTCGATGGCCGAACACAACACGTCC
>DATBZT010000214.1:0-22458 GCA_036513055.1 Gemmatimonadaceae bacterium | reverse complement strand
TCACTGATCGATGAAATTCTGACCTTTACACGCATTGATGCCGGACGCGAGGAAGTCAACATTGAACGCGTCTCCCTAACCGGTCTACTCGAGCCGTCGGCCGAGCTGGTCGAATCGCTGGCGCGGGCCCGAGGACTCCACATCGAAGTGATGCTGCCGCCTCAGGAGATAATGGTTGAGACCGATGCCGTAAAAGTCCGGCAGATGATCGTCAACCTGCTCAGTAATGCCGTCAAATTCACCGACCATGGGCGCATCATCCTGTCAGGGGATCAGCGCGGCGACCAGTTGGTGATAACGGTGGAGGATACGGGAATAGGAATCAGCTCCGATCACATCGAACGGATCTTCGAGCCTTTCTGGCAGGTGGAACAGAAAGCGACCCGGCGCGCCGGAGGCACCGGACTCGGCCTAACGGTCACGCGGCGCCTTGCGCTGCTGCTCGGCGGTGACGTGACGGTGAAGAGCAACCCAGGCGAGGGTACGACATTTACCATCTGTCTTCCGATCCATCCCGGGGGATCGAGCTCGATGATTGCGCGCGCAGCGGCACTTCACGCCGGATAAATTCCTTTTCGGGCACCGGCAATCGACGTCGCAATCACTTCAAGGCGAACCACCATCATGACAATCTCGAAGTCTCTTTTTCCCGCGGCGGCCGGGTTTGCCGGCGCCATGCTTCTTGCCACGACGGCGATCGCTCAACAGCCGGCGGCGGCTACACCTCTCGCGGACAGATACAGGCCTGCGGCAACGCGATTGCTTGCTGCTGCCTTGTCCGACAGCTCTGCCTACAATCGGCTTGCGCGGCTGACCGACACCTTCGGACACCGGCTGAGCGGGTCTGCGAGCCTCGAAGCAGCGATCGACTGGATTCTGGCGGAGATGAAACGGGATGGGCTGGAAAACGTGAGGGGCGAGAGAGCAATGGTGCCACACTGGGTTCGCGGCGAAGAGTCGGCAACGCTCGTGAGCCCGCGGCCGTATCGGCTCCATATGCTTGGACTGGGACGAAGCGTGGGAACTGCGCCGCGTGGGATCACTGCCGCCGTCATGGTTGTGGGGAGCTTCGACGAATTTGCGAAGAGGCAGGCAGAAGCCAAAGGGAAGATTGTTCTGTTCGACGCGCCGTTTGTGAGTTACGGCGAGACTGTTCGCTATCGGGGAGCGGCTGCATCCACCGCGGCGCGGGCGGGGGCAGTGGCGGCGCTCATTCGGAGCGTCGCCTCCAATTCCATGCAGAATCCGCACACCGGGGCAATGTCCTACGATACGACGATTGCGCGCATACCCGCGGCGGCGCTGAGTGTAGAAGATGCGATGATGCTGCACCGGATGAGCGATCGTGGCGACAAAACAGTGATGACGCTCAAGATGGGGGCGCAGACACTCCCCGACGCGCCGTCGAGAAATATCGTCGCCGAGATCGTCGGCTCCGGGAAGCCTGATGAAGTGGTCGTGTTGGGCGGACACATCGATTCGTGGGATGTCGGTCAGGGAGCGATGGACGATGGCGGCGGAAGTGTTGCGGCATGGGAAGCGGTGCGGCTGATCGAGCAGCTTGGACTCAAGCCCCGCCGGACGATTCGCGTGGTGCTGTGGACGAACGAGGAGAACGGCTCCCGTGGCGGTCTCGCTTACCGTGACACGCATTCCGCGGAGCTCGAAAAGCACGTGATGGCGATGGAGTCGGACAACGGAGTTTTCCAACCACTTGGCTATCGTATTGGCGGCTCGGACTCGGCGATCGCAATCGGCCGCGACATCGCGTCACTGCTGTCGAGCATTGGCGCGACGAATGTCGTTGCGGGCGGCCCGGAGGCGGATGTCGAGCCACTGTTCGAGCGCGGAGTTCCCGCCGTGAGTCTGGCGGTGGATGGTACTCGATATTTCTGGTATCATCACAGCGAAGCCGACACGATGGACAAGCTCAATCCGCGGGAGATGGCGCAGTGTGTAGCGCTCATGGCGGTGATGGCTTACATCGTCGCCGACATGCCCGGCACTATGGGGCGGGCACCGAAACCCTAGACGGCCTGCAAACGTTATTTCGCGGCGACCTGGGCGTCGGGCTTCGACGTAACAGGCGCGCCCGCCTCCTCGAGAGGGGCAACGAAATTGAACAGCCTGAGGCGCAGCATCCCCCGGGGGCGCACAGCCGGATCGTGCTCATATGACGTGACCGCGCAGTTCGCGATCTCGTTCGTGCGATCGATGGCCAGAATCTGCTCTTCCGTCATGTGCTCGAGCAGGTAGCGCATGCAGAGCACGACAACAGAGTGACAAACCAGCAGGACCCGCTCGGCGCAGTGCTCGCGCGAGATCATCTCCACTGCGCTGCGAAGGCGGAGTATGACGTCGCACCAGCTCTCGCCGCCGGGTGGCCGGTGGTAGAACTTGCCGAGCAGCCGCCGAAACTCCGCCTCCTCGGGGTGGTATGCTTCGATGCCGACCCTGGTGAGGCGGTCGAGCACGCCGAATTCCTTCTCGCGAAGCCGCTCGTCGACGACCAGGGAATATGCATCCTCATCCAGATCGGCGGCTCTGGCGACAATCGCCGCTGTAGTGCGCGCTCGCAAGTACGGCGAGGTGAGTATGACGTTCGGTCTGACGTCATCAGGAAGCGTACCGAACCATCGGCCCAGCGCCGTGGACTGTTCCTCTCCGAGCTTTGAAAGTGGAACGTCGACATCGCGCACGTGGAGATCGATCTCGCGCTCACCAGCGAGAAGGGCGGCTTCGCGCGCGACGTTTCCAGCCGACTCTCCGTGGCGGACGATGTAAAGAACATCGGGCCAGATCTGGTGGTGGGTCAAGGGCAGAAGGTAGTCAAGGACCGTACCAGCCGGGAAGCTGAAATTAAAGCCACCAACAAAAAAGGTACGCCGGCCTGACGCACCTTTTTCCCATTCGGTGAAGACGAAACCGGACTAGATAAGCGGCTTGTAGCGATAAGCCGCCACGCCGCCCTTGGGACGATTGATGGTGAATTCCTTCGAGCCCTTGGGAGGTACGGGGCCGACGGTCACTGTCTCGGTGAACAGAACCTGTCCAGTGCGGTCGAGAAAGTCGACGCTCAACGGGTAGGTCTTGGCGACGGTGCCCTTGTTTTCGATTGTTCCGACCAATGTTGTCGCTTCAGCAGTTCTGCTGAACTCGGTGACCGAAACCCTGGTCGTCATCTTGTCGGCTTTGGCGTTGTAATACACCAGTGAATCCGTGTACTCCTTGTTCAGCTTTCCGGGTTTGGTGGTCTTGAGGAGACCAGCGTACGCGTAGGCCGACAGCATCCAGTTATCGGGATTGGTTGGATCCAGGTCCGTCAGCCGGGTGACAATGGGGAAGACCTTGTCGTACTGGCTGGTGAAGATGTAGCTGGCGGCGAGGTTGTTCAACGCGTCACGTTGATATGGATTGCGCGCAAGGACGGCGCCAAAGAGCGCTGCCGCATCCTCGGGATGCTTGTTCTGCGACGCAACGACACCTGCCTGCATCAGGGTGTTTTCGCCATAGTGGGCGGGCTGGGCAATGAGTGGTGCGTAGCTCTTCGGAATAGAAATGCTGTCGCCGGCAGCCATGTACAGCTTTGCAAGATTGAAGATGGCCGCAGTGTTCTGCACGTCTTCGGAAGAGTGGGAAAGCAGCGCTCCCCAGGCGTCAATCGCCTCACGGGCGAGCGTCTTCTTCTCGGCTCCTGTTGCGGCCAGCGCGCTCTCGGTGCTCACCACCGCGATATCATATAGAGTACGATCACGAACGTCATTGAACGCTGTGTCGGTGCCGATGGCCGTCAGTGTTTTCTTCCAGTATTCGGAGGCGGCGGGGTAGTCCTTTTTAGCTTTGGCAACGCTGGCAAGAACGGAGTAGGCGTACGGCGCCGTGCGATCGAGGATCAGCGCGCGCTTGGCCAGATACTCGGCGGAATCGAGCTTGTTGGCATTGAGCGCATTGATTGCCGCGTTGGTGACACCAAGCCAGGCTTTCTGCTGGCGCCATTGCTGGCCAAGGGCAACACACCCGGGAGAAACCGCCTCGACAATTCGCCAGGCGGAATCGGCCGCGGCAAAAAGATCGATTGTCGCTGTTGGGTCGGTCGTGAGACCGACGGAGGAGCGAGGGGTTATTGGCGTGATGCCGGGCTGGTCGAGAAAGAGGATATAGGCCTGTCCTAGCAGATAGGCCTGGCCCACCGGGTTCTCCTTCGCGAGGGACGGCGCGCTGGCCAGCGATACAACGTCGCGAAGATCCTTGGTGGCGTTGCCCGTCTTGAGAGCTGCCTGCGCCCGGGCCATCGAGAATGTTGCGCGTGCAATGGCCTGTGGTTTTCCGTTATCGATCTCGCATGTGGGACCGGCCGGGGGCGCTGGGGCGGCAGGGTTCTGCGCCAGCACAGGGGCGGTGAATACTATAGTAGTGGCTGCAACAGCTGCTATCCGGGTGAATGCATGCTGATTACGAAAATTCATGGTTGAGCTCCAACTAGTGAGCGCAGTCAGCCCTTCGGCCGCAGCCGTCGTGCTGGCGTGAGTAGTGATTGGTCGCGGAAGCGTAGTAATATACTTGCCATCGGTGATCGTTCCAGCAACACAAAGATCGGCCGAGCAGGAATAGGAACCCATCCATGGAGAGGCCGAGTTGAGCTGCAGCGGCAGGAGATTCAGACATTTGAGCGCATCGGCATGGGCGGCTGCTGGCGCCGCAATCGTGCTGTCATCCTGTGCGCCAGAGCCAACGACTCCGGCCAAGACCAGCCTCGCCGGGATATGGACCTCTTCTGCACACGAGTTTGCCTTGTCGGAATTCAAGATGACAATTGTTCAGGAAGGCAACGGCATCGTTTCCGGCGGTTGGTCGGCCAAGGGCGACGGTGGAGGAGGGGGGTGCCTCCCCGATGTCCCGTGCAATGCCTTTGGAAATCTCATCGGTCGCAATCTGGTGTCGCAGGTAGCAATCGAGCTCCTCGGTGCAGGCAATTTTGAAGGGACCCTCATCGAGCCGACACAGCTGCGTGGAGTCTTCGGCGTCGGACTAGCGAGCGACACGATCACCTTCTTCAGAACAGGGGGATAGACTGGCTCGAGTTCCAACGCAGCATCGCAAGGCCATCGCCCACCTGCAAAGTGTCGATCCGGTGATGGCGGAGGTCATCGGCAAAGTCGGGCCTTTCACGCCCAGAGCAATGGCCGGTGGCACTCACTTCGACGCGCTCGTCCGCTCGATCGTATACCAGCAACTGTCGGGAAAGGCGGCGGCTACGATTCATAGCCGCGTGATCGCTCTTTTCGACAGAGACACCGCGCTGCCGCAGCAGATCGTTGCCGCCGAGCATGCTGTGCTGCGTGGGGCGGGCTTATCAAATCAAAAGGCAAGCTATCTGCGAAATCTCGCCGAACATACACTCGACGGATCGCTGCCGACCGAGTCGCTTCACGAACTCGACGACCAGCGGATCATCGAGGCGCTGACGCAGGTGAAGGGAATTGGCCGATGGAGCGCTCAGATGTTCATGATGTTCCGCCTGGGCAGGCTGGACGTTCTGCCGGACCTCGACCTTGGCGTGCAAAAGGGCATTCAGCTCGCGTATCGCATGCGAAAACTGCCCAAGCCGGCCAAGGTGCTGGAAACGGGAGCAAAGTGGGCGCCTTATCGAACCGTGGGGTCGTGGTACATGTGGCGGGTGCTCGAGTTACCGCCGGGGAGTTTTGTAGGGCCAAGACCACGACCCTGACTTCCTCTATAGATTTGCAGAATGCTTCTGACACCGTTTAATGAGTTCCCGGACAGTGCCCGGGTGTGGGTCTACGGCGTGGATCGCGCTGTCAACGATGCGTCCAGGATCACGCTGCTTCAGGAGGTAGATAATTACCTGACTGACTGGACCGCGCACGACGTCCCGCTGAGCGCCGCGCGAAGTTGGACAGACGATCGCTTCCTCACAATCGCGGTCGATCAAAACCGCGCTGGCGCATCGGGATGCTCAATTGACGGACTGTTCCGGATGTTGAAGAGCCTCGAAGCGAAGCTGGGCACCGCTGTGGTTACCAGTGGCCTGATTTTCTTCCGTGACAAGGACGGCAAGGTCCGATCAGTGACGCGCGATGAATTCGGCGAGATGGGAACGACCGGGAAGGTTGGCGGCGACACCATCGTGTTCGACCCTTCCGTAACAACGCTCGGCGAATGGCGCTCGCGCTTCGAATCGCGGGCCGCCGACTCCTGGCATGCCTCACTCCTTCCCGCGCGCGCCCGGTGACGTGAAGACCCACACTTCCTACATGACCTTCACCACGAAGAAGCGGCAGGAAATCATCGACATCACGGACGAGGTCGAGGCTTGTCGGGCTGCGGGGGGAATCACCGAGGGATTCGTTCTTGTGTCGGCGATGCATATCTCCGCGTCGGTTTTTGTCAATGACCATGAGCCTGGGCTGTGGCAGGACATTCTCGACTGGCTCGAGAGTCGGATTGCGCCGTGGTCCCCCGAGGACTATAGACACAACACCGGAACGGGTGAGGACAACGCCGCAGCACACCTCAGGTCATTGACGGTCGGCCATGAGGTAATGGTGCCAGTGACGAAAGGTCGGCTCGACTTCGGCCCATGGCAGCGGGTGTTCTACGGTGAATGGGACGGCAAGCGGCCGAAGCGCGTGATCCTCAAGGCGATGGGCATCTAGCGTCACGTCCCGCTGAGCGCCGCGATCTACACACGATCGCGGTCTTCACGCCAGCTCTTGATCTCCTTCTTGACCTGTTCGGCCGTCGTGAGCTCGCCGTTCAGGCAGCGCTGCGTGAGCCCGGGAAGCTCATCGTCAGAGGCGAACCGAAGGCCAATGAGCTGAGACGACGTCAATTCGCCGATACGCCCACGAGCATCAGCTGGAAGCAGAGAGGCGAGCCGCGCTCGTTCTTCAATCCGGATGCCACGGTCCTGTGCCCGGAGAGCCATGCCACGCGCGGCAAAAACAAATACCGCGAGCGCAATCGCCACCAGCACTTCCCACAGCTTGTAGACCGTTCGGTATTTGCTCAACCGAGCCAGCGCGACGGCGACGTTCAGGAGGAGAACGGGCACCACGAAGAAGTGGTATGCCGGAACGTAGCGGCGGTGAGTCTTATAAACCTGGGCGGACTGAGCCATGGACTTCTCCGGGGAGTTTTGCCGAAGATAAGGTTAACCCTTCGGCGTGTGGCACGCTTGGCTATGACGAGCGGGAAGCAGCGATAGACGCTTGCGCCTCGAGAGCGTAGCGCTTGAGCCGCGAGATCATGGCGTTGAGTCCTGGTTCACGCGCTCCAAGGCCGATGCTCTCCATCAGCGTACGAACGAAGTCGCCAGGAATGCCCAGCGTCGTCTCGGGTGGCTGGTCGTTCACGGCTTGGAATACTATTGCCAGCACTGCCGCAATCGTGGGCGATTGCCTGAGGTCCAGGTCGGCGTAGAAATGGATCCTGCCGTCTCTGACTTCGGGAACGATGTCGACACGAGTCTGACACTCGGGAATGGTGAAGTTCGTCCGGTCAAGACCGCTGAATCGCTTGGGGAACGGCTCGAGCTTCTTGGAATATTGCACCAGCGCCTGCATCTTCTCCTCGCGCCCCATCGAGCGGAAAAGGCGAAGAACGCGGTCAATAGAGGGAGGTATCGGTGACGCCGTCGCTTCCTGCATCTGGTGAAAGCTAACGCATGAATCGCGTCTTCTGGCTGGTCATCCTGCTCACGTGCGGATGTCGCGCGGCAGAGAACAACCGGGTGGTTGCAACAGGAACGCTGGAAGTGGTCGAGGTGGAGGTCGCCCCGATCGCGACAGCGCGCGTGGTGCGCATGCTGGTGGACGACGGCGACAGCGTGCAGGCTGGCGACACTGTGGCCATCCTGACCCAGCCAACCGCGCAGGCCGTCATCGAGCAAGGAAAGGCGCAGGTTGAAGTGTCGCGGGCCGGATTGAGTGAGGCGGAGAACGGCGCCCGTACGGCTGAGATTCGCCGGGCGGAAGCGGAGCTGAGGGCGACCGAAGCGGAAGCAACGCGTACGGCGCGCGACGTGGAGAGAGCGCGGACACTTGCCCGCACCGGCACCATACCTCTCCAGCAGCGTGATGCAGCCGAGGCGGCGGCGAGACAAGCGACAGCGCGGCGTGACGCCGCGCGCCAAAGTCTACTTCTTTTGCAACAGGGCAACCGCCCGGAACGAATCGCCGCCGCGAAAGCGCAGGTTCAGGGTGCGCAGGCAGGCCTGTCCGCAGTGAAAGCAGCGGTCGGTGATCTCATTCTCCTCGCTCCGATATCCGGTGTCGTGCTCAGCCGTAACACTCAGCCCGGCGAGGTCGTGAACCCGGGACAGTCCACCGTGACGCTCGGCGACGTGCGCCGTCCGTGGGTGCGGGTGTACGTGAATGAGCGTGACATTCCCAGCATTGTCGTCGGCGGTCCAGTGCAGGCCTCTCTCGACGGACTTCCCGGCCGGACGTTCACCGGACGTGTCGTGGCGATCAGCCCCAAGGCCGAGTTCACCCCTCGCGTGGCGCTGACGGAAGACGAGCGCGCGGATATGACGTTCGGAGTAAAGGTGGAGTTCGCCGACACAACCGGAGCGCTCAGGCCCGGGCTTCCAGTAACGGTGAGCATTCCGAAGAAAGTTCTGCGCAAGTGATGGGTAGCCCGGCAACTGAGGGGCCGTCGGCGGGACAGCAATCGATGCCCGGAGTGGTTCACACAGAGCGTCTCACCAAGGTATTTGGCTCCATCACGGCGGTGGATGGCGTGAGTCTCGATATCGCGAGGGGTGAGGTCTTCGGGATCCTCGGCCCGAACGGATCGGGAAAGACGACGACGATTCGGATACTCTGCGGTCTTCTCGAGCCGACGTCCGGCTCAGCCACCGTCGCCGGCTTCGACGTCCGGACCGAGGGGGAAAAGATTCGTCGCAATATCGGGTACATGTCGCAGCGCTTTGGCATGTACGACGATCTCACAGTGGCCGAAAATCTGGATTTTTACGCTTCGTTGTACGGGTTATGGGGCGAGGGCAAGAACAAGCGGATGAAGGAGCTGTTCAACGATCTCGGTCTCGGACCGCGCCTGGGACAGCTCGTAGGCACGCTGAGCGGTGGCTGGAAGCAGCGAATCTCCCTCGCCTGCGCCATCGCCCACCAGCCGGCGATTCTATTTCTCGATGAACCAACTGCGGGTGTCGATCCCGCTGCCCGTCGGCACTTCTGGGAAACAATCCGCGGGCTGGCAAACGGCGGGACCACCATTGTCGTTACGACTCATTACATGGACGAAGCGGCGCGCTGTGAGCGGATTGCTTTCCTGTCGCGCGGGCATCTCATCGCTATCGGAACAGAGGATGAGATAACGAGACAGTTTGGCCAGCGCACAATCGAGGACATTTTCATCGATCTCCAGCAGAAAGACGAAGGCGTCACCGCATGATCGGCTTGCGTCTTCGCCGGAGTCTGCTCTGGCCAATGCTGCGCAAGGAATTCATTCAGATGCGTCGCGACCGGCTGACGTTCGCGATCATCATCGGAATTCCGATTCTCCAGCTCGTGTTGTTCGGTTATGCGATACGCGTTGAAGTCCGCAATCTCTCGACGGTCGTCCTGGACGAATCGCGCAGCTCCGAGAGCAGGAGTCTCGTCGCGGTAATGGAGCAGACGCAGAACTTTCGGATCACCGGCAACGTTCAGAGCCGAGAAGAGGTGCGGAGCTGGATAGAGTCGGGCCGCGCCCGTGCGGCCATCGTTATTCCTCCTGATTTTCACCGGGATATCGAGCGGCATCGGACGGCGTACGCGCAGGTGATCGTGGATGCAGCGGACCCGCTTGGATCGGCCTCGGCCATCAGCGGTGCGGCGCTGGCCGCATCGGTGAGCGCGACAGCGATCGCTGATCCTCACTTGAGCCGTTCACCCCCGCTCGACGTGAGGGTGCGACCGTGGTACAACCCGGCGCTCCGCAGCGCCGTCTACATCGTGCCGGGACTGATTGGCATGCTCCTCAGTCTGACGCTGTTGCTGGTTACGAGCATCGCCATCGCACGCGAACGGGAGCGGGGAACGTTTGAGCAGCTGGTCGTCACTCCGATCAGCAAGACGAACCTCATGCTGGGCAAGCTGCTCCCCTTCGTGCTCGTGGGCTACATCCAGATGACAAGCATCCTCATCCTCGGGCGAATACTGTTCCATGTCCCGATTCGTGGAAGCGTTATCCTGCTCTATGTCCTGTCGCTCGGCTTCATCGTCGCGAATCTCGGAATCGGCCTGTTGGTCTCCACGCTTGTCGATACGCAGCTCCAGGCGATGCAACTCAGCGTCTTCTTTCTCCTTCCGAACATTCTGCTTTCCGGCTTCATGTACCCGAGGGCTGCAATGCCGATCCTCGTACAGTGGATCTCCTACATGCTGCCGCTGACCTATTACCTGACGATTCTTCGCGGAATCCTCCTCAAGGGAATCGGGATTCAGTACCTGTGGCATGAAACTCTCATCCTTCTCGGGTTTGCGGGCCTGCTGATCGTCATCAGCGTACGACGCTTCTCGAAGACAGTCAGCTGAAGCTGCCGCTCCGCACGAAAAAGCCAAAAGGAGCCAGGGATGCCAACAAGAAAAGCAAGTGCCGTCTGGGAAGGTGGATTGAAAGACGGGAAGGGGAGTTATAATGCCGAGAGCGGAAACATTCACGGCTCGTACAGCTTCGGGTCGCGGTTCGGCGAGCAGGGAGGATCAAATCCCGAGGAGCTGCTCGCTGCCGCTGAAGCTGCCTGCTACAGCATGGCGCTGAGTGGTGGGCTGGAAAAGAACGGAACGCTCCCGACGAAGATTGCAACCGCTGCGGCATGCACGGTGGAGAAGGTCGGCGAAGGATTCCAGATAACGACCATGAAGCTCGACGTCACCGCGACAGTGCCGAACATCGATGACGCAAAGTTTCAGGAGATTGCGCGAGCGACGCTGTCGGGGTGCCCCGTGTCGAAGGCCCTCTCAGGCAATGTGGACTTGAAGCTGGAAGCGCGGCTGGCCTAATCGAAGCCGGCGAGCTGCCGCGTTGTTCAGGCGGGTTGTGCCCACAGCAGGCGGGCGTCACAGGCATCGCAGTTGCCGCAGCTCCAGTCGACTGACACTTCTTCGCCGAAATGCTCGAGGATGAACCTTGTCCGGCATTCCGTGGTCTGGCAGAACTGGATGATCGTGTCGAGTTTCTTCCGGTCGGCGGCGCGGCGCTCCTCGTAGTCGCGCAGGTCACGGCTCAGATCCACTGAAGTGAGATTTCCACGGAGGCGCTGCCAGCGTCCTCCCCGGTGTTCCCGCACCAGGCCGTGCCGCTTGAGGAGCGCGAAAACAATCTTCGCTTTTCTCTGCGGCACTTCCGTGATGTCGGAGATGTCGCTCAGCGCAACATGCTGATCGACGGGATATTTCTCGAGCGCGAGCGCGACGCGTGCTGCCTCCTCCACCTCCGGGTAACGTCCGCCGAGGAAGTAGGCCTGGATGCGGCGATCCTCGACGCGGTAGAGCATCGTGCATGTTGCGGGCAGGCCATCGCGTCCGGCGCGTCCCGCTTCCTGATAGTAGGATTCGATCGATCCGGGAAAATTGTAGTGTACCACAAAGCGGATAGCCTGCTTGTCGATTCCGAGCCCAAAGGCGTTGGTGGCAATGATCGCCTTGAGCTCTCCCGACATGAACGCTTCCTGAACGGCCTTTCTCTCCGCCGGGGGGCGCTTGCCATGATAGAGGCCGATGTCGTGCCGCTCGGATAGCATCTTATGCAGTCGCTCAGCTTCCTTGACCGTGGCGACATACAGGACGCCCGAGCCTTCCTCGTCTCTCAGTATCTGCTCGACGATCGCATCCTTAATGCTGTCGTTTACCGTGCGTCTCACCTCGAAGCGGAGATTTGGCCGCGCGAAACCGGTAATCGTGACGTGAGGGTTATGCATCCCGAGCTGGTGCACGATGTCGTCCTGAACCTCCTGCGTGGCCGTCGCGGTGAGGGCGAGTATCGGCGGCCGCTTGAGCCGTTTGGCAATCGAGCCGAGTGACAGGTAGTCGGGACGGAAATCGTGGCCCCACTGGCTCACGCAGTGGGCTTCGTCGATGACGAACAGACTCACTTCGCGGCTGAGAAGGTGCTCGAAGAAGTCTCTGTCCTTGAATCGTTCGGGGGTGACGTAGAGCAGCTCTCCCTCGCCGTCGCGTATCTGCCGGTGTGCCTCGCGCGCTTCGAGGGTCGAGAGATGAGAGTGCATCGCGACAGCATCAACTCCCTGGGCGGTGAGCTTGTCCTTCTGGTCCTTCATCAAGGCGATAAGCGGGCTTACGACAATCGTCAGGCCGGGCAACAGAAGCGCCGGAAGCTGGTAGATCACTGACTTGCCGCTTCCAGTGGGCATTACGACCAGCGCATCACCACCCTCGAGAATTGCTTGGATGGGATCCCACTGTCCTCGCCTGAATTCGGCATGACCGAATCTGTCCGTGAGAATGGATCTCGCGGATTGCCGGGTGATCTTTTTTTCCATAGCCAGCTTCAATGGCAGGAATTATTCCTGCGTCTGCGTTCTGATCACACGTGCTCGCCTCATGGCGCAGCGTATATTCAATTAAGTGTCCGGATCAGCCGTTAAGCCAAAAGCTCCGATGCGCATGTTCGCCGTCTCGGCTCCCGGGCTCGAGAACATTGTTACGTCGGAATTACACCGCATCGGCAATAGTGATGCGATGCCGGTTGAGGGCGGTGTGAATTTCAGTGGCGACCTCGCCGGCCTGTACCGCGCCAACCTTTCTCTGCGTACGGCGAGCAGAATCGTCGTTCGCGTGGATGAATTCCACGCCGACAGCTTTCACGAGCTGGAGCGACGAGCAAAGCGAATTCGCTGGGATGAGTACCTGCATCCAGGTTCACGTGCACAGTTTCGCGTAACGTGCAGAAAATCCCGGTTATATCATTCGGACGCGGTTGCCCAGCGGTTCTCAGAAGCGGTGGCAAAGCGCGTAAAAGGCGTTGCCGTCAGCGCCGCGGCGAGCGAAGCTGTCGAGAACGGCGATGGCGAGCTGAGCGAATCTTCGCCGGCACAGCTCTTCACGGTGCGGCTGGCTCATGACAACTGCGTTGTCAGCGTTGACAGCTCGGGTGCTCTATTGCACCGGAGGGGCTACCGCCAGGCGACAGGCAAGGCCCCGCTTCGGGAAACGCTGGCTGCTGCCATGGTCATCGGGAGCGGTTGGGACTCCCGTTCGCCGCTGGTCGATCCAATGTGTGGGTCGGGGTCGATTGCTATTGAGGCGGCGCTTATCGCCCGCCGAATCGCCCCGGGAATGCGTCGGAGCTTCAGCTTTCAGGATTGGCCGAACTACGACTCCGCGATTTTGGAGTATCTCAAGAGAGAAGCTGCTGAACTGGCTATTCTTGGCTCAAATGTCGTTATAATGGCGTCTGACAGAGATGATGGTGTCATTAAATCAGCTCGATCGAATGCTGAACGGGCTGGCGTGTTGGAGAACATCCAGATCGAGACCAAGCCCATCTCAGCTATGAGACCCCCGCATGGGCCCGGTTGGATAGTCACGAATCCACCTTATGGTGTGCGGGTAGGAGACCGAGGGCCGCTACGAAACCTCTATGCTCAACTGGGCAACATCGCTCGCGAGCGGGCAAAAGGGTACACCATCGCCCTCCTGTCAGCGGACGTGATGCTCGAGGCGAGCCTCAGGCTCAGCCTCGCAGAAGTCTTCCGAACGCGAAATGGCGGCATCCCGGTTCGATTGATGAAGGGCCCCATCTTATGAGCGCTGCGCCCAGTGTTGCATTCATCAACCGGTCGGATGGCCGAGTCCCCGCGAGCCCACTTTGCCGGCCTCCGGAGCGCACTTTCGAAGGAAACGGTACCACTCTTGAATACAGTAAACATGATTTGGCCCCTTCCGGCCGCTTTCCGCAGCCGGTACCCCGCCACTTTCCTCATGAAGTGACGGACAGTAGCACCATCTGATCAGGAGAAGCCGTGGAAATCGGCGATACAATCGAAACTCAGGAAGAGACCGCGCCACCCCGGCGCAAAAGGTCTGGAGGGACCGGCGATCAGAACGCCGGCTCCGCAGTTGGGGCGACGGATGAAACACGCATCCGCCGCAAGAACGGATCGGGTGCCGTGACCCGGCGGCGAAACGGCAATGGGGGCAACGGAGGCAGCGAGGGCTCTCTCTTGCGCCCGGAGTTGCAGGTTCTTCTCGCCGGCCTGCGTGATTTGCGCGATGGAGAATTCGAAGTTCGAATTCCGGAGAGCGCCGATCCACTGATGGCGCAGATCGCTGACGCATTCAACGGCATCGCCGAGCGAAACGAGCGACTCGCGTCTGAAGTGGTGCGCGTGAGCACGACGATCGGGCGCGAAGGCCAGATGAACGAGCGCGCTTCAATCGGCCGCGCCACCGGCGGCTGGGCGACAATGACGAGCTCGCTCAACTCTCTCATCATCGACCTTGCGTCGCCCACTACTGAAGTCGCGCGAGTGCTCACGGCCGTGGCCGAGGGCGACCTGTCGCAGAAGATGGTGCTCGAGATCGACGGCAAGTCGGTGCAGGGCGAGTTCCTGAGAATCGGTACCACGGTGAACAAGATGGTCGATCAGCTCAGCGCGTTTGCCTCTGAAGTGACGCGTGTGGCGAAGGAAGTGGGAACCGACGGCAAGCTGGGTGGCCAGGCGCACGTTCCCGGTGTTGCCGGAACGTGGAAGGACCTGACCGACAACGTGAACACCCTTGCCGGCAACCTCACCAGCCAGGTGCGCAACATCGCTGACGTGACGACAGCTGTGGCGAAGGGAGATCTCTCCCGCAAGATCACCGTTGAAGCGCGCGGCGAGACACTGGAGCTCAAGAACACGATCAACACCATGGTTGACCAGCTCGGCGCGTTCGCGTCGGAAGTGACCCGTGTCGCGAAGGAAGTGGGAACCGAAGGAAAGCTGGGTGGTCAGGCGGAGGTACCGGGCGTTGGCGGAACGTGGAAGGATCTCACCGACAATGTGAACGCGATGGCGTCGAACCTCACCGGGCAGATCCGCAACATTGCGGATGTGACGACCGCGGTCGCCAAGGGCGACCTGTCACGCAAGATCACGGTCGACGTGCAGGGCGAGATTCTCCAGCTCAAGCAGACGATCAACGCGATGGTGGACAGCTTGCGGATTTTCGCCGGCGAAGTAACGCGCGTGGCGAAAGAGGTGGGAACCGAAGGGAAGCTTGGCGGCCAGGCTGAAGTGCCTGGCGTGGCCGGGACATGGAAGGACCTGACGGACAACGTGAACTTCATGGCGTCGAACCTCACCGGGCAGGTGAGAAACATCGCCGACGTCACGACGGCTGTGGCGCGCGGCGATCTGTCACGCAAGATGACGGTGGACGTGAAGGGTGAGATACTCGAGCTCAAGAACACCATCAACATCATGGTGGATCAGCTGAGCGCGTTCTCCTCCGAAGTGACGCGTGTTGCGCGCGAAGTGGGAACCGAAGGCCGGCTGGGCGGACAGGCGCAGGTGCCGGGCGTCGCCGGAACGTGGAAAGACCTCACCGACAACGTCAACACACTCGCCGGCAACCTCACCGGCCAGATCCGGAACATCGCTCTCGTGACAACGGCGGTGGCGCAGGGGGATCTGTCGCAGAAGATCGCCGTCGAGGTTCGTGGCGAGATTCTGGAGCTCAAGAACACGATCAACGCGATGGTGGACAGTCTGCGCGTCTTTGCCGACGAAGTGACGCGTGTGGCGAAGGAAGTGGGAACCGAGGGCAAGCTCGGCGGACAGGCCGAAGTTCCGGGAGCCGCGGGTACGTGGCGCGCGCTGACTGACAACGTGAACGCGATGGCGAACAGTCTGACCCTTCAGGTGCGCGCAATTAACGACGTGGCGACAGCCGTCACGCGAGGTGATCTGTCGCGCCAGATCACGGTGGAGGCGCAGGGAGAGCTTGATGAGCTCAAGGGCAACCTCAACCAGATGATCGCGAATTTAAAGAACACGACGGAGAAGAACACCGAACAGGACTGGCTCAAGACGAACCTCGCCAAGTTCTCGCGCATGATGCAGGGCCAGAAGGATCTTGAGTCGGTGTCCCGGCTGATCATGTCGGAGCTGACCCCGCTTGTTTCGGCGCACCACGGAGCGTTTTACATCATGGAGCACGAGGAGGCGACCTCGGTGCTCAAGCTGATCGCGAGTTACGCCTACAAGGAGCGGAAGCATGTCGCCAACCGCTTCGTGCTCGGTGAGGGACTCGTCGGTCAGGCGGCGCTCGAGAAAAAGCCGATTCTGCTGACGAACGTACCGTCGGACTATATCCAGATAACCTCCGGGCTGGGTGAAGCTCCACCGCGCAACATCCTCGTACTGCCGGTGCTGTTCGAAGGCGAAGTAAAGGCGGTCATCGAGCTCGCATCGTTCCTGCCGTTTAGCCAGATCCACCAGCTGTTCCTGGATCAGTTCGGCGAGAGCGTCGGCGTGGTGCTCAACATGATCGCCGCGAACATGCGGACGAGAGAGCTGCTGGAACAATCGCAGAGCCTGACGCAGGAGCTCCAGAGCCAGTCGCAGGAGCTGCAGCAGCAGCAGGACGAGCTCAGAAAGTCGAACTCCGAGCTGGAAGCTCAGACGAAGTCATTGCGCGCCTCGGAAGAGCTGTTGCGGGATCAGCAGGTTGAGCTGCAGGCGGTGAACGAGGAGCTGGAGGAGAAAGCCTCACTGTTGGCCGAGCAGAACAGAAAGGTCGAGCAGAAGAACGACGAAGTAGAATCGGCGCGCGTCGCCCTCGAAGAGAAAGCCGAGCAGCTGGCGGTCAGCTCGAAGTACAAGTCGGAGTTTCTCGCCAACATGTCACACGAGCTGAGAACACCTCTCAACAGCCTGCTCATTCTTTCCAAGCTGCTGGCTGACAATAAAGATGGGAATCTCACGTCGAAGCAGGTGGAATATGCCCAGACGATCAATTCATCGGGCAGTGATCTGCTGTCCCTCATCAACGATGTCCTCGACTTGTCCAAGGTCGAGGCCGGAAAGATGGAGCTTAATCCGAGCGACGTTCTGGTATCGGAAGTGAAGGACTCGCTGCAACGCAGCTTCGGGGCGATGGCCGATGACAAGCACCTCGCGTTCAACATCGATATCGCCTCAGACGTTCCTGCCACCATCAGGACCGATGGACAACGGCTGGAGCAGGTGCTGAGGAACCTGTTGTCGAACGCCTTCAAGTTCACAAACGAGGGGAGCGTGTCGCTTCATGTTCGCCGGGCAGACAAGGCACGTCGCTTCGCCAACCCGGTGCTCGACAATAGTCCGATGGTGCTGGCCTTTGCGGTCACCGACACAGGGCTCGGCATCGCCCAGGAAAAGCAACGCCTCATATTCGAGGCGTTCCAGCAGGCCGATGGCACCACCAGCCGCAAGTTTGGGGGCACGGGACTCGGCCTCTCGATCAGCCGGGAGATAGCACGGCTGATCGGTGGTGAGATCAGGGTGGAGAGCGTGCCCGCAAAAGGAAGCACGTTCACGCTCTTTCTGCCCATTTCATACGTAGATCCGGAGCCGTCGAATTCTCAACGGCAGCTGCAGTCTTCTCAATCGGCTGCCGGAGTTCCGCGCTCGCGTACGAATCCCACATGGAGGCCAACGCCGGCACACAGTTCGACGGCAGTTCAGCCGGAACGTCGCGCGCGTCAGTATGTGGTGGAAGATGACCACGAGAACATCGAGCCTGGCGACCGAACTCTCCTCATCATCGAGAACGACGCCAACTTCGCCAAGGTTCTGCTCGGCATGGCGCGGGAGAAAAGCTTCAAGGGTATCGTGAGTCTGGACGGCGACCAAGGCCTAATCCTGGCGCAGGAATACCGTCCCGACGCCATCACGCTCGACATCGACATGCCGGGAATGGACGGGTGGAAAGTTCTGGAGCGGCTGAAGCACAACCCGCACACACGCCACATTCCGGTTCACATCATCAGCGGTGTGGAGCGCCGCCAGCAGGGTCTCAAGGCCGGCGCGATAGCGTACCTCTCCAAGCCGGTGACGAAAGAGGCGCTCGACGACGCATTCGCTCGCATCTCACGATTCCTCGAGGACATTCCCAAGCACCTGCTGGTGGTCGAAGACGACGACGCCCAGCGCAAGGCCATCGTCGAGCTGATCGCTCACGAAGACGTGGAGATCACCGCGGTGGATTCTGCCGAGGCGGCAATGACCGAGCTGTCGTCGGGCAAGCACTACGACTGTGTCGTGCTCGACCTCGGCCTGCGCGACATGAGTGGCTTCGACTTCCTGGAAAAGGTCAAATCGGATCTGAGCATGTCGGAGCTTCCGATCATCGTCTACACGGGCAAGCAGCTCACCGGAGCTGAAGAAACGCGAGTCAAGAAATACGCCGAGACGATCATCGTAAAGGACGTGAAATCGCCGGAACGGCTGCTCGATGAGACAGCGCTGTTCCTGCATCGCGTCGAGGCCAAAATGCCCGAAACAAAGCGCCGGATGCTCGAGCAGCTTCATGACGCCGACGCAGTAATCGCGGGCAAACACGTTCTCATCGTGGACGACGACGTGCGCAACATCTTCTCGTTGACCAGCGTGCTGGAGGATCACGGCATGGACGTGCGCTTTGCGGAGAATGGCAAGGACGCCGTCGCGGCGTTGGAACAGGACGCACAGGTCGATGTGGTGCTGATGGATGTGATGATGCCGGAGATGGACGGTTACGACACCATGAGGGCGATCAGGGCGATTTCACGATTCAAATCGCTGCCGATCATCGCACTCACGGCGAAAGCGATGAAGGGTGATCGCGAGAAGTGCATTGCCGCCGGAGCATCGGACTACATCATGAAGCCGGTGGATACCGAGCAGCTCATCTCATTACTTCGCGTGTGGCTATACAAGTAGAGCAGAACGTCCCGTCCGCGGGAGGGACGCCGCCAAAATATAGTCCCGAGCTGGAGCAGATCGAAGTCGAGCTGCTCCTCGAGGGAATATTCAGGCATTACGGCTTCGATTTCCGGCAATACGCGTACGCGTCGATCAGACGCCGGCTGTGCAAGCGCGTCGAAGCAGAAGGTCTCGCGACTATCAGCGCGCTCCAGGATCGCGTGCTCCACGAGCCCGACATGATGGAGCGATTACTGCTCGATCTCTCGATCAACGTGACGGCAATGTTCAGGGATCCGCAGTTCTATCGCGTATTCAGAGAGCAGGTTGTCCCGACACTGCGGACCTATCCGTTCATCAGGTTCTGGCACGCCGGCTGCGCCACCGGCGAAGAGGTCTACTCCATGGCAATGCTGCTCGAAGAGGAAGGGCTGTACGAGCGGTCACGGATATACGCCACCGACATCAATGAAGTGGTGCTGCAGAAAGCCAAGGCGGGCATCTTTCCAATCGAGCGGATGCAGGAATACACGGAGAACTACATTGCCGCCGGCGGCAAACGATCGTTCTCCGACTATTACGTCGCCAAGTACGGGGGCGCGCTCTTTTCTCCAGGTCTGACGAAAAACGTCGTGTTCTCCCAGCACAACCTCGTCACCGACCGATCGTTCAGCGAGTTCAATGTGATCCTCTGCCGAAACG
Source organism: Gemmatimonadaceae bacterium (assembly GCA_036513055.1). Taxonomy (GTDB): domain Bacteria; phylum Gemmatimonadota; class Gemmatimonadetes; order Gemmatimonadales; family Gemmatimonadaceae; genus UBA4720. The sequence continues at coordinate 2,837 of DATBZT010000214.1, read as the reverse complement.
TCCTGATCTACTTCGACAAGACGCTGCAGGCAAAAGTGCACACACTCTTCTACGACAGCCTGGCGATGTTCGGTATCTTGGCGCTGGGCAGTAAGGAAGCCATCCGATTTTCTCCGTACGAAGACAGCTACGAGCAAATCAACGGGCCCGAAAAGATCTATCGGAAGGTGAGATGACCGGCCCGGAGATCGTCGTGGTGGGAGCGTCGTGGGGAGGGTTAGCTGCGTTGAGCCGGCTCTTCAGCAGCCTGCCTCCTGACTTCCGGGTGCCTGTTGTCGTGGTACAGCATCGAGGCAAGCACGCTGACAACCTGCTCGTTTCTCTGCTGCAGGACGTGACACCACTGCGGGTCGTCGACGTCGAGGACAAGGAGCCGCTGGTTTCACAGAGCGTTTACATCGCGCCGGCGAATTATCACATGCTGGTGGAAAAGGGACATCTATCGCTCACCACCGATCCGATGGTTCGCTTCAGTCGTCCTTCAATCGACGTGACTTTCAGCTCGGCAGGTGACGCATATGTTGGAGCCGCAATAGGGGTGGTTCTCACGGGCGCAAATGATGACGGGTCGCGCGGGCTGAGGCACATCGTGGATCGCGGCGGACGCGCGATTGTCCAGGACCCGGCAACGGCGGAGAGTTCGGTGATGCCGCTGGCGGCACGGCGGAGAGTGCCCGAGGCAATAGTCATCCCGCTCGACGAAATTGCTCCCCTCCTTGTCGAGATGGTTGGGTCTGAGCCGGCTCAGGCCAGGAGTGCGGCTGGATGAACGCCAACGGCCGGGTGGACGTCCTCCTTGTCGACGATCGGCCCGAGAACCTCCTCGCTCTCGAGGCGATTCTCGAGCCGCTTGGGCAGAACCTGATATCCGCGCACTCAGGAGAGGAAGCGCTCAAATGCGTCCTCCAGCATGACTTCGCGGTGATACTGCTCGACGTGCAGATGCCAGAAATGAACGGCTTCGACACCGCGCAGATCATCAAGTCCAGAGAGAAGTCGCGTTACATCCCCATCATATTCCTGAGCGCCATCAGCAAGGAAGACTCCTATGTCTTCAAGGGCTACTCAATGGGGGCGGTTGACTACGTGTTCAAGCCGTTCAACCCTGATGTCCTCAGATCGAAGGTCGCTGTATTCGTGGATCTCTTTCTGAAGCAGCAGCAGATCAAAGAACAATCTGAAATGCTCGCTGACAGCCAGCGGCGGGAGCTCGAGCTTCAGCACCGGGCGGCGCTCCTGGAATCAGAAGCGAAATCTACGGCACAGCTCGCCGAGCTGAACGTGCAGCTCCACAACAGACAGCTCGAGCTCGAGCAGGCGATGGGCGTGCGAAACCGCTTCTATGCGTCCATGAGCCACGAGCTGCGGACGCCGATCAACGCAGTGATCGGGTACAGCACGCTGCTCATCGACAACATCTACGGACCTCTCAACGACAAACAGCGAGAGGGCCTCCAGCGAACCCTGAAAGCCGCACGGCATCTACTCGAGCTCGTCAACGACGTTCTCGACTTGTCGAAGATTGAGGCCGGCAAAATCGAGCTGGCAGTTCAACCGGTGAACATCGCCGTCCTGATCGAGGATCTTTTCGTTACCGTCCGGCCGCTTGCCGACGAATACGGTTCGCAGCTCTCGTTCAACCACGACTCCGATTCCCTCGCCGTCACCACAGACCCGCGGCGCGTACGCCAGATACTTCTGAACCTTCTTTCCAACGCGATCAAGTTCGGAAGACGGCAGCCAATAGAGGTCAAGGCCGCACCAATGCCGGACGGCGGTGTATCAATCAGTGTCATCGATCAGGGCGAGGGCATTTCCGAGGAAGACAAGGCGCGAGTCTTTGAGGAGTTCGTTCAGGTGTCGCCGCATCAGCAGCCCGGAACAGGATTAGGGCTGCCCATCTCCAGACGTCTGGCAAAGCTTCTCGACGGATCGCTCGAGCTGGACTCAGTGCTGGGACAGGGAAGCACCTTCACGCTGATTCTGCCTCGCGAGGGCACTCCCCGGACGGTGGACATCGAGGAGTTATCGGCCGCTACGGCGGCCTAGCCTGAAGGCCCCCAAAAAAGGCCTCCAAACATGGCACGGTACCTGCCTTTCTATATGTCCTGGACGCGGTTAGCGGCCAAAATTCGGAGAGGATTAAATGAGAACATATCGAATGCTTTTCCTGGTGCCAGCGGCCATTCTGGCGGTCGCTTGCAGCCGTGATGATAGCAACAAGAAGGTGGATGACGCTCTGAATTCTGACCTGTCTCTGGCGGCACAGGCCCGTCCGTACACGGCGATGGACAGCGTTTCGGCAGCAGAGCGTGCCGCGGTGGCGCAGGGTGTCACACCCGTTGGGTACGTCGGCGGACAGCCAGTTTACGCCACGCCACGCACGACGACTCCGGTTCGCCGGACGAGCACTGTCAGACGATCGTCCTCGTCCTCGTCCTCGTCCTCGGGTACCTATTATCCGGCGGCGCGTCCCCAGGTAATCGTCAAGCACACCACGCGTGACGCTGCCATCGGCGCCGGCGCGGGAGCAGTCCTTGGTGCGGTGACGAGCCGCGACAGGGTGAAGGGCGCAGTGGTTGGCGGACTTGCTGGGGCAATCCTCGGCGGAGTCATCGGAAACAACGTCGATAAGACAAGGCGATAGTCCGGCCTGGCTGCTGCAGCTCAGCGTCCCACATCTCTCTCGAAAGGTGTGGGACGCTTTGCATTGTGCCCATATGGCAGGCGATGCCGCGTATTTGCACGACATGTGGCGGGTTTTTCCGTCGCCGTATCGCGAGAAAAGTGTCCACTTCGACCGTCCTCTCGTTAGGACGAGAAAGGCGATAAATCCC